>DASYAD010000128.1:0-8071 GCA_036501515.1 Trebonia sp. | reverse complement strand
GTCATCGTGTACGGGGTGCCCGCCCGGCTGGTGAAGAAGCAGCCCGGCTTCACGATCACGTGCTCGTCCTTGGCCGGGTCGCCGAACTGGATCTTGTACTCGCCCTTGAAGACGATGATCGTCTCGTCGATGTTGTGCAGGTGACGCGGCACGGTGAAGTTCGGCACGACATACAGCGGGTTGCGGTTGAACGCGCGCAGGCTCATCGGCTTGGTCGTCATCCACATGTTCTGGGCGAACGTGGCGTCGAAGTCAGCGGGCGAGTCCTTCAGCAGGCGGCCGTCTTCCCAGTAGTAGCTGGGATTCTCCTGCTGCCCGGCCAGCGGCATGGGGATCCAGTCGTCGGCGGTTACCAGGCTGTCTACAGAAAATGGCATAGGGTCAATATAGGAGCTACGATCTTTTCTGTCACCACCGTCGTTCTGTTATTTTGGACGCAGAAGCGCAGGTCAGGATGTGTCCCGCCTAGTGGAACGCGCGTATTGACCGCCGTCGTCATATGGGCCACAATGACCCTGTGCCCATATCATTTTTCGATCTCCTAAGCGACGACGGCTGGGAGCCGCTCGAATTCTTTCAAGGCGATCCGGCCTTCTATTGGAATGACGGCGGATTTATCGCGAATGCTCCGGTAGACATTACGGCTACCCTTGACGGCGCGATATCGCGGTCGACCAATGTCGAGGCCGCCTTCAAATGGCAGGGCCGCCGCGTCCGACCGGACTTCACCGTGCCCAAGCGGCACGTGAACCGCCAGCAGCTGATGATCGTCTCCGGCGGGCAGCTCACGGTTGAGTACGGCGCCGACGGCGAGGAGGTCAGGCAGCTCGGGCCAGGCGAGTTCTGGACGGCCGACCCCGGGGTTCCGTTCGTGATCACCGCGGGCCCCGAGGGCGTGACCTACCTTGAGTGCTGGGACGAGCCGCTCTCGGTCATCGAGACCACCTGGTACGACGACGGCCGCTGGAAGCGCCGTGAATCCGGGTCGCCGACTTTCCCGCAGCCTTAACCGGCCGCCGCAAGGAGGATCACCAGTGCCAGTTAAATCGCTCGGCTACCTCAGGCTGGAGTCGACCGACCTCGAGGCGTGGAAGGTGTTCGCGGGGGACTTCCTCGGGCTGATGCCGGTCGCGGCCGACGGTGACGAGTCGCTGCGCTACCGGATGGACCACTATCCGCCCCGCCTCGTCGTCTCACCCGGGGCTGAGAGCCGCGCCACGGGGATCGGATTCGAGGTACTGAACGAACGCGACCTAACCCGGACCGTCGCCGCTATCCAGGACGCGGGGATCAAGGTAACGGCGGGTTCTGACGCCGAGGCGGACGATCGGCGGGTCACCGGCTTCGCGCGGTTCGACGACCCGGGCGGCAACCCGATCGAGCTGTTCTACGGGCCGGTCCTTGACCACGTGCCGGTTGTGCTGCCCACGGTGAGCTCGTTCGTGACCGGCGACATGGGCATGGGCCACGTCATCGTCACCGCCGACGACGGCAGGGCGCTGAAGGACTTCTACGTTGACGTGCTCGGCTTCTACGAGCGCAACACGATGGGCGGCAAGCGGCGCCCGGTCTGGTTCATGAGCCCCAACCAGCGGCACCACACGCTGGGCGTCGCGTCCGCTCCCGGCCGCGGCCGCGGACGGCTGCTCCACCTGATGGTGGAGGCGGCGACGCTCGACGACGTGGGGCTGGCGCTTGACCGGCGCGAGAAGTACGACATCCCGCTGATGAACAGCCTGGGCAAGCACACCAACGACAAGATGACGTCCTTCTACGTCTACTCGCCCGAGCTCTACGCGGTCGAGTTCGGCTACGACGGCCTGAAGGTGGACGGCGAGCAGCCGGTCTACGAGATCACGGCGGGCGCGCACTGGGGACACAAGTTCTTCCCGCCGCCGTCCAGACCCGCGCGGCCCGCCGGGTCCGGGGCGGAAGCCGAGACCGCCGCGGCAGCCGAGACCGCGGCGGCAGCCGAGACCGCCGCGGCAGCCGAGACCGCGGCGGCCGCCAAGGCCGCGACGGCCGCCGAGTAGCGGGTGGAAGCCTCCTTGGCCAGCGCCTTCCGTGAGGCCATGGCGTCGTTTCCCAGCGGGGCGACGATCGTCACCACCAGCGACGCCGACGGCCGCTGGTGGGGCTTCACGGCCAGCTCGTTCTGCTCGGTGTCGATGGACCCGCCGCTGGTGCTCACCTGCCTGGCCAACTCCGCCCAGTGCTTCCCGGCGTTCGCCGAGGCGGCCCGGTGGAACATCCACGTGCTCCAGCACCGTCACGCCGACCTGGCGATGCGCTTCGCCACCCGCGGGGCGGCCAAGTTCGACGGGGCCGGCTTCCAGCCGGACGCGGACGGTCTGCCGTTTCTTGAGGGCGTCAGCATCTCGCTGCGCTGCGCGACCTACTCGAAGGTCGACGGCGGTGACCACCTGGTGCTGATCGGCCGGGTCGAGGAAGTCGGAATGGCCGAGGAGATGCCGTTCGTCTACTTCCGCCGCAAGTTCCACTCGCTGCCAGCTGGCGACGACGCCGCCGACGGCAAGTCCGCCCCTGCTCCGGCCCGGCCTAGCCTCCCGGTCGTGATCGAGCTCGACCTCGGATGGATGTGACAGGGGCGCGCACCGCCGCGCCCGCTCACGCGTCCAGTCCGTGCGCAATTGCCTGTACTGACCGGTTGGTCTATGTTGATTGCCATGGTTAGCGCTGGGGTACCGGTAATCTCGTGCGTGTTCGCGCCGTCGCTCGACACCCCGGCTCACATCGAGCTGGCCGAGCGCCTGGGCTACCGCCGGGCCTGGTGCTACGACTCGCCCGCACTGTGCGCCGACCCGTGGATGGTGCTGGCGCTGGCGGCCGCGCGTACCCGCGTCATCGGCCTCGGGCCGGCGTCGCTGGTGCCCAGCCTGCGTCATCCGGTGGTCACCGCCGCGGCGCTGGCGACGCTGGCCGGGCTCGCGCCCGGCCGGGCGAGCGCGGCCTTCGGCACCGGCCTGACCGGCCGCATGCTCCTGGGGGAGCGGCCGCTGCGCTGGGCCGCGGTCGAGGAGTACGTCGCGGTGGTCCGGACGCTGCTGCGCGGCGAGGAGGCGAGCTGGAACGGAAACCAGGTGCGGCTGTCGCAGCCGCCCGAATTCGCGGCCGCCCGCCCGGTCGACGCCGCCGTGCTCATCGCCGCGGACGGGCCCCGGGGCCGGGCGGTCGCGGCCGCTCTCGGGGACGGCGTGCTCACCACCCGGGTGCCGCGCGACCCGTCAGGCCGCGCTGAGCGGCAGGTGCTGCTGACGTTCGGGACCGTGCTCGACGACGGCGAGGACCCGGCCGGGCCCCGGGCGGTGGCCGCCGCCGGGCCCGCACTCGCGGCTGCCTACCACGCCATTTACGAGTCGAAGGGCGCGGACGGGGTGGACAAGCTGCCCGGGGGCCGCGAGTGGCGCGAGGCGGTCGAGGCGGTCGAGCTGCCCCGCCGGCATTTCGCGGTGCACGAAGGCCACCTCATCGGGCTCGGCCAGCACGACCAGGTGCTGCTCGGCCGCTCGGCGCGGTTGCTCGCCAGCTGGACGATGACCGGAACCAGGGCGGACCTCGGAACGCGGCTCCGGGCGCTGCCGCCGGCCGGGATCACGGAGATCGCCTACCAGCCGATGGGCCCTGACATCCCCCGCGAGCTGACGGCGTTCGCCCAGGCGGCGGGCATCGCCGCCGCCGATGAGCCCGACCGAACCGGAGCCGGCAGGACCGGAGCCGGCCGCGCCGGAGCCGACAGAAACGGAGTAGGCCCATGACGACCCTGGTCAGGCTGGCGAAGCGGTCTCCAGGCAGCGGCGTCGGCGACTTCCAGCGCCAGGCGGGCCGCGCCGCCGGCTGGTCAAGTGCCGCCGCCTACGGGCTGCGCCGCGCGACCCAGGCGCTGACCCTGGCGAGTGCCTACCGCCGGGCCGAGCCCGCCTGTGACGTGATCGACGAGCTCGTCTTCGACGAGGAGGCGAGCGTGGCCCGGTGCCTGGCGGATGCCGCCTTCCGCCGCGCCTGGGACAGCCCGCTGCTGGACCCGGCCTCGGTCAGCTGCCTGGTCGTCGAGGAGTACCTGGCCAAGCCGGGCCCGCCGCCCGCCGCGTACGTGAAGAACTATGAACTGGTGACCAAGCGACCAGACCTGGACCGGGCCGAGTTCGACCGTTACTGGGCGCAGGTGCACGGGCCGCTGGCGGCGACGATTCCCACGATCAGGCGCTACGTGCAGGCCCATCTGTCGGACGGCACCAGGGAGGCGGGCACGGCGCCCTACGACGGCCTCGCTGTCACCTGGTTCGACGACGTCGCCGCGATGCGGGCAGGCGCCGCCACCGACGCTTACGCCAGGACCAGGGCGGACGAGGCCAACTTCCTCGCGGGCGAGCTACCGTTCGTGATCACCACCGAGCGGCTCGTCTTCCCGCCTGCCTGACGCGCGGTCTGCCGGCCTGCCTGAATCGCGGTCTGACGGTCTGCCGGCCTGCCTGAATCGCGGTCTGCCGGCCTGCCTGAAGCGCGGTTTCCTGGCCCGCTGAAGCGCGGTCTGCCGGCCTGCCTGAAGCGCGGTTTCCTGGCCCGCTGAAGCGCGGTCTGCGCGCCCGCCTAAGAGCGCGGTTTCCCCACTCCGCCTGACGCGCCGCGACGCCGGGTTTTGCCCAGGCGAGGGGCTGGCGTGACGGTGCTGGCGGCTGCTAGCTTTGTTCTGACCGGACGGTACAAATCAGTAGGAGGGTCACCCGTGACGAAGCGGTGGGTTCGACGGCCGGAAGGTTCCAACTGGGGCGACTGGGGCGAGGATGACGAGCTCGGCCGGATCAACCTCATCACCTCGGAGAAGGTGATTGAGGGCGTCAGGGAAGTGCAGGCCGGCAAGAGCTTCTGCCTGAGCCTGCCGCTCGACTTTCCCGGCGGCTCCTCGCTGAACCAGCGCCGTTACCCGCCGATCATCCGGCCGACAGAGGACCTGGCCTACAAGCAGGACACCTTCTACAACGTCATCGCCAAGGACTCGATCCACAAGTCGTACATCGACATCTGGTCCGATGACATGGTGACGCTCTGGACCCAGTACTCGACTCAGTGGGACGCGCTCGTCCACCAGGGCGCGCTGTTCGACGCCGACGGCGACGGCGTCGACGAGCCGGTCTACTACAACGGCTTCAAGCCCCAGGTCGACATCGTCGGGCCGCAGGAGGACGCCAAGGGCGACGGCAGCGGCAGCCTCGCGTTCGCCCGGCACCTCGGGCTTGAGCACATGGCGGCCCACGGCGTCCAGGGCCGGGCGGTGCTGATCGACATCGCGCACCACCTGAACGACACCGAAGAGTGGACCCCGGTCCCGATGCGGACGCTGCGCGAGATCATGGCGGCCGACCACGTCGAGGTCAGGCCCGGTGACATGGTCATCCTGCACACCGGCTTCGGGAACAAGATCATGGAGTGGGACAAGAACCCCGACGCGTCCAGGATCCAGGCGATGTACCCGTACCTGGACGGCAATGACCCCGAAGTGCTCGAGTGGATCACCGACTCCGGCCTGACGGCACTGATCTCGGACAACTACGCGGTCGAGGGCTGGGCGACGCCGAGCCGCGAGCCGCACACGCTGATCCCGGTGCACAACCTGTGCCTGTTCAAGCTCGGGATCCCGCTCGGTGAGATGTGGTACACCCAGGAGCTGGCGACCTGGCTCCGGGCCAACAGCCGCAGCGCCTTCCTGCTGACCGCGCCGCCGCTGCGGCTGCCAGGCACCGCGGGCGGCCCGCTGAACCCGATCGCGACGGTCTGACCAGGCGGCGGCCCCAACCAGGCCGCCCTGGGCTAGAACGTCCACTCGTCATTCCCGGCACCTTCCACCGCTGGTGCCGTTCGGCCCGGGGCATCTGAGCTGGCACAAGGTCAGCCTGACGAGTCGCGGTAGAGTAATTTACTACCCGATAGTCAGTGACCCATGGAAAGGCCGGCGTGGCTCAGAGCGGCGACAGGGACCCGATCCTCGAGGCCTACCACCTGTGGAACGAGAACGGCTGGGAGGACTGCGCCGCCGGGTGTACCGCCGTAACGTCACTGATGCGCGTGCACCAGGTGCTGGCCAGGCGAGCCGACCAGATCCTGGCGCCGATCGACCTCACCTTCGCCCGCTACGAGCTGCTGATCCGGCTGTACTTCCAAGGCGAGTCGATGCCGCTCAACCAGCTTGGCAAGCAGCTGCAGATCCACCAGACGAGCATCACCAGCCTGGTGGACAAGCTGGAAGCCCAGGGCCTGATCAAGCGCACCCCGCACCCCACCGACCGGCGCAGCACGATCGCCCAGATGACGCCGGCCGGCCACGTGCTGACCGGCAAGGCCATCAACTTGCTGAACGCCGAGCTCTTCCGTGAGCTCGGCCTCGACGACGCCGAGACCCGCCAGCTAGTCGGCCTGCTGCTGAAGATGCGCCGCTCCTGGAACGACATCAGGAACCCCGAAGGCTGGGAGCCGTTCGAGGTAGCCCGCGACTCCCAGCCGGCGAGCTAGCCAGTCCGCGCCGGGCCTCCGCTAGCGAGAGCGCTGTCCCCAATCGGCGGGAGGGCCGGGCGGGGTCAGCGGGCCACCGGGTCACCGGGCCAATGGGGCGGCCAGTGCTTGGTCGGGCGGCTCACCGGGGCCAGTGGGTCGGCCAGTTCAGCGGGCCAGCCAGAGAACAGGTCGGCCAGTCGCCGGGTTTCAGGTCGACCGCACCCTTGGCGAGGCCTGGCCACGTTTCTGGCCTCCGCGGGGCGCGGGAGCGGATACACCTGAGGGCGCAGCGGTCCCGAATGCATCAGGCACCCCAAGGCCGCGATGATCTTGGAAAGAAATGGTGCTATAACACGTATAAGTTACCAATCAGCTAAAAAATTCCGCCCTAAACGAAGCCCGGCTCCGCTGCTTACCCGCTGATCGCAATTCCGCTGGCCAAGTCTGCCCATTTCCCGATTTCTCTGGCCGCAGTCCGTAACCTGCGTACCGGCAGTCCCATAGCCACGCCCCGTAACCCGGCCCCGGCTGCGCAACCTCGGGCGCGTAACCGCACCCCCGCAACCGCACCCCCGGGCGTAGCGGCACGCCCCAGCCCCGGCCGTGCTGGGACCGCGGCGTTCTTGAAGGTGTCGTGGTACCTGGCCACGCTCGCGACCGCCCATCCTGAGGCGCCGTGCTGGACGAAGACCACGTCGCTGCTCGCCTGGGCCGAGCTCGCGTCCCACTCGGTGACCAGCGTGTTGGTCACGATGTGGTGCTGCGGAACGGCGGGTGCCCAGTCGGCGAACGCCTCGCGCAGCGCACTGGCGCCCGCGAACGTGCCAAGCCCGGGGACTTCCACGACCCCGTCCTCGGTGTAGCAGGCGACCAGGTCGTCGGTCCGGCCGTCGTCCCGGGCCTGGGCAAGCGCCGCTAGCACCGCCCGCACCTGCTCCGCCACCTCCGCGTAGCTGACCGCCGCGTTAGTCACCTGATCGCCCACCAGTCCTCCTCGACCGCATGAAACCGCATGAAACCGCATGAAACCGCCGCATGAAACCGCATGAAACCGCATGAAAGAAACATCGCCGACCGCGGGTAAGAACCCCGCGGGCTACGAGACGGAACATCGCCGGCCACGCGAGGAAATCGCGCCGCAGGCCACGCGAGCGAACACCGCCGCGGCCACGCGCGGGAACCGCACCGCCGGCCACGTGAGCACCGCGCCGCCGGCCACGCGAGCGAACACCGCCGCGGCCACGCGCGGGAACCGCACCGCCGGCCACGTGAGCACCGCGCCGCCGGCAACGTGCGGGAATCGCCCGCCGGCTACGTGGGCGCGGCGCGCCGCCACCCACGTGAGCGAACCGCGCGGGCCGTCCGGGACACCATCGTCTGGCCGGCTCACTTGTTTGACCGATCGGTCCAATAATAAGCCGAGCGGGCATTCCTGGGAAGCGGGAAAACAACTATGCTGCCAGTGAGTAGGCGCGTGTTACTGTACTGAGCAGTAGGTACAGAATGCCCCAGCGAAGGTGAGAGGCCGATGCCGGAGCGTATCGAGGTACCCGATGAGTTCCCG
>DASYAD010000127.1:0-55533 GCA_036501515.1 Trebonia sp. | reverse complement strand
CCGGGCGCGCAGCCGCGGCACGGACGCGATCACGTGCCCGTCGGTTCCCGCGAGCACGTCGATCGAGTATTCGGCGCCGGGCAGGAACCGCTGCACGAGGAGGCCGGGCGCGCGGTCGAGCGCGGCGAGCTCCGCGGCCGTCTCGACCTTCACGATGCCGCGGGACCCGCTGCCCGACCGCGGCTTGACGATCACCGGGTACGTCCACGACGACGGGTCGGTCTCCGCCCCGAGCGGCTCGGTGCGCGGCACGCGGACGACTCCGGCGCAGTACTCGGCGAGCACCAGCTTGTCGAGGATGATGTCAAGCGCCGCCGCGGGGGCGAGCAGCAGCTCGATACCGCGCGCACGGAATGTCGCGCGAGCGCCGGCCAGCGGCCGCAGCTCGGCGTCCACCGTCGGCAAGACGACGTGCACGCCAAGCTCCTGGCACAGGGCGAGCAGCACGAAGGCGAACTCCGGCGCCGCCCCGGCCGGTACAAGCGTCCGTGACGCCGGCGGTACGAGGTACAGGCCGGCCGCCCACGGGTCCATGTCCGCGGCGATCAGTTCGACCGTGGGGTCCGCGCGCAGTGACCTCATCGCGGCGATGGCGGCGGGGCCGCCGGCTCCCGTGACAAGCACCCGGGTGACCGGGGCGCCGGTGACGAGGGGGCGGGCCGCTACGGCCTCGTCGCCCGGGCGGCGCGGTCCTGGCGCCGGCATCAGACGGTCCGGACGACCGGGTCGGACGCGGCCCGTGGCCTGGGCAGGGCGCCGCGGTCCTTGGCCGTCTCGAACGGCTCGGCGAAGGTGCCGGTGGCGTACCTGGCCCAGTACCGGGCGGTGGCGGTGATCAACTCGGGCTCCAGGTAGTCGCGTATGCCGGACTGGGATCCGAACGCGTCGAGCACCTTGAGCTTGCGGCCCAGGTAGTCATCGACGGCGACGAAGTAGTTTGGGCTGTAGTCGACGGTGGCCGACGGCGACTGGTAGCAGTAGACCCGGCCCACCCAGCGGCAGGCGACCATCGCCGCCCGGTGCACGCTGCGATGGTCCTGGTGCAGGTCGTGGACGGAGTGGGTGTAGACGATCGTCGGCTGGAAGTCGGCGATGACCTCCTCGATCATGGCGATCGTGGGGTTGCCCTCCGGGATCTGGGTGTCCTCCAGGTCCCGCAGCCACAGCCGGGCGCCGAGGATGTCGGCGGACTCCTGCGACTCGCGGGCCCGCTGGGCCATGTCCCCGCCGACGGCGCCCCGCGACAGGGTGAGGATCGCCAGCACGTCGCCCGCCGCGCAGTGCGCCGCCAGCGTCCCGCCCGCGCCGATCTCCACGTCGTCGGGGTGCGCCCCGACCGCGAGCACCGTCTCCCGGTGCACCTCCCGCGCCGCCCGGGCCGCCTCGATCAGCTCGACCGCCTTCGCGACCAGGACCTCTCTGCTCACCGGTTTCTGCAGGAACTCCGCGGCCGCGCGGCGCAGCGCGGAGACCGCGTAGTCAACCGACGCGGGCCCGGTGAGCACGGCGACCGGCAGGCCCGGTGCCAGCTCCCGGACCCGGTCGAGCAACTCGAGCCCGTTCATGCCGGGCAGCTCGATGTCGGTGATCAGCAGGTCCCACTGCCCTGTGTGCACCCGGGCGAGCGCGCCCTCCGCGTCCGGCTGGTGGGTCACGGCGAAGCCAGCGGAACTGAGCACCCGGCGCAGGTACTCGCCGTAGACCGGGTCGTCGTCGACCACCAGGATGTGTCCCCGCTGGTCGTCACTAGTGCTGCTGGTCGCCATGAGTCCCCCCGATGGCCATTCTCAACTTTAGCAACTCTGTCTCGGTTCAATAACTCTAGGTGGCATTGTTCCCACTCACAGTAATGGGTAACGATGAGGCGGGTACGGGCGACATCGCCAGGCTCGGTGCGGTCCGCCCTAGCCGCACGGGCGGCCACAGGTTAGTCTTCGGAACTGGCCCGCAGCCTCCGCTGTTCGATTCGAAAGCCCGACCCGCTCCAAGCCCCGAGGTGCCTGACCCCATGACCGACCGCCAGATCCCGAAGCCGAGCGAGATCTTCGAGCTCATGCGGTTCAAGAAGCCGGAGCTCGACGCGCGCAAGCGCCGCCTCGACGCGGCGCTGACCATCTACGACCTGCGCGACATCGCCAGGCGCCGCACGCCGCGGGCGGCGTTCGACTACACCGACGGCGCCGCGGAAGGTGAACTCTCGCTGGCCCGCGCCCGCCAGGCGTTCGAGGACGTGGAGTTCCACCCGTCCATACTCAAGGACGTCTCGGAGCTCGACACGTCGACGACCGTCTTCGGCGGGCCTAGCACGCTCCCGTTCGGCATCGCCCCCACCGGCTTCACCCGGCTGATGCACACCGAGGGCGAGACCGCCGGCGCCGGCGCGGCGGGCGCGGCCGGCATCCCGTTCACCCTGTCCACTCTCGGCACTACCTCCATCGAGAACGTGAAGGCGGCCAACGCCGGCGGCAGGAACTGGTTCCAGCTGTACGTCATGCGCGACAGGGAGATCTCCTACGAGCTGGTCCGCCGGGCGGCGGCGGCCAGGTTCGACACGCTGTTCTTCACCGTCGACGCGCCCGTCGCCGGCGCGCGGCTGCGCGACAAGCGCAACGGCTTCTCCATTCCGCCGCAGATCAGCCTGGGCACCGTCGTGAACGCGATACCGCGCCCCTGGTGGTGGTGGGACTTCCTGACCACCCCCAAGCTCGAGTTCGCGTCGCTCACCTCGACCGGCGGCACGGTCGGCGAGCTGCTCGACTCCGCGATGGACCCCACGATCAGCTTCAAGGACCTGGACGAGATCCGCGGCCTGTGGCCGGGCAAGCTCGTCGTCAAGGGCGTGCAGAACGTGGCGGACTGCCGCACCCTCGCCGACCTCGGCGTGGACGGGATCGTGCTGTCCAATCACGGCGGCCGGCAGCTCGACCGCGCGCCCGTCCCCTTCTTCCTGCTGCCCGAGGTGGTCAAGGCGGTCGGCGGCCGGACCGAGATTGCGATCGACACCGGCATCATGAACGGCGCCGACATCGTGGCCGCCGTCGCGCTCGGCGCCCAGTTCACCCTCATCGGCCGGGCCTACCTGTACGGCCTGATGGCGGGAGGCAGGCCCGGGGTTGACCGCGCCATCGAGATCCTGCGCGACCAGATCGTCCGCACCATGAAGCTGCTCCAGGTCTCCAGCGTGGCTGAGCTGAACCCCGGGCACGTCACCCAGCTCCGCCGGCTCGCACCGGTCCGCTGAACCCCGGCTGGTCCTGGCGGAGCTACCGGACGAGCACGGCCGGCTGACTGCCTGCGCGGCGGCGGGCCGTCACTTCCTCTCCGCGACCGGGCAGGCGGGCTTACTATCCACCGGTCCCCCGCTTGGGCACGGCGTCGCGGATATGGAAGGCTAGGGGCTGACGATGCCGAAGGGGACATGCCTGTGCCAGAGCAGCCGATTGAGGCGCCGGAACCGCAGCCCGTGGTCAGCCCGCTGACCCAGGCCGCGGTGTTTCTCGTGCTCACCGTCAACCCGGGCGGCGAGGACGCGGTCCGGGACCTGCTGCCGGACATATCCGGCGTCGGACGGTCCGTCGGGTTCCGCATTCCCGAAGGCGAGCTTCAGGTGGTCACCGCGATCGGCTCCGACGCGTGGGACCGCCTTTTCGACGGACCGCGCCCGCGCGAGCTGCACCCCTTCCGCGAGCTGGCCGGGTCACGCCACATCGCCCCGGCCACGGCCGGTGACCTGCTCTTCCACATCAGGGCGACCCGGATGGACCTGTGCTTCGAGTACGCCACGCAGATCATGCGGCGACTCGACGGCGCGGTGCGGGTCGCTGACGAGGTGCAGGGTTTCCGCTACTTCGACGAACGGGACCTCATCGGCTTCGTCGACGGCACCGAGTCGCCTGGCGGGCGGGCCGGCCTGCGCGCGGCGCTCGTCAGCGCGGACGCCGACCCTGATTTCGCCGGCGGCAGCTACGTCATCGTGCAGAAGTACCTGCACAACCTCCCGGCCTGGAACTCGATCAGCATCGAAGAGCAGGAGCGCGTGATCGGCCGCAGCAAGCTCGACGACATCGAGATGCCGGACGACGTCAAGCCCGCCAACTCGCACGTGGCGCTGAACACGATCACTGGTCCAGACGGCGAGGAACGCCAGATCGTGCGGGCGAACATGCCGTTCGGCAACCCGGGCAAGGGCGAGTTCGGCACGTACTACATCGGCTACTGCGCCACCCCGTCGGTGACCGAGGAGATGCTGGAGAACATGTTCATCGGGCTGCCGCCCGGTAACACGGACCGGATCCTCGATTTCTCCACCGCCGTCACGGGCTGCCTGTTCTTCGCCCCGTGCGCGGACTTCCTCGACGACCCGCCAGGACCGCCGGGCGCGGCGGCTGTGGCCAGCGTCCCGGTGGCGGCCGGTGCTTCCGGGGCGGCCAGCGTTTCCGGGGCAGCCGGTGCTTCCGGAGCGGGGGGCCCCGCCCAGGCGGCCGACGGTTCGCTCGGTATCGGGTCGCTCAGGGATTAGCCCAGCGTGGTACCAGCAGAACAGGGCCAAGCCAGCAGGTGCCGGCCCACAGAGCCCGCCAGACAGACCCAGCCAGACAAAGCCCCGACGAGGCCGGCTAGTGCCAGCCAACGCCGGACACATATCGCATAGCTGCCAGCAAGGACACTGAAAAGAGGACCGATGAACAACCTCTACCGCGAGCTCGCCCCGGTCTCGGCCAGCGCCTGGTCCGGGATCGAGGAAGAGGCCAGGCGTACCTTCGCCCGGCACGCCGCCGCGCGCAAGGCCGTCGACGTGACCGGCCCCGACGGGCTCGCACTGGCCGGCCTCGGGACCGGGCACGTGACGGCGATCGCCCCGCCGGCTGACGGCGTGACGGCGACGCTGCGCGACTGGCGGCCTGTCGTCGAACTGCGGGTGCCGTTCACGCTCAGCCGGGCCGACATCGACTCGGTCGAGCGCGGCGCGCTCGACCCGGACTGGCAGCCGGTCAAGGACGCGGCCAAGCAGGTCGCCTTCGCTGAGGACCGCGCCGTCTTCGACGGCTACGCCGCCGCCCAGATCGCCGGCCTGCGCCCGACGTCGTCCAACGCCAGCCTGGCGCTGCCCGGCGAGCCGCAGGCCTACCCGGACCTGGTCGCCAAGGCGCTCAGCCAGCTCCGGCTGGCCGGCGTGGACGGCCCGTACTCGCTGCTGCTCTCGGCTGACGCGTGGACCGCGGTCAGCGAGACCACCGAGCACGGTTACCCGATCCGCGAGCACCTCAACCGGCTGCTCGACGACGGGCACATCATCTGGGCGCCCGCCATCGAGGGCGCGCTGCTGCTCTCGACCCGCGGCGGCGACTACGAGCTCCGCCTCGGCCAGGACGTGTCGATCGGCTACCTCTCCCACGACGCCGACTCGGTGCAGCTGTACTTCACCGAGTCGTTCACCTTCGCCGCCTACACGACGGAGGCAAGCGTCCCGATCACCGCGTAGCGGGCGGCGGGACGCGGCTCGCCTCGGCGCCCGGCGCCGGGGCGAGCGCCTTTGACACTCACGGGGCGCCGGTTAATCGCGCCAGGTGATCGCGGCGTGCCGCCGGGCGGTCACGTAGCCGTTGGCGGCGAACCAGGGTGGAGGAGGCAGCGGCCGCCGGGATCAAGCCGGACGGAACCCGCAGCCGCGGCATCGGCGGCCCGGTGCCGTCCGCCAGCGCCTGGAGGATCGCCCGCATGCTCAGGTTCTCGCCGCCGAGAATGTATCCCTACCCGGCCTGGCAGCAACCCCGGCACGGAACAACTGTCGCCCGGCGCGGGCCGGGACGCAAGCGCCTGCGCCCGGCTGTGCGAATCCTGGGGGTGGGTGGTGTCAGCCGCTCCCGTTCGGGCGAGCGATGTGGGTCTTTGCCTCTACTGCCCGTACAGCTCGTTACTGCCCGGACAGCTCGCGGAAACGCGGCTTCAGCACGCCGTTGATGAGCGCGATGCGCTCGTCGAACGGCGCGAACGCGCTCTTCATCGCGTTCAGCGTGAGCCATTCCAGGTCGGGCCAGTCATAGCCGAATTCCCGCACCAGCAGCGCGAACTCGCTGCTCAAGGTGACCTGCGACATCAGCCGGTTGTCGGTGTTGACGGTGACGCGGAAGCGCAGCTCGCGCAGCAGCCGCAGCGGGTGCTTCTCAATCGACTCGGCCGCGCCCGTCTGCACGTTGGAGGTGGGGCACATCTCAAGCGGTATGCGCCGGTCCCTGACGTAGGCGGCGAGACGGCCGAGGTAGACCGGGCCGTCGCCGTTGTCCACGATGTCCTCAGCCAGCCGGACCCCGTGGCCGAGCCGCTCGGCGCCGCAGTACTGGACGGCCTCCCAGATCGACGGCAGGCCGAAGCCCTCGCCCGCGTGCACCGTGGCGTGGAAGTTCTCCCGGTGGACGTACTGGAACGCGTCCAGGTGCCGGCTGGGCGGCCAGCCCGCCTCGGCTCCCGCGATGTCGAACCCGACTACGCCGTTGTCGCGGTGGCGCACCGCGAGCTCGGCGATCTCCAGCGAGCGGGCCGCGGTGCGCATGGCGGTGAGCAGCGCACGGACACTGATCCTGCCGTCGGCGCTGCCGTCGCGGAACCCGTCGGTCACGGCCTTGACCACTTCGTCGAGCGTCAGCCCGCGCTCGGTGTGCAGCTCAGGCGCGAACCGGACCTCGGCGTACACGACGCCGTCGTCAGCCAGGTCCTCGGCCGCCTCCCTGGCCACGCGGTACAGCGCGCCGGGGGTCTGCATGACGCCGACCGTGTGGCGGAACGCGTCCAGGTAGAGGTTGAGGTGGCCGCGGTGCGCGCCGGCGGTCAGCGCCTCCATCAGCTCGACCGGGTCACGCGAGGGCAGGTCCTGGTAGCCGATCTCGTCCGCGAGGTCGATCACGGTCTGCGGGCGCAGCCCGCCGTCCAGGTGATCGTGCAGCAGGACCTTGGGCATGGCGCGGATCTGCTCGGCGGTCGGACTCATTCCGGTTCCTTGTCTGCTCTCGGGCCGGCGACGGTGCCGGCTGGCTGGCGGCCGCGGACTCTTTGCGCCGACCCTACAGGGCGCTGGTAGCGTGCGGGAGGTGATGATCCGGGAGATACTGCCTGGCGAGCAGGCGGCGGTGGGCGATCTGCGGGTAGCGGCGTACCGGGCGCTCGGGCTGCTGCCCGAGGGCAGCCAGTACGCCGAGACGCTGCGGGGATTCGGCTTCGACGGCGACTGCGCGGTGCTCGTCGCCGCTGACGAGGCGGGCGGCCTGCTCGGGACCGTGACCCTGGAGCCGTTCGGTCCGGACAGCGAGCTCGCGCGGGACGCGCGGGAGGCGGACGTGCGGGCGTTCGCGGTCGACGCGGGGGCGCAGGGACGGGGCGTCGGGCGGCGGCTGCTGCGCGCCGTCATCGGCTACGCCGGCGACCGCGGGCTGCGCTGCCTGCGCTTGTGCACTCAGCCGGCCATGACGACCGCCCAGCACCTGTACGAGACGACGGGGTTCACCAGGACGCCGGAGCTCGATTTCGCGCCGGTGCCCGGGCTGATGCTGCGGGCCTACGAATTCAGCCTAACGCCAGCGGAGTGAACCGGGCCTGCGAGCCTGGTCTTCGGCGACCGGGGCCGCCTGGTGACGAGGGAGAGCGCGCAGCCGAGGGCGACGACCAGCAGCACGACCGCGAAAACGACCACGCCGGGCCACCCGTCACGGGTCCAGAACACTCCCCCGGCCGATCCCGCCACGCTGCTGCCGATGTAGTACAGGCACAGGTACAGCGCGGACGCCTGCGCCGGGGCGACCCTGGCCCGCCCGCCGACCCAGCCGCTGGCCACCGAGTGGGCGGCGAAGAACCCCGCGGTCAGCACCACAAGCCCGGCCACGATGAACCAGATCGACGCGGGCAGGGTCAGGAACACGCCGGCGATCGCCACGATTACGCCCGCCGCCAGGACGCGGTACCGGCCGGTCCTGTCTGCCAGCCGCCCCGCCGTCGTCGAGGACCACGTACCGGCCAGGTAGACGGTGAACAGCGCGCCGATCAGGGTGGTGGAGAAACCGAACGGCGCCGCGCTCAGCCGGAACGTCAGGTAGTTGTACACCGTGACGAACGCGCCCATCAGCGCGAACCCGATCAGGTAGAGCCGCAGCAGCCCCGTGTCGGCGAGGTTGCGCGCCAGCGTGCCGAGCAGGGGCCGCGGCCGTAGCGGCGACGGGGTGAAGAACGCGGAGCGGGGCAGCAGCGCCGCGAACACCACCGCGCACGCGAGTGCGAGACCCGAGACCCCGGCGGTCGCGACCCGCCAGCCGCCGTGCTCGGCGAGGATGCCCGCGATGACCCGCCCGCTGAGGCCGCCGATCGCGTTTCCCGCGATGTACAGGCCCATGGCCCGGCCGAGGTGGGCCTTGTCGACTTCCTCGGCGAGGTAGGCCATCGCCGTCGCGGGCATTCCGGCCAGCGCGACGCCCTGCAGCACGCGGACCGCGATGAGCATGGTCAGGTTCACCGAGAACGGCGCGGCCAGCCCGAGGACGGCCGCGGCCAGCACCGATACGGTCATCACGACCCGCCGCCCGCATACCTCGGACAGCGAGCTCACCGGGATGACCGCCAGCGCGAGGGCGGCCGTGCCCGCCGACATCGCCAGGCTCGCCGCCGCCGGGCTGACCTGGAAGCCTGCCGACAGCAGGGGTAGCAGCGGCTGCGGCGTGTACAGCAGCGCGAAGGTAGCCAGCCCGGCCGCGAACAGACCGAGCCTGACCCGCCGCATCCCTGGATCACCGTGCCTGAGCCGCTGCGCGCCGCCCGGCAAGCCGGGCGCCTTTTCCACGGAGAGGGTCACGCCCCGACGCTAACCGCCGGCTACTGATACGTCCAATGCATGAAAACGCGTGTAATAATTCAAATATGCATGGACAGGCCAGCCCTGGGACTGGCGGGGCGGGCGACGCTGGCGGGGCGGCCGGGGCACTTGACGCGCTCGTGCCCCGGCTCCGCCAGTTCGCGACGGTCGCCCGCGAGGAGCACCTCACCCGGGCGGCCGAGCTGCTCGGAGTCCCGCAGCCAACGCTGTCCCGCTCGATCGCCCGGCTCGAGGCCGAGCTCGGGGTGCCGCTGTTCACCCGCCCCGGTCGCTCGATCAGGCTGACCAGGCACGGCCGCCAGCTGCTTGACGCGGCCGAGCGCGCCCTGGCCAGCCTCAGCGGCCCGCTCGACCAGCTGACGAGCGAGGCGCACCCGCTGCGCGGCCGGGTCGCGCTCGGGTTCCTGCACACGCTCGGCGGCGAGGCGGTGCCGCGGCTGCTGAAGGACTTCCGCGCCACCCACCCGCTGACCGGCTTCGCGCTCGTCCAAGACGGCGGGCACGGCCTGCTCACCCGGCTGCGTTCCGGCGATATCGACCTGTGCCTGATCTCGCCGCCGCCGCAGGCGCCTGACGTGCACTCGCGCCCCCTGGACGAGCAGCGAATCGACCTGTTCGTCCCGGCCGGCCACCGGCTCGCGGCCCGGTGGCGCGAAGGCGTGCCGCTGACCGAGGCGGCCGACGAGGATTTCATCGTCATGGAGCCCGGCTACGGCCTGCGGGCGATCACCGACGACCTGTTCCGCGCGGCCGGCTTCGAGCCCAGGATCACCTTCGAGGGCGAAGAGGCGGACACCGCCCGCGGCCTGGTCGGCGCCGGCCTCGGCGTGTCACTGCTGCCCGCCACCGCGTCTTCGCTGGCCGACCCGTCGGTGACGGCGGTCCGGGTCACCGCGCCGAAGGCAGCCCGCACGGTCGCCATCGCCTGGCCCGCCGACCGCCCGCTGACCGCGCCCGCCGTCACCTTCCGCGACTTCGCGCTGACCTACGCGGGGCGCCTGCCGCGTTAGCTCGCGCGCAGCTCACGTTTCCGTCCCGGCCGGCGTCTACCCGATGAGAAGGAAGGAAACGGAGATGAGCATCAGGCATATCGTGACCGGCGGCGACCTCGGGCCGGTGACCGTGGTCGCGCGCGGCGAGCACATCGTCGGCCTGTACTTCCGGCACCACATCCGCCGCCCGGCCCAGGAGACCTTCGGTCCCGAGGTGCCAGCCGGCGCGGACGGGCTGCTTGACGAGGCCGCCCGGCAGCTGCACGACTACCTCGGCGGGCGCCGGCGCGAGTTCGACCTGCCGCTGGCGGCCGGCGGCGACGCCTTCTCCCGCGCCGTCTGGGACATCGTGAGCGGCATCCCGTTCGGGCAGACGAGCACCTACGGGCACATCGCCGGGCAGCTGGGCGACCGTTCGCTCGCCCAGCGGGTCGGACAGGCCGTCGGCGCGAACCCGCTGTGCGTGGTCGTGCCCTGCCACCGCGTCCTCGGCGCGGACGGATCCCTGACCGGTTACGCGGGCGGCCTCAAGCGCAAGCGGGCCCTGCTCGAACTCGAAGAGCCCGCCTCGGTCAGTGCGGAGCGGTTGTTCTGACCGGCGATCCCGTCGCAGCGAAAGTCCCGGCCGGCGATCCGGCCGCAGCGAAACCTGGAGGCGACAGCGTGACTCCCGTGAAAGAGATCCTTGGCGACCCCTGGCGTGAGCGGGTCGATTCCGGCGACTGGACCGCGATCACCGCTGAGGTCAACGAGTACGGCGGCGCCCTTCTGCCGCCGCTGCTCACGACCGCGGAGACCGCGCGGATCCGCGCACTGTACGACCAGGACGAGCTGTTCCGCAGCACCGTCGCGATGGGCAGGCACCGCTTCGGCGCGGGTCAGTACCGCTACCTCGCCGCCCCGTACCCGGAACCAGTCGAACGGGTCAAGCAGGCGCTCTACCCGCGGCTGCTGCCGATCGCCCGGGACTGGTGGGCCAAGCTCGGCCGGCCCGCGCCCTGGCCGGACTCGCTCGACGAGTGGCTGGACATGTGCCACCGGGCCGGCCAGCCGAAGCCGACCGCGATCTTGTTCAGGTACGGCGAGAAGGACTGGAACGCGCTGCACCGCGACCTGTACGGCGATCTCGTGTTCCCGTTGCAAGTCGTGGTCAACCTCAACGAGCCCGGCGTCGACCACACCGGCGGGGAGTTCCTCCTGCTTGAGCAGCGGCCGCGCGCGCAGTCCCGCGGCACCGCGACCCTGGTACCGCAGGGGCACGGTTACCTGTTCACCACCCGCGACCGGCCGGTCAGGTCCGCCCGCGGCTGGTCCGCCGCCCCGGTGCGGCACGGCGTCTCCGCCATCCGCTCCGGCCAGCGGCACACGCTCGCGCTAATCTTCCACGACGCCGCCTGACGACGGCCGCCCGCGGGCCGGCTGCCTGCCCTGCGGTACCGGACGCGGAACAAGGCTGACCGGAGGAGCGGCTCAGTGAGCGAGCTTGCGAGCGTGCGAGCGAACCAGTAAGCACTGTGCGTCCGCGAACGCCGCCGACGAGCGTCAGCGCGGAGGTATCAGTGAGCGAGCTTGCGAGCGAACCAGTAAGCACTGTGCGTCCGCGAACGCGGCCGACGAGCGTCAGCGAGGAGGTACCAGTGAGCGGTGACGGCACTGTCGTCGGCGATGACGGACTCGCCCGCCCGCCCTGGGCGGCGGCCGACCCGCTGCTGCGCGCGTACTACGACCGCGAGTGGGGCATGCCCGTCACCGACGAGCAGGGCATGTACGAGGTTCTCAGCCTGGAGGCGTTCCAGGCCGGGCTCTCGTGGGCCACGATCTTGCGCAAGCGCCCGGCGTTCAGGACGGCGTTCGCCGGCTTCCAGCCCGATGCTGTCGCCGCGTTCACCGACGTGGACGTGGCGCGGTTGCTGGCGGACACCGGCATCGTCCGCAACGCGCTGAAGGTACGCGCCGCCATCACCAACGCGCGGGCGACCGTCGCCCTCCGCCCAGACGGCGGGCTGGCGGGCTTCGTCTGGTCGTTCCGTCCCGGTGCCACCCCCGAGCCGCGTACCGTCGGCGAGATCCCCGTCCGCTCACCGGAATCGGTCGCGCTGTCCAAGGCGCTGCGGAAGAGGGGGTTCGCGTTCGTCGGCCCGACCACGATGTTCGCGCTGATGGAAGCCGTGGGCATCGTCGATACGCACCTCGTGAGCAGTCATCGTCGTGGCAGCTCAGGTGTCTGGCCGGGCCCGCGGTTACCCGTTCGCCAGCTCGTCCCACGTTCTGCCGCTGCGCACGCTGGCCGGCTGCTCGGTCACGATGTCGGAACCGGGTCTCGCGCCGCTGTCACGGGTTTTGACCAGGATCCAGCGGCGTTCCCCGGTTCTGGTCAACGCGAATCCGCCCGCGAGCTTGGTCCCCTCCAGGACGACAGACAGGTGGCCAGGCTCATCGCGGACGATCTCAGCGGTGCCCTCATCCCAGATGATGACGGCGCCGGTACCGCGGCCCTGCCCCGCGTGGACTCCCTCGAAATTACCCGCGGACAGAGCGTGATCCTCGACCGGCACCGCCAGGCGCCGGACCCGCGGGTCGAGCGACGGCCCCTTGGGAACCGCCCACGAGCGGAGCACGCCGCCGATCAGGACTCTGAAATCGAAATGCAGGGTCGTCGCGTCGTGGAGCTGCACCACAAAGCGAGACGCCGTCACGGCACGACTTTAGCGCTCACGCCGCTCGCCCTGCGCGTAGCCTCGGATCTTGTGAGCTGGCTGCCGGACGACTTCATCCACCCCGTCCGTGTCCCGGTGCCCGGAACGGACCTGCACCTGCGGCCGATACGGGAGGCCGACACCCCGCTCGACTATCCCGCGGTGATGGGCTCGCGCGGCCGCCTGTGGGAGATCTTCGGCCCGGCCTGGGGCTGGCCGCCGGAGACGATGACCGTGGAGGCGGACCGGGCCGACCTGCGGCGGCACGAGGACGAGATCGCCGCGCACCAGTCTTTTAACTACGCACTGCTCGACGAACGGGAAACGGCGATCTTCGGGTGTGTCTACATCGACCCGCCTGAGCGGACAGGCGCCGACGTCGAGGTCTCCTGGTGGGTGGTGGACGATCTCGCAGGCGGCGAGGCGGAGCGCGCGCTTGACTTGCTCGTACCGCGGTGGATCGCGGCCGACTGGCCGTTCAGGCATCCCCGTTACCTGGGCCGCGACATCACCTGGCAGGACTGGCTGGCGCTGCCGCCCTCACCCCGCCCGAGGCCGTCGTGCTGACCATGGACCAGTGGCTGGCCGCCGTCGAGGCCGACCACAGCGACAAACCGCTGCCCGAGAAGATCGTCGCGGCCCGGCCCGTGGACGCGTCCGACGGCATCCGCACGCCCCCGGGCGAGCTGGCCGGGAACCTGGAGGACTACCGCCGGCTTTACCCGTCTTACGTGGATGCCCGCACCGTCGCCGCCTGCGGCGACCACCGCTCCCAGCGGATCGCCAAGCCGCAGCTCAAGCCCCTCGACCCCGCCGCCTACCCGGGCATCGAGTTCACCGGCGAGCAGTGGGAGCGCCTGCAGGCGACCTTCCCCGGCGGCGTCGCTGACTGGACCAAGCATGGCACAAGCCAGACACCGAGCATCCCCTGGCTCTGCTACGCCAACGGCCCCGGCGGCGAGCCCGTCGAGCACCTCTGACCTGCCACTTCAGGCAAGCACCGCGCCGTCCGCCGCCGTCTGGTCGCCGGCCGCCTGGAATACCCGCGATCAGGCGGCCGGCGGGGTCCGGCCGAGGATCTCGCCGTGCAAGATGGCGAGCCAGCCGTCGTCCGCCGCCGCCCAGGCGATCCAGCCGTCACTGATGCGACGCAGGTCGTCCGTGGTCGCGTACCCGCCGTCGACCAGCTGGCGGGCCAGGGCGGATTCCAGGACCCTGTCCGCCCACATGCGTCCCCAGTGGTCGCGGGCCTCGGGCGTGGCGTAGCACCAGGTGCTCGCCGTGGCCGTGACGTCGGTGAGGCCGGCCGCGCGCGCCCAGGAGAGCATTCGCCGGCCGGCGTCGGGCTCGGCGCCGTTGGCGCGCGCGGCGGTGCGGTAGAGCCTGAGCCATTCATCCAGCTCGGGAAGCTGCGGCCACCAGGTGAAGGCCGCGTAGTCGCTGTCACGCGCCGCGACCAGGCCGCCCGGGCGGGCGACCCGCGCCATCTCCCGCAGTGCCTGCACCGGGTCGGCGACATGCTGGAGCACCTGGTGCGCGTGGACGACATCGAACGTGCGGTCGGGGAAGGTAAGCGCGTGCACGTCCTGCACGCTGAAGTCGACATTGGCGATCCCTCTGGCGGCGATGGTCGCGCGGGTCAGCCCCAGTTCCTTCTCCCCCACCTCGGTGGCGGTCACCGCGGCGACCAGGCCGGCGAAGTCGGCGGTGATCGTCCCCGGGCCGGCGCCGATATCGAGCAGCGAATCGCCCGCACTCAGGTGCGGCAGCAGGTAACCGGCGGAGTTCGCCGCCGTGCGCGTCCGGTGCGACCGCAGGACGGACTCGTGATGACCGTGCGTGTAGACGCTCATGTTTCTCCTTTCACCGCACGCCAGTCTGGCTCAGCCATTAGATCACTGTCCAGAATGCAAGACGATGGTCTCATTATCTGGACATGCGACCGGATAGCGCCAGCACGGCGAGGACGGTGGACGGCGCTGCACCGAGCCGAACACCGAGCTGTGGCAGCTGCACTGCCTCGGTAAGCGCCCGGCGGACGGCGACCTCAGCGGTGGGCTGGCCTGGCTTCTCGTTGAACCACAGCTCGCCGAACGGTGCGTAGATCGACTGAGCGTAAAGGCTGGTCAGCCGCTGAGTGTCGGAGCCGACGACTTCGCCGATGTTCGCCTCGCCCGACAGCAGCTCGTTCGCCGCGGTGGTCATGTTGGTCACGACCTTGCGGTCAGCGGTGAGCCGTCCGAGCAGGTGACGCCCTTCTTGAGGGTGAAGGTCGCGGACGTCATGCCGCCTGACCAGCTGCTTGCCAGGCCGGACTCGACCTTGCCTGCCGACGTGAGGTCGATCAGCGAGTCGTACAGGAACATGTCGGCCTGGTAGGTCGCCGACAGTGAGGTCAGGTCGGGGTCGAGGCTGCCGGGGTCGGACGGCAACAGGACCGTGGCCGCACGCCCGTTCGCGTACTGCTGTGCCCCTGTCGATGAGCCGTTCGCGCTGCCGGACGTGCCCGGGCTCGCGCTTGATCCGCTGCTTGAGCAGGCGGCGACGGTGACCGCGGCGGCCGACAGGGCCGCGGCGGTGGTCAGGACCCTTCTTCGCACTTGTCGCCCTCCAGGAAGGGGTGCTTGGTCAAGCGCGCCGGGTGGCCCGGCCGCTGTGGATGTAGCGAGACCGCCCGCTGCCGTCGTCGCCGATGAAGACCTGCGGGAGGTAGATTCCGTACCGGGGAGTGGCCGGAATGAGGGTGTTGCCTTCCAGGTGGACCAGCTCGGTCTTCTCGACCTCGCCGATCAGCTCGGCGAGCTCGCCGAGCGGGGTCTCGGTCATCCAGATGCGGCCGTCGGCGTCCTGGGTGATCTCGGTCTTGCCCATCGAGTTCACGTAGCTGCCGAGGTACCTGGCGCCGTCGATCCGTTCCGGGTTCCGCGGCGGGACAGGGGTGGCGGGGAGGTCGATGCCCGCCAGTTCCTTCAGCAGGTGACGGTAGACCTCGAAGTAGACCGCGATCGGGTTGCCGCCGTTGGTGAGCAGCGCGATCGCGACGTCTGCGCCCGGCACCACGCGCAGGAACGCGGACTGGCCGATGGTGCCGCCGTCGTGGCCGAACACCTGCCCGCCCGGCCAGTCGAACAGCTCCCAGCCGAGGCCCCAGTGGGTGCCCATGAGGCCGAGCGACGGGAGTGTGACCTGCGGCGCCTGCATAGCGGTGACGCTTGCCTCGCCCAGCACCCGCGTGCCGTCCGCGGCCGTGCCGCCGTTCAGGTGCATGGCCGCGAAGGCAAGCAGGTCGCGGGGCCGCATCGCGAGCATCGCCCCGGCCGGGCCGTTGGACTTCACCAGGGACCACATGGGCGCCGGCACCGGGCGGCCGTCGTCGCCGGCCGGGTTCGGGAGGTGGCCAACCGCGGCGCGGAACAGGATCGCCGAGTTCGCGTCGGTCGCGGCGTGGGTCAGGCCGAGGGGTGTGAACAGGTGCTCGCGCAGCGCCTGGTCGAACGGCTTCTCGCGCAGCACCTCGATGACCCGCCCGAGTACGCAGTAGCCGGCGTTGTTGTAGGAGAACATCTCACCAGGCGGGAACAGCTGGGGGTCCGCGGCGAGCGTCTCGACGTACCTCTGGACGCAGTCGTCGTTCCAGCCGGTGTCGGTGAAGATGTCGCCCTCGAACCCGGCCGTGTGGCACAGCAGCTGCCGGACGGTCAGGGTGCTGGCGGCCTCGCCGTCCGCCAGGCGGAAGTCCGGCAGGTACCGCGCGACGGCCGCGTCGAGGTCGAGCAGCCCCTCGTCGGCCAGCTGCATGACCAGCGTCGCGGTCCAGGTCTTGGTGATGGAGCCGATCTGGAAGACCGAGTCGGCGGTCGCCTCGACGCCGGTGGCGTGGCTGAGCACACCGCTCGCGAAATCGAATGCTTCTCCCGCGGCGTAGACGCCGATGGCGGCCCCTGGAACCTTGTGCTCGGCCAGCAGCGCGGGCAGCTTCTCGGTGATCCAGGCGCTGATGTCATCCAGATGTGGCATGCAGCGACCCTAGACGCCGCCGGGAGGCAGCGATTGGTCCGCGCGGACGAATCGCGCCGGCATGGTTCGTCCGCCCAGACGAAACAGGAGAACTCGGGCACCATGCCTGCCAGCCCGGGAGCAGGGTGCCTACAGTTCGATCCCGGGGTAGAGCGGATGGCGGCCGAGCAGTTCGGCGCACCGGTCGCGGCTGACGGCGGCGACCTTGGCGTCGAGTACGTACCTGGCCTTGGAGGTGCCCCCGGCGGGCGTGGTCGCGCCCAGCGCGCCGGCGACGATGCCGGCGATCTCGTCGAGCTCGTCAGGACCGAGTCCGAGCGTGGTCAGGGCCGGGGTGCCCATCCGGATCCCTGAGGTGTACCAGGCGCCGTTGGGGTCCCGCGGGATGCTGTTCCTGTTGGTCACGACGCCGGCCTCGAGCAGCGCCGACTCAGCCTGCCGGCCGGTGAGCCCGAAGCTGGCGGCCACGTCGGCCAGCACCAGGTGGTTGCTGGTGCCCCCGGTCACCAGCCGCACCCCGCGCCGCAGCAGCCCCGCTGCGAGCGCCTGGGCGTTGGCGACCACCGCGGCCGCGTAGCCGGCGAACGACGGCTGGCGGGCCTCGGCGAACGCGACCGCCTTGGCCGCCATCACGTGCGGCAGCGGGCCGCCGAGCACCATCGGGCAGCCCTTGTCGACGAACGGCGCGTACTCGTCGGTGCAGAGCACGAACCCGCCGCGCGGACCGCGGAGTGACTTATGGGTGGTGGACGTCACCACGTCGGCGTGCGGGACCGGGTTCAGGTCCCCGGTCAGCACGCCGCCCGCGACCAGGCCCGCGAAGTGGGCCATGTCGACCATGAAGGTGGCGCCGACCTCGTCCGCGATCTCACGCAGGGTCGCGAAGTTCGGGGTGCGCGGATAGGCCGAGTACCCGCCGACGAGCACGGCCGGGCGGAACTCCCTCGCCTGGGCGGCGATCGCGTCGTAGTCAAGCCGCTCGGTCTCCGGGTCGGTCCCGTAGCTCGCCTGCTCGAACAGCTTGCCGGAGATGTTGGGCCGGAAACCGTGGGTCAGGTGGCCGCCGGCGTCCAGCGCCATCCCCAGCATCCGCTGCGCGTGCAGCTCCCCGCGCAGCCGCTCCCAGTCCCCGCCGGCCAGGTCGTTCACGTGCTTGACACCCGCGGCGCGCAGTGCGGGCTCTTCCACCCGCCGGGCGAGGATCGCCCAGAACGCGACGAGGTTGGCGTCGATCCCCGAGTGCGGCTGCACGTAGGCGTGGTCGGCGCCGAACAGCGCCTTCGCGTGCCCGGCGGCGATCGACTCGACCCGGTCCACCATCTCGCAGCCCGCGTAGAAGCGCTGGCCGACGGTGCCCTCCGCGTACTTGTCCGACAGCCAGTTCCCCATGGCCAGCAGCACCGCGGGCGATGCGTAGTTCTCCGACGCGATCAGCTTCAGCTGGCGCCGCTGCGACGCGAGCTCGCCCGCGATGGCGGCGGCGACGTCGGGCTCGGCCGCGGCGATGGTCTCAAGCGCGGCCGTGTAGGCGACCGCGGCTGACGGCGACGCGGTGCGCGCGGGGCTGGCGGCATCCGGTACGTGACTGAGTGGACTGGTCATGTGCGTGCTCCCGGTGGGCGGCGTGGGCTGCTTGGGCTGCGTTACAACACTTGCCCAGGCGCACGGCTCGCCCGGCGAAAGCCGGGGGGCCGCTCCCCGGTGGTGCTCCACCTGAACGCCAGTCACGGCCCGTTGCCACGGTACTGCCTCCTTGAGGGCCCCATGACGCACATCGACGAGATCGCGTAGTCCGGCTGGCTGGGTTGAACTGCACGGCGGGCAGTCTGCACAGACCGGGCAACTGAGCCCTCCGGCCCTCAGGTGATCCGATGTATCGCCATTCACCCGCCGCACAGCCACTCTTGTGACCGTTGCCGAAATGTAATCAGCAAACGTGCGGACTGCAGTGCGCGCGAGGATTGGCGATCACGGCGCTACCCTGCGAAAACATAGCGGCCACGATCCGGCCACACGCGACCTCAGACGTCATGTCAGGAAATCTCCTGGTAATTAACATCTTGCGGACCTCGATATCGCGTGCAAACATCCGATCAATAGATCCGATGTCTGTTCGCGCAGGGAGTGCAAGTGACGTATGTGCAGCCAGATGGTGCCGTGACGATTCCAGCGGCGGCCGGCGCCCACCCGGCTCCGGCCGGCGGGAGAATCACCGCACTTGACTGCTATGACGTGCGCTTCCCGACCTCACTCGAGCTCGACGGTTCTGACGCGATGAACCCCGACCCTGACTACTCGGCCGCGTACGCGGTGCTGCGCACCGACACTGACGGGCTTGAGGGACACGCATTGTGCTTCACCATCGGGCGCGGCAACGAGGTCATGATCACCGCGATCGCCGCCCTGCGGCGGCACGTCGTCGGCCGCTTCGTGGCCGACATCACCGGCGACCTGGGCGGCTTCAGCGCGACCCTGATCGGCGACAGCCAGCTGCGCTGGCTCGGCCCTGAGAAGGGCGTCATGCACATGGCCATCGGCGCCGTGGTCAACGCGGCGTGGGACCTGGCCGCGAAAGCGGCCGGCAAGCCGGTGTGGCGCCTGCTGGCGGACATGGCGCCCGAGGAGATCGTGTCCCTGGTCGATTTCCGCTACCTCGAGGACGCACTGACCCCGCAGGAGGCGCTGCGGATCCTCGATGCCGCCAGGGCCGGGCGGAACGAGCGGATCGCCGACCTCGAGCGGCGCGGCTTCCCGGCCTACACCACCACGCCGGGATGGCTCGGCTACTCGGACGAGAAGCTGGTCAGGCTGTCGCGCGAGGCCGTCGCCGACGGGTTCACCCAGATCAAGCTGAAGGTGGGCGCCGACACCGGGGACGACGCCCGGCGGATGGCGCTGGCCAGGGAGGCAGTGGGTCCGGGGATCAGGATCGCGGTGGACGCGAACCAGCGCTGGGGGGTCGCTGAGGCGCAGTCCGCGATCGCCGCGCTGATGCCCTGGGACCCGTACTGGGTCGAGGAGCCGACGAGCCCGGATGAGATTCTCGGGCTGGCCAGGATCCGCCGCGCGGTCAGCCCCGTCAAGGTGGCGGTCGGCGAGCACGTCGCCAACCGGGTGATCTTCAAGCAGATCCTCCAGGCAGGCGCGGCGGACGTGCTCAACCTCGACGCGAGCCGGGTCGCCGGGGTCAACGAGAACCTCGCGATCCTGCTGCTCGCCGCCAAGTTCGGGGTGGTCGTCTGCCCGCACGCGGGCGGTGTGGGCCTGTGCGAGATGGTCCAGCACCTGGCGATGTTCGACTTCATCGGCGTCGCCGCCTCGGCCGACGGCCGGCTGATCGAATACGTCGATCACCTGCACGAGCACTTCACCGACCCGGCGCGCGTCGTCGGCGGCCGTTACCTGGCGCCCGCCCGCCCCGGGTTCTCGGCGGCGCTCAGGCCCGAGACGCTGCGCACCTTCGAGTATCCCGCCGGCGAGTTCTGGCAGGAGCTCGGCGGCACCACGACCGGTTAGTCCCCCGTCTATTGCAAGGTCCGCTCATAACTCAGTGAGGAGAGCCATGAGATCGAAGAGACGCCTGGCAGGCGCCACGGCCGTAGCCGCGGCAGGCCTGCTCGTCGCCGCGTGCAGCTCAAGCAGCACAAGCGGCACGCCGGGCACTACGGGAGCCGCCTCGGCCAGCGGTTCGGCGGCCGCCGGACAGGTGGCCATCGGGGTCGACCTGACATACAACAACACGGCGTTCTGGGCCGCGTATATCAACTACGAGCAGCAGTACGCGCAGCAGATGCACGTCAAGCTGCTCGGACCGCTGCTCGCCAATGCCAGCGCCAGCCTGCAGAACCAGCAGATCGAGCAGCTGGTGAACGAGGGCGCTAAGGCGATCATCGTGAACCCGGAAACCGCTACCAGCCTCGGGCCGGCGATCAGCTACGCGACCGCGCACCACGTCCAGCTCGTCTCCGTCGACACGATCGTCGGGGTCGGGCACGTCTACATGGTGGTACGTGCCTCCAACACCTTGTACGGGCAGGATGCCTGCGCCTATATTTCGTCGAAGGTCAAGTCCGGCGACGTGCTCGACCTTGAAGGCGATCTCACCTCGTCGAACGGCGCGGACCGCACGGACGCGTTCGACTCGTGCATGGCGGCCAACGACCCGGGGGTCAAGGTGCTCAAGGACCCCACCGTGTGGACGGACGCGACGGCCGTCACCGACGCCCAGAACGCCATCAACGCCTACGGCTCGCAGCTCAAGGCGATCTACTCCCAGTGGTCAAGCCCCGACACCGGCATCATCCCGCTGCTCAAGAGTAAGAACCTGGGTCCCGGCTCGGCCAGCCCGGTCATGCTGATCAGCGACGACGGCGTCCCGTTCGAGATGTGCGACATCGCCAACGGGTCGGTTACCGCGTCCCAGTCACAGCCCGCCAACCTGTACGCCCAGTACGCGCTGACCTACGCGGTCGACGCGGCTAAGGGCGTCTCGCTCGCGGCCGGCCAGCCCGGCGGCGGCGCGCCCACCCTGCAGAACGTCACCTACCAGGGCGACACGAACCTGGCCGACCCGATCGTCGCGCCGTTCGTCACCAAGACCGCCGCCAGCCTGACGCTGACGAGCCCGGTTGACGGCCTGCCCGCATCTGTCACCACCACCGCGGTCAGCGACCAGACGCTGTGGGGCAACGTGTACGGCAGCGCGCACGGCGGCGTCTGCTCGTCCTCGTAACCATCCGGTGGCCGGCCTCCCCGCGGGAGGCCGGCCACCCGTTCCTCCACGATTGGACATGCCATGACTTCCAGCGGTCAGGCGCTCGTCGAAGTGGCCGGCATCGAGAAGAGCTTCGGCAGCACCCGCGCCCTGCGCGGAGTCAGTCTTTCCCTGCGGCCCGGGCACTGCCTGGGCCTCGTCGGCCGTAACGGGGCGGGAAAGTCCACGCTCGTCTCGATCCTGTCCGGGTTGTCGGTGCCGGACGCGGGCGAGGTCCGGTTCGGCGGCGCGCCCGCCCCCCGCGTCGGTGACATCGACCGGTGGCGCGAGTGGATCGCCACCGTCTTCCAGCACTCGATGATCGTGCCCGACCTGTCGGTCGCGGAGAACGTCTTCCTCGGCAGCGTGCCCCGCTTCGTCAACTGGGCGGACCTGCGCGCCAGGACGCGCGACATCATGCGCGAGTGGGGCTTCGACATCGCCGCCGAGACGCCGTGCCGTGACCTGTCGGTCGAGCAGCTGCAGGTCGTCGAAATCGCCCGGGCGCTGGCCACCGGTGCCCGCTGCGTCCTGCTCGACGAGCCCACCGCCGCCCTCGAGCGCCAGGCCGGGGTGCGGCTGTTCGACCGGGTGCGCCAGCTCACCGCGAAGGGCGTCGCCGTCCTCTACATTTCGCATCACCTGGAAGAGGTCTTCGAGATCTGCCAGGACGTCGTCGTCCTGCGCGACGGCGAGATGGTCCTCACCGCGCCGACCGCCAGCTTGTCGAGGGACGACCTGGTCGCGGCGATGGTGGGAAACGCGGGGTCGGCGAGCCCGGCCGCGCACGGCGGCCACGGTGCTCACGGCGCGCCCCCGACGGCGGCGCCCGCTCCGTCGGACGGGCAGCAGGCCGCCGGAACGCCGGCGGCCGAAGCGGCGAGGCCCCGGGACGTGGTGCTTGACGTGGACGGCCTCACCGCCGACTCGCCGCGGGGACGACTGGCCGGGGCGTCGCTCCGGGTCCACGCCGGCGAGGTGGTCGGCGTCACCGGGCTGCTCAGCGCCGGCGTGGCCACGATCGGCCGCGCCGTCGCCGGCGCGGAAGGGTACGCCAGCGGCACCGTGCGGCTCAACGGTCAGCTGGTACCGCCCGGCCGCCGGGACGCCGCCCAGCGCGCGGGGATCGGCTACATCCCGGAAGACCGCCAGGTTGAGGGGTTCGTCGCGCAGCTGGGGGTGGCGGAAAACGCCACGATGACGATCACCAGGCTGCTGTCCAGCCGGCTGGGGCTGATCCGGCCTGCTCGCAGGGACGCCGCGGCGCAGCCGCTGACCGCGCGCCTGTCCCTGGTCTCGTCAGGTCCCGGTCAGCCGGTCGCCGAACTGTCCGGCGGAAACCAGCAGAAGGTCACCGTCGCCAGGACCCTCGCCCACCGCCCGTCACTCATCGTGGCGGTCACCCCGACCCGCGGCGTCGACGTCGCGTCCAAGGAGCTGCTGCTCAGCTCCCTCGCCGACGCCGCCGCCAGCAGCGGCGCGGGCGTCCTGCTCTGCACGGACGAGCTTTCCGACCTGGCGATCTGCGACCGGGTGATCGTCCTGGTCCGCGGCGAGGTCTTCACCGAGTTCAGTGACATGCCCGTCGACCGTGACGAGATGATCGTCGCGACCGAAGGGCTGACGGGCACGACGTACAGCGTGGCCCGTGGCACCGCCGAGGAGGCAGCCCAGTGATTTCCAAGCAGACGCCCGAGGGCCAGGTCAGCACCGCCGTCCGGCCAGGCGGCGACGCGGCGGCGGCCCCCCGGGCGGGCGGATCGGTCGGCTCCCGGCTGCGGTCCGTCAACGCCGGCGTGCTCCGCGAGGTGGCCCTGCTGCCGGTGCTGGTGCTGCTGATCGTGGTCGGTACGGTGGTCAGCCCCGCGTTCCTGACCATCTCGAACTTCGCCGGCATCGGGCAGCAGAGCTCCGCGCTCGGCGTGGTGGTAGTCGGGGAGAGCCTGATCCTGATGATCGGCGGCATGGACCTGTCGCTTGAGTCGACGTTCGGTCTCGCGCCGATGGTCGCGGCGTGGCTGATCGTGCCAGTCGCCGCGTACGGCAGCGGCACCGACCTCAGTCCCTACCTGGGCATTGTCGTGCTGCTCGCGGTCGGTGCGGCCATCGGCCTGATCAACGGCCTGCTGATCGTGAAGGGGCGGCTGAACGGGTTCATCGTGACGCTGGGCATGACGATCGTGCTGGCCGGCCTGCAGAACGGCATCGTCAAGGCCCAGACGCTGTTCAACCTGCCCGCCCCGTTCGGCTACCTGGGATCCGCGTCCTTCGGCCAGCTCCCGGTCTCGCTCGTCGTCGCCGTGATCATCTTCGCGGTGACCGGCCTGTTCCTGCGGTATCACCGGACCGGCCGGGCGATCTACGCGGTCGGCGGTAACCCGAAGGCGGCCAGGGCGGCGGGCATCAAGGTCGAGCGGGTCAAGATCGGGGTCTACGTGACCGGCGGCGTGCTGGCCGCGGTCGGCGGCCTGATGGAGGCGGGCCGCGTCTCGGCCGTGACCGGCCAGCAGGGTTACCAGGAGGGGATCATCTTCTCCGTCTTCGCCGCCGCCGTGATCGGCGGGGTCAGCCTGAAGGGCGGGCGCGGCAACATGATCGGCGCGGCCTCCGGCGTGATCCTGCTCGGTATCGTCCAGGACATCCTCGACCTGGCGAACGTGTCCAACTACTGGATCGAGGCCATCGACGGCGCCGTCATCCTGTTCGCCTTGTTCCTGGCCCGGATCGTCGGCGGCGAGTCAACCGCGGAAGAAAGGTAAGCCACGATGGCGGAACTAAGCGGCCTGGCGGCGATCGTGACCGGCGGCGGGTCGGGCATCGGGCTGGCGGCCGCCCGGCTGCTCGCGACGCGCGGCGCCCGGGTCGCGGTCCTCGACCTCAAGGCGGGGGACGAATTCACCGCGGTGACGGCCGACGTGACCGACGACGCGTCGGTCAGGCAGGCCGTCGCGGCGGCGGCCGAACGCCTGGGCGGCCTCGACATCCTGGTCAACAACGCGGGCATCGGGGCGGTCGGCACGGTGGCCGACAACCCGGACGAGCAGTGGCACCGTGTCTTCGACGTGAACGTCGTCGGCATCGTCCGGGTCACCCGCGCCGCCTTGCCGTACCTGCGCGCCTCCGGGCACGCCGCGGTCGTCAACACCTGCTCGGTCGCGGCGACCGCGGGCCTGCCGCAACGGGCGCTCTACTCGGCGACCAAGGGCGCCGTCTTGTCGCTCACCCTCGCGATGGCCGCCGACCACATCGGCGAGGGCATCCGGGTGAACTGCGTGAACCCGGGTACCGCCGACACTCCCTGGATCGGCCGGCTTCTCGACCAGGCCGACAACCCGGCCGCGGAACGGGCCGCGCTCAACCAGCGCCAGCCGATGGGACGCCTCGTCACCGCCGACGAGGTAGCGGCCGGCATCGCCTACCTCGCCAGCCCGCTCGCGGCCTCCGTCACCGGCACCGCCCTGGCGATCGACGGCGGCATGGCCGGCCTGCGGACCAGGCCGCGAGCGTGACCGCCGTGTGCGCGGGCCCGGGCGAACCCGCGGCCGCCGACCAGGCCCGGCCTTCCTGGCGCCCCCTGGGCCAGTCGGCGGTGCGGGTCACCGAGCTGTCGTTCGGCGCGGCGGCGATCGGCAACCTCTTTACCCCGGTCGACCCCGATGAGGCCCAGGCCACGGTGAACGCGGCCTGGGACGGCGGCATCCGGACGTTCGACACCGCGCCGCACTACGGCCTCGGCCTGTCCGAGCGCCGCCTCGGCGCGGCGCTGCGCGCCCGCCCGCGCGACCAGTACGTGATCTCCACCAAGGTCGGCCGCATCCTCGAGCCGGTTACCGGATGGGCGGGCCGTGACACGGAAGGCTTCGCGGTGGCCGCCTCCTACCGGCGGCGGTTCGACTTCAGCGCCGACGGCGTGCGGCGGAGCCTGGAGGCGAGCCTGGAACGCCTCGGCCTGGACCGCGTCGACATCGTGCACATCCACGATCCGGACGACCACGCGGAGCAGGCGTTCCGTGAGGCGTACCCGGCACTGGAGAAGCTGCGCTCGGAGGGAACCGTGCGCGCGATCGGCGCGGGCATGAACCAGGCAGGCATGCTCACCCGGTTCGTCACCGACACCGACGTCGACCTGGTGCTGATCGCCGGCCGCTACACGCTCCTCGACCGCTCCGCCGGCGAGACGCTACTGCCGGAAGCGCAGCGTCGCGGCGTGCCGGTCGTCGTCGGCGGCGTGTTCAACTCGGGCCTGCTGGCCGCCCCGGCCGCCGACTCGCCCTACGACTACGAAGCCGCGCCCGCTGACCTGGTCAGCGCCGCCCGCCGGCTTGAGCGGATCTGCGCGGGCTTCGGCGTGCCGCTGCGGTCCGCGGCGGCCCGCTTCCCGCTGACGAACCCGGCGGTCGTGAGCGTGCTGATCGGAGCCCGGAGCGCGGCGGAGATGACCGACGCCCTGCGGATGCGCGCGGTAGAGATTCCCGGCGCGCTCTGGCGGGCGCTTGCCGAGGCAGGGCAGGGCCCAGACAATACAGCTGGCGAGACCAGCCAGGTTGCCAGCGGGGAGGAGGGCCGGTCATGAGGGTCGCCCTGCACACGCGGGTCCGCGCCGACCGGATCGACGAGTACGAGCGCGCGCACGCGGAAGTGCCCGCGGAGCTGACCGATGCCATCCGCGCGGCGGGAGCGGACGCGTGGACCATCTGGCGCAGCGGCTGCGACCTGTTCCACGTCATCGACTGCGCGGACTACCCGGCGATGCTGGCGGCGCTCGCCGCCAGCCCGGTGAACGCCGCCTGGCAGGCCCGGATGGCCGGGCTCCTCGACACCCCGCACGATTACTCGCCGGACGGCGGCGAGGCCGTGCTGCCCGTGGTCTGGCGCCTGTGACGGTCATCGACGCGCACCAGCATGTCTGGGACCTGGCGGTCAGGGACCAGCCCTGGATCGCCGGCCGCGCGATGGCGGCCATCAGGCGCACCTTCACGCTCGACGACCTGCGCCCGCAGGCGCAAGCGGCCGGCGTCGGCGCGACCGTGCTCGTGCAGACCGTGACGGCGGCCGGGGAAACCGCGGAGATGCTCGCCCTCGCGGACCGCGACCCGCTGGTGGCCGGCGTGGTCGGCTGGACCGACCTCACCAGCCCGGCGGTCAGCCGCGAGCTGGCGGCCCTGGCCCGTGCGCCCGGCGGGCGTCACCTCGTCGGTATCAGGCACCAGGTGCAGTCTGAGCCGGACCGGGACTGGCTGCGCCGCGACGACGTGATCAGCGGCTTGCGCGCGGTCGCCGCCGCTGGTCTCTGCTACGACCTCGTGGTGCTGCCGCACCAGATTCCGGCCGCCGTGCACGCCGCGGCGGCCGTACCCGGGCTCACGCTGGTCCTCGATCACGCCGGCAAGCCCCCGGCCGCCGGCGACCTGTCCGAATGGACGGCGGCGGTCAGGACGCTGGCGGCGCTGCCGAACACCGTGTGCAAGCTGTCCGGGCTGGTGACGCAGGCCCCGCCCGGCACCGGCCCGCAGGTGTTCGCGCGCGTCGCCGGCGTCGTGCTCAGTGCCTTCGGCGCGGACCGGGTGATGTTCGGTTCTGACTGGCCGGTATGCCTGCTGTCCAGTGACTACGCGGGCGTGCTGGCACTGGCGCGGGGGCTGGTCGCCGGGCTCTCCCCCGCGGAGAAAACGGCGGTGTTCGCCGTGACAGCGGCCCGCGTCTACCATCTGGCAGTGTCCATCCCGGCCGCCGAAACGGCACCAGGACAGCAGACAAGGGCGGGAGCGGTGCCGTGGCGCTGACGGACGAGGCGATCGACAAGATCAAGGAAATGATCATTTCGGGGCGGGTCAGGCCGGGCGAGAAACTCCCGCGGGAAGCTGACCTGGCCGCCGAACTGGGCCTGTCGCGTAACTCGCTGCGGGAAGCGGTGAAGGCGCTCAGCCTCATCAACGTGCTCGACGTGCGGCAGGGTGACGGCACCTACGCGACCAGCCTCGCGCCGTCGCTGCTGCTTGAGGCGCTGAGCTTTATCGTCGACTTCCACCGCGACGACACCGTGCTCGAGTTCTTCGAGGTGCGCCGGATCCTCGAGCCGGCCGCCACCGGCATGGCCGCGCTGCGGATGTCGCCCGAGGACAAGGCGGAGCTCGGCAAGGTGATCGACGCGGTCACCGTCGACTCCCCGGTCGAGGACTTCGTCGCCACCGACCTGGAATTCCACCGCAAGATCGCCATCGGGTCCGGCAACACGGTGCTCGCCTCGCTGGTCGACAACATGTCGCAGCCCACCGTGCGGGCCCGGATATGGCGCGGCATGACCGAGCCGCGCGCGCAGGAGCGCACCCTCGCCGAGCACCACGCGATCTACCGCGCCATTGTCAACGGCGACGCCGACCTGGCCCGCTCCTGGGCGACCGTCCACATATCCGGGATCGAGTCCTGGCTGCACACGGCCCTGGCGGACTAGCCCCGCCGGGCAAAGACCGCCGCGGCGGTGACCGGCGTGCTGCCGGAGTACCCGCCGCTGCCCAGGCCCGACGACGGGCACCGCTTCGGCGCGCTCACCGACCGGCCGTTCGTCGTCTACGCCGTGCACAACGCGCTGATGGCCAGGCAGGAATCCGCCGCGACCAACCATCGCCTTTGAGAAATCAGCGTCAGTTGTGACGGCTGACACGGGATGGCCTGGGACGCCCTGGCCAAGCAGTGTGACTGCGAGTCAAAATTTGCTGAGTCACGCAATATTGCAGAGTTCAGCAAGTTTAGCTATCGTCGTGGCCATGACGGAAGCGCAGGCTGAGCCGGCCCCAGACACCGGGCTGCGGGAGCGCAAGAAGCAGGCGGCTCGCCGGGCACTCGGTGAAGCGGCCTGGCGGCTGACGATCGACCGCGGCTACGCCCACGTGAGGGTGGACGACATCGCCGCCGCCGCCGGCATGTCATCCCGCACCTTCAGCAACTACTTCTCGACCAAGGAGGACGCGCTGCTGTCGGTCGGCGCGGACCGCGGCGCGCGGCTGGTGGCGGCGCTTCGCGCCCGGCCGGCCGGCGAGCCGCTGTGGGAGGCGCTTGCCCACGCCATGTCCGCGCAGTTCGCCGGCGACGGCGAGGTGCCGCGGGCGGCCGCTGCGGCGATCGAGTTCCCCGCGGAGCTGGCCGCCGCCCAACGCCGGCTGCACGCCTCCATCGAGGTCGCGCTAGCCGCCGCCATCGCCGACCGGACCGGCACTGACGCCGCGCACGACCTGTACCCGCAGCTGGCCGCCGGGGTCGCGGTGAGCGCGACCCAGACCGCATTCGACCACTGGCGGGCCGGCGGCCCCGCTAACGAGCCGTTCCCGCACGTCGTGCGGAAGGTGCTGCGGCAAGTCGCCGACGGCTTGCCCGACCCGTCAGCACGTCAGCCGCACCAGCCCTGACAGGGAGATCTCCCGATGGACGCAGATGTCGTGATCGTCGGAGCCGGCCCGACCGGCCTGCTGCTCGCCCGCGAGCTGCGGCTGGCCGGCCTGGCCCCGATCGTCCTCGAGCGCCTGACCGCGCCCACCGGACTGTCCAAGGCACTGGGGCTGATCGGGCGGTCGGTCGACTTCCTGGACTGCCGGGGCGTGCTCGACCGCTTCGAGGCCCGCGGGACGGTGGCGCCGCCGGGCGCGCTGCACTTCGCCCTGATCCCGCTGGACGCGGGGAAGGTGGACAACCTCGGCCTGCGCGGCATCTTCATCCAGCAGGCGGCGACTGAGGAGATCCTGACCGGGCTGGCTGACGACGCCGGCGTCCAGATTCGCCGGGGTTACGCGGTCACCGCGCTCGAGCAGGATGCGGACGGCGTCACGCTGCAGGTCACTGGCCCGCGGGGGGCCGGGCGGCTGCGAGCGGCGTTCGTAGTCGGCTGCGACGGCGGCGCGAGCGTCGTCCGCAAGCAGGCGGGGATCGACTTCCCCGGCATCCCGCCCGCCTTCCTCCTCCGCCTCGGGGACGTCACGCTGGCCGACGGGCTGACGCCCCAGGAACTTCCGGGGCTCCGGGTCCCGCTTATCCCGCTGGGATCAGGGTTCTACCGCGTGATCGTCACCGAGGACTATCCAGCGGACCTCGACCGGGACGCCCCGATGACGCTCGATGAACTTCGCGCCAGCATCCGCCGGGTGAACGGCCAGGACCTGCCGATCAGCGGGGCGCGGTGGCTGTCGCGGTTCACCGACTCCAGCCGCCAGGCGGCGCGGTACCGGGCCGGCCGCGTGCTGCTGGCCGGCGACGCCGCTCACATCCACTTGCCCGCGGGCGGCCCGGGGCTCAACACCGGGCTGCTCGACGCGGCCAACCTCGGCTGGAAGCTCGCCGCGACCGTGCGGGGCTGGGCACCGCCGGGACTGCTTGACAGCTACCAGACCGAACGGCACGCCGAGGGCGAGCGGGTACTGCTGCACACCCGGGCGGCAGGCGCGCTGATGAGGTCAGGGACAGACACACGGATCGCCGCGCTCCGCGAGGTGCTCGGCCAGCTGCTGGGCTACGAGCAGCCGCTTCGCCACCTGCTGAGCCTGATGTACGCGCTCGATACCCGCTACGAGGCCGCCGGCCCCAGCCCGCACCCGCTGGCCGGCCGTTGGGCACCTGACCTTGCCCTGACCGGCGCTTCCGGGTCGCGCTGCGTCGCCGAGCTGCTCCGCGGGGGGCGGGGCGTCCTGCTCGACCTGACCGCCCGAGGCGCGCTGGCCGAGGAGGCGCACGACTGGAAGGACCGGGTGGACATCGTCACCGCCAGCGCGGCCGCCGGAGCCGGCGGAGTCGCCGCCGCGGCGGCCCCCGCCGGCCTGCTGATCCGCCCGGACGGGTACGTGGCCTGGGCCGCCGCGGGCGCCGGAGACGCCGACAGGCTCCCGCAGGCCCTCACGACCTGGTTCGGCCGCCCGGACGCCGGCCGCTAATCACGCCGCGGCCGGGGTCGCGGGCCGTTCCAGGACGATCGCGACCCGCTTGGCACGGTCCCTGCCGCCTCCCCGTGACTCTGGGCGCGTAAGCGGCAGACGGCAGGCCGCCTGATCCACTGCGGTGGACGGTCCTGGCCACGGCGCGGCGGGGCCGCTCAGTCCCCACTCGCGAGCAGACGCTCGGCGAGGAAGCGGAGGATCTCGTCCCTGGCCTGGAGCGTGGGGTGGCCGGCCTGGTCGACCAGGTGCGCTGTCACGACGCTGTGCGGGCAGCCGACGACGTCGCGGAAGAGCAGCGCGTTGCGGCGTCAGCATTCGCCTTCCGGATCGGCGAACGGCGGGTTACGATCGCGTTACCCCTCGTGCGCCGGCGACAGATTTACCGATTGGCCTGGCAATTCCCCTTTTCTGTGCCAACTAGGGCAGGCGGCTTATGGCGGTCCTCTCGATCACCGGTTCTCCCGCGGTTCTTGATCAGCTTCAGGATGCCGAAGATGACTTCCCGCTCGCCATCGTCGGCCCGACCGCCACCGACAACGGTGACGGCACCTGGACGGTGACCGCGATGACCGACGAGGCCAACGTCCCGGCGCTGACCGCCCTGGGCGCCACGGTGACGGTCGCCATCAGCAACGCCGACGAACTGGCCCAGTGGCAGGCGGTCGACGCTCAGATCGACCGTGACCCGGGAACGGACTAGGGCCAGCCATGGCCGGCTACATGACCTCCGCGGTGGTCGCCGCGAACCTGGACGCGCTGGCCCAGCACTTCCCGACCCTGTGCACGCGGTCAGGCAGCGACTGGGCACCCGGCTGGAGCGGCGGCAGCAGCGGTTACCTGAAGGTCGCCGCCGTCCTCGGCGACAGCCCGCCCGCCCGCTGGGCGGTGCTGGTCACCGGCGGGGTGCACGCGCGGGAGCTGGCACCGCCGGACGCGCTGGTGAGCTTCCTCGTGAACCTGCTCCGCGCCTACGACGCCCAGAGCGCGATCACCTATCCGGCCTGGACCGATCCGGTCAGCAAAATCGTCTACGACTCGTTCATCATCTCCTGGCCGTGGGTCCAGCGGATCGTGGAGCGACTCGACCTGTACGTCGTGCCGGTGGTCAACGACGACGGGCGTGACTGGGTACTCAAGCTCATGCCGGCCGACGCGACCTGGGACACCGAGTGGCCGCACAAGTGGTGGCGGAAGAACAGGCGCGCGGCGCCGGCCGGGTCAACCGACCCGCGGACAGCCGGCGTCGACATCAACCGCAACTTCGACATCCTGTGGGACTACCGCAAGCACTACAACATGGCCCTGGGCGACAAGCTGGTGAGGTCGTCAGACAAGCCGGTTCGTGAGACCTTCACCGGCCCGGCCGCTGAATCGGAGCCGGAGACGCAGAACGTCGCCAGCCTGATGCGCGACAAGGACATCAGCTTCTACCTCGACGTTCACGCGATCGGCCGGGACGTGATGTACACCTGGGGGACCGAGACCGACCAGACCACCGACCCGACGCAGAACTTCACCAACGCGGCCTGGGACGGCAAGCGCGACGGGACCCAGCACGACACGTACCAGGAGTTCATCCCGGCCAGCGCGGCGGCGCTGGGGATCGTGGCCGCCCAGCGCATCAGCGACCAGATCTTCGTGAAGGCGGGCGGGTCGAGTCCGGCCGCGCAGGCACGGTCCGAGTACCGCGTCATGCAGGCGGCCGAGATGTACGTCACCACCGGCACCACCCAGGACTTCTGCTTCAGCCGCTGGTTCGCGCCGGTCACCGGCGGCGACCCGATCAGCCCGGTGCTGTCCGTCACGCTCGAAGTCGGTGGCGGCGACCCGAAGAAGCCGGACTGGGAGGGCGGTTTCACCCCCGATTACGTGAAGCAGTACCCGAAGCTGGAGCGCGAGATCCACGTGGCCGCCTGGGCGTTCCTGAGCATGGCGGCGGCCCTGCCGTTCCAGGGACCCGCCGCACCGCCCGCCCCCGCCCCGAGCGGGCCGTGATGGCCGCCGGCGACGGCACCCTGCAGCAACTGGCGGGCGCCCTCACCCAGGCGCTGCAGCCGCTGCAGACCCGGCTGGCCGCGGGCGACGCGCGCGGCCTGCTGGCCGAGATGGGGCTGAGCCTGCCGCCGTCGTTCGACGGCCTGCCCGCGTTCAGCACGGCCGCGAGCGCCGCCGTCACCGCGGCGGAAAACCTGGCCGCCCCCCTCGCCGCGCTCGCCACCGCCGTCGAAGGCGGCGACCCGGCCGCGATCGTCACCGCGACACTCGCGCTCCTGCAGGCCGTCGCCGCCGTCATCACCGCGCTGAAGAACCTCGCCGCGGCGCTGAACTCGCTGGCCGGCAGCCTCGCCGGGGTCGAACCGGGCGACGTGACCGCGTTCGCCGCCGCGTTCGCGGAGAAGCTGCTCGAGCACGTCGTCGTCGACTACCTGGCCGGATACCGGCCGCTGCTGCTGCGGATCGCGGCGCTGCTCGGCATCGTGGACACCGACGACGTGCCGCCCGACCCGGCCGACCCGGCCAAGGTCGCCTACCAGCGCCGCGACCTCATCCTGGCTAACATCGGCGGCCTGCTGTCCGACCCGGCGGGCTACCTGGATACCCTGTACGGCTGGAACACGCCGGCCCTCAACGCCGCTGTCCTGCTGCCCCGGGTGCGCGACCTGCTCACCGAGTTCGGGGTCCTGGCCACCTACGACCCGGCCACCACGACCCTCACGCTGCTGACAGTCAAGGTCTCCCCCACCACCGCGGCCAGCCCGCCGGGACTGGCGCTGATCCTCGGCGACGCGATCGCTGACGGCGCCGTCGTGACCCTGCCGTCGCTGCTCCCCGGCGGGTGGACCGCGCAGCTGGTCGCGGCGGGCGCGCTCGCCGCCGGGGTGGAACTCGACCTGCTGCCGCCCGGCCAGCTGGCGGTGCACGGGGCCGCCAGCGTGGACGGGTCGCTGCAGGTCGCGGTCACCCGGTCCGGGCAGGGCGGTCAGCGGCTGACGGTCCTCGGCATCCCCGGTGTGGCGGCTGTCGACGCGGCCGCGATCGGCACCTCCCTCGGCGCCCAGTTTCACTGGGACGCCAGCTCGGGGGCCGCCCGCGGGGCCTTCGTGGCCGGGGTCACGGTCACCGGCGGCAAGCTCACAGTGGGGGCGGCCAACGCCGACGGGTTCGTCGCCTCCCTGCTCAGCGGCCTGGACATCGAGCTCGACTTCGACCTGCAGCTCGGCTGGGCAGGCGACCGCGGCTTCTACGTCGGCGGAAACGCCGGCCTTGGCACCACGATCGGGGTGAACGCGACCATCGGCCCGTTCACCGTCGGCAGCGTCCACCTGGAGCTCACCGCCGCCGGCCAGGGGCTGGTGCTCGAGGCCAGCGTCACCGGCAGCGGCACCCTGGGCCCGGTCTCGGCGTCGGTCGACCGGATCGGCGCGACCGCGAGCCTCGGCTTCACGCCGGGCAACCTCGGGCCTGCCGATCTCGACCTGGGCTTCAAGCCGCCGAGCGGCCTCGGCATCCTGGTCGACGCGGGGGCGGTCACCGGCGGCGGCTACATCGCCTTCGACCCGGTGAAAGGCGAGTACTCCGGCGCGCTCGAACTCTCGCTGCTCGGGCTGGCGGTCAAGGCGGTCGGGGTGCTCGACACCAGGCTGCCGGACGGGACACCCGGGTTCTCGTTCCTGATTATCTTGACGTTCGACCTGCCGCCGGTCCAGCTGGGCTTCGGGTTCACGCTGAACGGGCTCGGCGGGCTGTGCGGTATCAACAGGACGCTGGTCCCCGGCGCGCTGCAGGCGGCGCTGCGCGCCCGTCACCTCGGTTCGATCCTGTTTCCGCCCGACCCGGTCGCGGACGCGCCGCAGATCATCAGCGACATCCAGACGATCTTCCCGCCGTCAGCGGGCCGTTACGTGTTCGGCCCGATGCTCGAGATCGGCTGGGGCACCCCGACCCTGCTCACGCTCGAGCTCGGCGTGATCCTCGAGGTACCCGACCCGGTGCGGATCGCGCTGCTCGGGAGCCTGCACATGGCGCTGCCCGACGCCAGCGCCGCGCTGGTGCTGATCCAGATCGACATCGCCGGCACGCTGGACCTCGGCGCCGGCGAGCTGGCGATCGACGGCACCGTCTACGACTCCTACATCGTCGCCTTCCAGCTGTCAGGCGACATGGCGCTGCGGCTGAACTGGGGCACGAACCCCGACTTCGCGGTCTCGCTCGGCGGGTTCTTCCCGCGCTACCAGCCGCCGCCCGGCTTCCCGGCGCTGCGGCCGCTGACCGTCTCCATCGGCGACGGCAGCGACATCCAGCTCAGCTGCACCGCGTACCTGGCCGTCACCGCCAACAGCTTCCAGTTCGGCGCGGCCGTGCAGCTGTACGCGTCGGCGGGCGGCTTCACCGTCCAGGGCCACGTCGGCTTCGACGCGCTGCTGATGTTCAACCCGTTCGGCTTCGACGTCGACTTCACCGCCGGGGTCGACGTCAAGTACGACGGCACGACGCTGGCCGGCATCGAGCTGGACGCCGAGCTGACCGGGCCGACGCCCTTCCACGTGCACGGCACCGCCTCGCTGCACTTCCTGTTCTTCTCCGTCGGCGTCACCGTCGACATCACCTGGGGCGACGACAACGCGGTGACACTGCCCGCCGTCGCGGTGCTGCCGCAGCTGAACACCGCGCTCACCACGCCGGGCAGCTGGTCGGCGCAGCTGCCAGACGGCGCGCAGCAGGCGGTCACGCTGCGCGGCCTGCCGCCGGGCAGCACCGACATCATGGTGCACCCGATGGGCTCGCTGACCGTGCGCGAGAACGTGGTGCCGCTCGACGTGCCGGTCACCAAGTTCGGCGACACGACGCCCGCCGACGGCAGCCAGTTCGCCATCGCCAGCGTCACCCTCGGCGCCGGCCCGGCCGCGATCAGCCCGGTGCGCGGCGAATTCGCGCCCGGCCAGTTCCAGCAGCTCTCCGACGCCGACAAGATCTCCGACCCGGCGTTCGAGGAGTTCCACTGCGGGGTCACGATCGGCGATCCGTCAGTGCGGGCAGGGAGCGACGCTCCCCGCACGGTCACCATGCAATGGCGTTACGTGCCCGACCCGGTCCAGGTGTCCGTGCTCGACCGGTTCGGCGTACTGTCCGCCGACGTGCTCGACGCGCGCGTCCAGACTGGCGCCGGCGCGCGGTCCCTGGTCAGGAACGGCGGGCTGGCGCGGTACACCAACCCGGAACTGACCAGCATCGTCGCCACCAGCGAGTTCGGCTACGTCATCGCCGGCACCGAGGACCTCATCGTGCGCGACGACATCAGCCCCGCCGGGGGCACAACCCGCTACCAGGCCGGTGCGGCGCTGGCCGCCTACCTGGCGTCCCATCCCGACGAGGCCGGCGGCCTGCAGGTCCTGCCGGCGTACGAGGTTGCGGCATGACAGCGGACCCGGCGCCGGCGCCCCGGGCCGGCCCGGCCGCCGCGCGGTTCCACTTCCGCCCCTGGCTGCGCCGCGGCATCGCCGGGGACATCACCGTCACGGACGGCCCCGGCCTGCCCGCCAGGGCCGCGCTCGACGTCATCCTCAACGTCACCGCCCTCGACAACGGGTCGGTCGCGGCCGACACGCCGCCGCCGGAGCAGACCGTGCACCTGTACGGGCCGGGCGACGTGATCGGCATCGACCCCCGGCACGTCATCAGGACCGAGCCGCGCGACCAGACGGTGAACTTCGAGCCGAACTACCTGGCCGCCGTCGAGTTCGACTACCCCGACTTCCCCTGGCTTTTCACCCCCGCCATGCCTAACGGGGACCGGCTGCGTCCCTTCGTCGCCCTCGTGGCGCTCAAGGACGGCGAGTACACGAGCCCGGACATCCCGCCAAACCCGCTGCCCGCTATCGACGTGCAGGCCATGTCCGCCCTGCAGCCACTCGACGACGCCTGGAACTGGGCTCATGCCCAGATCAGCGGCGACGGCGACGTGACCGCGACGGTCGCGTCGAACCCGGCCGCGGTGATCTCGCGGCTGCTGTGCCCGCGGCGGCTCGACCCGGAGACCGCCTACACGGCGTTCCTCGTCCCCGCCTTCGAGCCCGGCCGCCAAGCCGGACTCGGCCTCGATGTCAGCGGCCTGGCCACCGCGGACCCGTCGTGGACCAGCCAGACCGCCGCGCCGCTGCGCCTGCCGGCGTACTACCGGTTCTCGTTCCGTACCAGCGACGCGGGCGACTTCGAGTCGCTGGTGCGCAAGCTCAAGGAGACGGTGCTCCCGCCGGACGTGGGCTCGGCGCCGATGGACGTGAGCGCCCCCGGCGCCGGCATCCCCGGCGCGGGCGCCCCGCTCGGCCTCGAGGGGGCGCTGTGCAGCGTCGCGACCGCCCCTACGCCGTGGAGCGGGCAGGACCGCGACGCGTTCCAGGCCGCGGTGGCCCCGCTGGTCAACCTCACCGCCGCCGCCGGAAGCGACGACCCGGACAACCCGGCGCCGCAGGACCCGCACATCGTGCCGCCCTTCTACGGCAAGTGGCAGGCCGCCGCCACGGCGGTGACGCCCGGGCAGCCCGGCTGGCCAGGCGACCTCAACCTTGACCCGCGCAACCGCGCCGCCGCCGCGATGGGGACCCAGGTCGTGCAGGCACAGCGGACCGCGCTGATGGCCTCGGCCTGGCAGCAGGTCGCCGGGATCGAGGCGGCCAACCAGCGGCTGCGGTCCGCCCAGCTGTCCCGCTCGGCGATGACCGCCATCTGGGCCGGCCACCTGTCGCTGGCCGCGCCAGCGACCGTGCTGTCACTGACCGCGCCCGTGCAGACCCGGGTGCTCGCAAGCCCGCGCACCGTGTACGCCGCGGTTACCGCCAGCCGGGTACCGCAGCGGCTGCTGTCCCCCGCCGGCCGGCGGGTGCTGCGCCCGCTCGGCCCGCTCGCCAGGCGCGCGGCGGCGCTGTCCGGCGCCACCGAAGCGCCGGCGGCCAGGACCCCGCTGCTGACCCGGGTTAACGCCGGTGACGTGCGCGTCGCGCCGCCGGCGCCGCCGCCCGGCGCGATGACGTCAATCGACCAGGTGAGCGACGCGGCTGACGCCGCCGCGCTGCCCGGCTGGCTGCGGGCGCTGCTCGACTGGCTTTCCGCGCACCTGCACGGCTGGCTGGAATGGCTCGCCGTCCTGCTCGGGCTCAGCCGGGTGCAGGCCGTGCAAGCCGCCAGCGCCGCGCTGCGGGCCGGCCAGCTGACCACGGCCGCCGTCACCCAGGCACCGCCCGCGACCAGGTTCACCGTGACGGTTCCGCCCTCCGGCCTCGGCGGCGACGGGACGCTGCGGACCGGCGGCGAGGCGGGAGCGCCGGTCAGCACGCCGGCCCCCGGCGACACGGCCGCGGCGCAGTTGTTCCGCTCGGCGGCCGGCGCCGTGCTTGGCGCGGTGCAAGCCGTTCCGTCCGACCCGCCGCTCGCCGCCGCCCTGGACGTCGCCACGCTGTCAGCGACGATGCTGAGCCGACTGGAGCCAGCCGTCACCGTTCCGCGGAAAATGAGTTCAGTCATCAGCGTGCGGGGCGGCGGCCCCTGGTTCGCGGCGGACCCGCTCGAGCCGATCATGGCGGCCCCGTCCTTTCCGCAGCCGATGTACCTGCCGCTGCGCGACCTCAACCAGAACTACCTGCTGCCGGGGGCCGGGCTCATCCCGCCGGACTCGCTGGGCGCGGTGGTCGCCAACCACGCGTTCATCGAGGCGTACCTGGCCGGGCTGAACCACGAGATGGCACGTCAGCTGCTGTGGAACGGCTACCCGACCGACCAGCGCGGCAGCTACTTCCGGCAGTTCTGGGACGTCGCCGGGTACCTGCCACAGCCGGGCGACCCGGCCGACCCGGCGCAGCTGGCCGAACTGCTTAAGGACATACCGCCGATGAACACCTGGCCGCTGACCAGGCCGCTTGGCCAGAACGAGAACCGGGCGGACCTGCCTGCGGACAACGTCATCCTGCTGGTCCGCGGCGAGCTGCTGCGCCGCTACCCGAACACGGTGATCTTCGCGGGCAAGGCCAAGGCGGGCGACGGCGGTGACAACGGCCGGGTGCTCGACGAGTCCGACCAGCGGCTCCCGGTCTTCCGCGGCACGCTGAGCCCCGACATCACGTTTTTCGGCTTCAACCTCTCGGTGGACGACGCGCGGGGCGGCACGGCGGCGGCGCCGCTTGGCTTCTTCTTCGTATTCGCCGAGCACCCCACGGAACCGCGATTCGGCCTCGAGCCGCAGTCCGCCGACGCGGTGACCCAGTGGGAGGACCTGGCCTGGACGAACTTCGCCGGCGGCGACGCCGGCGACGGTCCGGCACCGCGGGCGGGCTCCGCACCCACGGCCGGTTTCGGCGTCGGTGAGGGAACCCTGGCCGAGTCCGACGTCAGCAGCGTGTTCCCGCAGCTCGCGCCCGGCCAGATCAGCCGCTACCGGGTCGCCTCCACTGTCTTCGCGCGGGTACTCGGCCGCTTCAGCGTGCCCGGGTTCCTGACCGCGGCGGCGGGGCCGTCCGGCGTCGCGCTCAGCGGCGCGAATCCCGAGGACTCCGCTCTCGGCTGGGGGGTGAACGCGGCCCAGACCGCCGCGATCTTGATCAGGATGCCGTTCCAGATCATGGTGCACGCCGATTCGCTGCTCCCGCGGGCGGGTGCACCAAGGAGCGAGCTTGCGAGCGAACCGGTAAGCACTGCGCCTTCACGAGCGGGCCTGACGAGCGTCAGCGAGGAGGGATCGTGAGCGCCGCCGGGTCCGCGCCGCTGCTGCTGCTCCCGGTGCGGATCGAGACCAGGTTCACCGACGCTGAGCTTCTGGTGCGGCTCTACCCGGACCAGATCATGGTCGACGGGCATCACCAGGAACTGACCGCCGCCGAGGTCGCCGCGGGCAGCGCCTACTGGGACGCGGTGTGGCGGGCCGGAAACCCGCCCGGTGACCAGGACGCGGTGCAGGCACCGTGGCGCGGGCTGGCCACGCGCTACGGCGCGCCGCGGGCCGCCTGGATCGCTGACCAGACCACGCCGCTCAACATCGCCAAGCGCCCCGCCGCGCCCACCCCGCCGGGCGGCAGCCCGAGCCCGGTCCCGCAGCCGCCGAGCCCGCCGGTGACCGGCAGCGCCTGGGATTCGCCGGCCGTGGCCGCGTCGCTGCCGCAGGCCTGGACCGTGGTGCTGGAAAGCGGCACGTCCTCGGCCAGCTACACCGGATCGCCCGTGACCCCGTCCCTCGCGGTGTCGCTGTCGGCCGCCGGCCCGTCGCTGGCCGCCGGGTTCCCCGACGGGCTGCCAGTCGACCCGGGGATGCGCTGGCTGGTCGACTTCGACGCCGCCGTCGCGGCCGGGATGGCACTGCGGATACCGCTGACCCCGGCGCAGCGGGCCGCCGGGTTCGACCGGGTGCTGGTCTACGGGCTGTGCGACCCCGCGGCCGGCTCGCTGGCCGGGTTGCTGAACGCGCATCACTACGCGGACGGGCTCGCCTTCGCACCGCAGGGCTCGCCGACAAGGAACACCAGCGAGGCGCCGTCCGGGTACTCGCGCGCCGATCCGGGGGCGCTGACCAGTTTCGCGGTCGAGCTCGGGCCGCCGCTGACCGCCGACGAGACGGCGGACGGGCCGGCCGCGGCCGGGCTGCTCGGCGTCCCGGTATCGACCTTCGATCACGTCCGCTTCGCCGACCGGCACGACATGCGCGACTCCCGTGACATGGTCACGGCGCTGTGGCCGGCCACCCTCGGCTACTTCCTGCGCCAGTTCGCCGACGGCGGGCTGACCGAGGCCCAGGTTGAGCAGGCCAGGACCTGGACGATCGCCAATATGCGCCCGCGCGGCCCGCTGCCCGCCATCGCCACGGGCCAGACGCCGTACGGCATCTTGCCGGTCACGTCCACCGCGCTGTTCGAAGCGGAGGGCGACGACCCGACCGGGGCGGCGGTGCTGCGGCTGGTCCGGGCACTGCTGCCCGCGTGGACGGCCAGCGCGGCCGCCGCGCCGCACGTGGGCGCCACCCCCGGCGACCCGGAGGCCGACCTCGCGCACGTGCTCGGCATGGACGCCAGCTCAAGCACGTTCCGCGGCCGGCACTTCCTCGGCGACCACCTGCTGTGGAACATGGCGGGCTTCCTCGGCCTGCCGGCCAGCGGCGTCGCGGCCTGGTGGCAGCAGCACCTCGACGGGGGCCGCGCGCAGCTCGACGCGCTCGGTTACCTGGACTGGGACCCTCGGGTGATCCACGGCGCGCTGTTCCCGGCCGATTTCCCGGTGTCCTCGCCCACGGTGACCAACGGCCCGCTGTCGGAGACCGAGCCGCTGCCGGACGACGCGGCCCTCGGCGGCGAGCAGGTCAACTACATCACCTGGCTCCGCTCGGCCGCGATCGACGACATCCGGGCCGGCCGCTACCCCGGTCCTGCCGTGCCCGACAGGCTGCTGTACAAGATCCTGCGGCGGTCGGTGCTGCTTGACTACGTCACGCTCGCACAGTTCGCCCAGGTCAGCAACGGGGAGCTGGCCCTGCAGCAGACCCGGGAGTCCGAGCTGGTCGGGATGGCCGCCGACGGCGGCGGCGCGCCCGCGCTGGCCGAAGTCACCCCGTGGGAGGTGCTGGCCCGCCCCGTCGCCGCCGACCCGGCGGTCACCTGGGCGCAGTACCTGGTGGCGCTGGAGCCGCCGCCCGGGTCGCCGTTCGAACGGCTCGGGCAGCTGCGGGACAGCATGGACCGGCTCGCGACGCTGCCCACCGCGGAACTCGACCGGCTGCTCACCGAGACCCTGGACACCTGCAGTCACCGGCTGGACGCCTGGATCACCGCCCTGGCCACGTCCCGGCTGCTGGCCGGCGCGCAGGCAGGCGCACCGGCTGGCGCCCAGGCCGGCGACGGCGACGGACCTCCCCGTCTCGGCGGCTACGGTTTCGTGGCGAACCTGCGCCCGGCCGCCGGCGCGGCACCGGCCGATCAGGTCACCGCGGCGCTCGTCGCGGACATGGACGAACGCCGGGCCCGGCTGTTTCCCGCGGCCGCGCGGCCGCGGCCGCCGGTCCAGGCGCCGGCGGGCAACGGCGGGTTCATCCACGCGCCGTCGATGACGCAGGCCGCGACGGCGGCCGTGCTGCGCAGCGGATACCTGTCCCACCAGGGCGGCCCCGAGGACGGCCTGCTGGCGGTCGACTTGTCCTCGGACCGGGTACGGGCGGCCCTGTCACTGCTGGCGGGCGTGCGGCGCGGCCAGCCCCTCGGCGCGCTGCTCGGGTACCAGCTGGAGACCGCCCTGCACGACGCGGGCCTCGACCCGTACATTCAGCCCCTGCGGGACGCCTACCCGCTGGTCACCGGCAAGCTCACGGCCGGCGACGTCGCCGCCGCGGGCATGTCCCAGGTGGTCGACGGCCTGGCGCTTGACCGCGCGCGGCAGGCAGGCTCGCTGGCGCCCGGCGGGGACTGGGGCGCCGCCGCCCCCGGGCTGCCAGGACCCGGCACGGACCAGAACGCGCTGCTTGCCCAGTTCGCCGTGCTCGACGACACCGTCGACGCGATCAGCGACGCGGGGGTAGCCGAAGCCGTCTACCAGGCGATGCGCGGCAACCCCGACCGGGCGGGCGGCACCTTCGACGGCATCTCCCAGGCCGAGCAGCTGCCGGACCCGCAGGTGGTGCCCACGCCGCGGGCCGGCACCGACTACACGCAGCGGCTCTGCGCGCTGCTTGCCGGGCCGCCGGCCCGGGCGGCCGCGTGGGCCGGCATCGCCGCCACGCCCAGGTCGGCCGCGGAGCCGTGGCTGGACGCCTGGGTGTCCGCGCTGCTGCCCGATCCTTCGGCCGTCTCCGCCACGGTCAGCTACACGGACGGCGGCACCCCGGTCACCGCCGTCGTGCGGCTGTCCGACCTGGGCGCCGGGCCGCTCGACGTGCTGGCGATGAGCGGTGTCAGCGCGCCCGGCGCGCGCGCCGAACTCGACGCGCGGCTGATTTACCACGTCGCGCCGCCCGCCGCCGCCGACGTGACGGTCAGCTACCCGCAGGAGCCGGCCCCGGGGGTCGGCTTCACCGACCTGCTCAACGTCGCCCGGGCGGTGGCCGGCCTGCTCGCGGGGGCCCGCGCGCTCACGGCCGGCGACCTAGTGCCGCCCGCGGGGACGGCCGCCGCGCCCGGCGTCGACATCGCCGAGCTGAACGGCCGCGCCTCGGCCACCAGGGCCGCGGTCACCGTCCTGGTCACCGACCTGGCCGCCGCGGCGGCGGGCACGCTCGCCCCGGACGCCGCCCGCGCCGCGATGACCGCCGCCGCCGGGTACGGCCTGCCCGGTGCGATCCCGCCGTCCCGGCCGGGCAGCGGCCCCGATCCGCGGCTGGCGCCACAGGCCGCGCCGCTGCACGACGCGATGGCCGCCCGCGCCGCGACGACGGCGGGGATCACGCTCGCCACCGATGACCCGGCCCCCGCGCTGGCGGTGCTCGACGCCGCGTTCGGGCAGGGCCTGCTGGTGCTGCCGCGGTTCGCACCGCCGGACGCCGCCCTCGTGACCGCGCTCGGGGCGGACCCGGCGCTGCTCGGCGCGACCGGCACGGCCCTCGCGCGCTGGCAGCAGCAGCTGACGCACGTCCGCGACGGAGTGGCGCGGTTCGACCTGGCGCTGCTGCTGGCCGGGGTGGTGGCGGAGGCGGCGCCGCCACCGCTGCGGGTGGCGCAGCTGCCGGCCGTGGCAGAAGACCAGTGGCTCGCGCTGCCGCTCGTCCCCGGTGCCAGTCCGGCCCGCGGCCGGCTGTCGGTCGTCGCCGCCGTCACCGGAGACGTCAGCGCCGGTTCCTGGGCGGGCCTGTACCTCGACGGCTGGCCGGAACGGCTGCCCGACGCGACCCAGACGACCGGGGTCGCGTTCAACGCCGCCGAGCCGGCCGCCCGCGCGCCGGCGGCACTGCTACTCGCCGCCTGCCCGAGCCCCCGGGCGGGCTGGAACGACCAGGTCATCACCGCGGTGCTGCGCGAGACGCTGGCGCTCGCCCGGGTGCGCGCGGTCGACCTCAGCTCGCTGACCGCGGCGGGCCAGGTGCTGCCCGCGCTGTACTTCCCGTTCAACCTGGAGGACGACACCGTGTCCATGCCGCTGATGCCGATCGTCGTCAACCGTCCGCCGACGGGCTGAGCCATGGCATCGGTGACGCTGTGGAGCAGGCTCGAGCCGCATCCCCGCGACGGGTCCCTGCAGCGCAGCCTGCAGGGACAGGTTCGCGACCCGGCCTGGTTCCTGGCCCGCCAGTGGCAGGCCGGCGAGCTCGAGGGGGACGACGCCGGATCCCCGGTCCAGGCCGTGCTCGAGGTCCAGTCGGTGCCGCTCACCGGCTACGCCCCGAATGCCGCCGGCACCGGCCTGGTGCCGTACGACCCGCTGGTACCGCTCGAGCCGCATGTCGAACGCGTCCCGGTGGCGCTGAACGTGCGCGGCGCCGCGCAGCTCGGCCGCTACGCGGAAGCGGCGATCACCGCCGCCGTGCCCGCGACGGCGGCCGCCGTCATCGGCGCGCTCCGCGCCGCCTACCCGATCGCGGCGACGGCGCCGGCCGACGCCCCGGAGGACACGGCAGGCCGGGCGGTCAGGGCGAGCCTGGCGGGCCGGGTGGTGGACGGCTGGGCGCTGGCCGCGGCCTGCGCGCTGGCCCAGGCCGGCGGCACCCCGGTACCGCCGCTGCCACCGCAGGCGGCCGACCCGGGCGTGCCGGCGGTCCTCGCGGACCTGGTCGCCTACCGCGCGGCGCTGTACAGCGAGCCGTCAGGCGACGCCGCCTGGCAGCCCCGCCGCCTCGGCTACGCGGCGACCGTCGTCTCGGCCACGTCCGGCGGCACGGTGACGCTGACCGCGCCCGGTTTCGACGGCGGCGGACTGGACTGGCCGTCGTTCTCCTTCACCGCCGACGCCGGGCCGACGCCGACACCCGGGCCGACACCCACACCGACGCCCGGGCCTGCGCCGGCGCCCGCCGCACCGCTGCCCGCTCCGACGGTCGAGACGTTTAACTTCCTGCCGAACCACGTCACCTTCCGCGGCATGCCGCCGGACCGTTACTGGCAGTACGAGGACGCGGTCAGCGACTTCGGCGCGATCGCGCCCGCGCAGACCGACCTGGCGACCATGCTCGTGATGGAGTTTGCGCTGGTCTTCGGCAACGACTGGTTCTATGTCCCCGTCCCGGTCGCGGTGGGCACGCTGGCGACGGTGACGACCCTGGTGGTGACCGACACGTTCGGCACCCGCACCGTCATCGAGCCCGCCGACGACGACGCCTGGTCGATGTTCAAGCTGACCGGCGCGGCGGGCAGGTCACGGTTCATCATGGTCCCGCCCGCCTGCGCTGCGGCGGACGACGGCCCGCCGCTCGAAGACGTGTACTTCTTGCGCGACGACATGGCGGCGCTGGCCTGGGCGGTCGAGGCGACGCTGCAGGGCCCGCTCGACACGCCGGCCGACGGCGCGCAGCTCGCCCTCGAGTTCGACGCCGCCTTCCCGCAGCCGCCGCTGCCCGCGCAGACCCCCGGCGGTCCCGCGCAGTCCTACGCGCTTGAGCAGATACCGCCCGCCAACTGGATCCCGCTGGTGCCCGTCGTGTCACCGGCGGGGGCCCGGTACTTCCGGCGCGGGATTCTCGTCCGTCCCGGTTACGGCGACGTCCACGCCGCGGCGCGGCTGCTCGAACCGGGTCAGCCGTTCTTCGTCGCCGACGAGTGCGTCCCCCGCGCGGGCGCCGAGGTCACCCGCTACTTCCGGCGGACCCGGTGGTCAGACGGGTCGACCGTCACCTGGCTGGCGCACCGTAACGGTCCCGGCCTCGGGCCCGGCTGGTCGGGCCTCGCGTTCGACCTAGTCCGCCCGCTGGGTCACCCTGCCCCGTGACCCGCCTGTCCGTCGTCGCTGCCCGTAGCGGTGTCCGGGGCGGCCGAGCGGATGGCCCGCCGCAGGGCCGCGCGGAAGACGCGGACGGCCGGGTCGCCGGCCGCGCCGGCGCGGACGCCGGTGGTGAGCTTGCGGCGCGGGCGCCCGGGGACCGCCCGGATCCGCGCCGCCGGGGGCGGGATAGCCGCCAGCAGCAGCCCCGGCACGATCGCGGCCGCGTGCCCCGTTTCCGCCAGGTGGATCTGCAGCAGCAGGTCGGAGCCTGAGTAGCGGACGTCGGGCTCGAAGCCCGCTTCCCGGCAGGCGTTGCGCGCCCACTGTCCTGGGCCGGTGTCAGCCGGGTCGAGAATCCACGGGACACCGGCCAGGTCGGCCAGCGTGACAAGCCCGTCCCCGGCCCGGGCGTGCGGCCCGTGACCGGGGACGGCGACGAACAGGTCGTCAAGCGCTAGCAGCTGGGTGCGGGCGCCGGCGGCCGGCGGCCTGGCCGTTCCCGGGTACTCCTCGCCGAGGACGATGTCGAACTCGTGCGCGAGCAGGCCGGCGAAGGCCGGGCCTGCCTCCTGATGGGTGATCTCGACCCGGAGCCCCGGATGACGCTCCGCGAGATCGGTGAGGACCGCCGGCACCAGGGCGAGCAGCACCGACTGGAACGAGGCGACCCGCAGCGTGCCGCCTACCTCCGTCAGCGAGGCCCGCAGCTCGGCCTCGGCCTCCTCCAGCTGCTCGAAGACCACCTCGCCGTGCGCCACCAGGATCCGCGCCTGCGGGGTGAGCCGCACCCCGCGTCCTGCCGGCTCGAGCAGCGCCACCCCGGCCTCCGCTTCGAGCTGGCTGAGCTGCTGTGACACGGCCGAGGGGCTGTATGACAGCGCCTTCGCGACCGCCGCCAGGGTCCCGCGGCGCTCCAGCTCGCACAGCAGTCGCAGTCGGTGCACGTCGAGCACGAAGGCAGCTCCCGTTCGGTGATGACGGTATTGATCAGTTCTTCTTACCATAAATGGACGAAAACATTCGCTGGACGCACCGGTTGATGCCGGCGACTGTGTAGGTATGCACGCGACCAGGCAGGCCCGATGACCACCACCGCCACCCCCGCCTCACGGCCCGGCCCGGAAACACGGCCCGGCCCGGAAACACGGCCCGGCCCGGAAACACGGCCCGGCCCGGAAACACGGCCCGGCCCGGAAACACCGTCCGGCCCGGAAACACCGTCCGGCCCGCGAGCACCGTCCAGCCCCGGCACGGTGCGTGGTCCCGGCGCGAAACCCGGTCGCCCCTGGGGCGCCGTGCTCCTGGTGCTCGGGTCGTGCTCGTCCCTGCAGGGCGGCGCCGCCTTGGCGGTGCGGATGTTCCCGGTCACCGGCGCGCCGGGGGCCACGCTGCTGCGCATCGGGTTCGCGGCGGCGATCCTGCTTATCGCGATCAGGCCGCGGGTGCGTTCCTGGTCGCCGTCGCAGTGGCGGGCCGTGCTGCTCTACGGCGTGAGCATCGCCGGGACCAACGGCTTCTTCTACGCCGCGCTCGCCAGGCTCCCCCTCGGCACCGCGGTAACCATCCAGTTCCTCGGGCCGCTGACGCTCTCAGCGGCCCTGTCCAGGCGGCCACGCGACGCGGGCTGGGTGCTGCTGGCGGTCACCGGCGTGCTGACGCTCGGGCTGACCGGCAGCCGCGGCGGCGGGCACCCGCTGAACACCGCGGGGGTGGTGTTCGCCCTGGTGTCGGCGGTCTTCTGGGCGCTGTACATCGTGGCCGGCGGGCGCGCGAGCGCGGCCGTGCCCGGCCGCGGCGGTCTCGCCGTCGCGATGACCGTGGCCGCCGTCGCCCTCGTCCCGTTCGGCAGCGCCGGCGCGCTGCACGTCGCCGGCCGGCCGGAGCTGCTGCTGCTCGCGCTCGGTACCGCCGTCCTCGCCTCGGTCGTGCCCTACACGCTGGAACTGGCGGCGATGCGCCGGGCACCCCGGCGGGTCTTCGGGATCCTGCTCAGCCTCGAGCCCGCGGTGGCCACGCTGGCCGGCTGGCTGCTGCTCGGCCAGCGGGCCGGCCTGGTGGCGGTCACCGCCGTCGCCGTCGTGGTCCTGGCCAGTACGGGGTCCGCGCTCACGGCCAGGCAGAAGGACAGGACTCAGGAAGCAGCGCCCCGGTCACTCCCGCAGTCGCAGCCCCAGGGCGACACCGAGCGCCTTGTCGCTGGAGGCGGGCATCCAGCCCGCTTCGTCGCTGATCTCGGCGCTGCCCTCGGCGATCCTGTTCTCGAGCACGCCGAGGCCATCGCACTCGACGGTGACCACGTCGCCGGGCTCGACCGGCCGTGAGTTGGCGGGCGTGCCTGAGAAAATCACGTCACCAGGCACCAGCGTCATCATCCGCGCCAGGTCGGCGACCAGGTACGACATCGGGAAAACCATGCCACGGAGGCTCGATTCCTGCACGACTTCGCCGTTGACCCTGGTCCGCAGCACCTGGTCGTCAGGCGTCCAGCCGCGCACCAGGCCTGGCCCGAGCGGTGCGAGCGTGTCAGCCCCTTTGACCCGCAGCATCGAGCCGCGGTCGGCGTGCCGGAAGTCGTGCAGCGCGAAGTCGTTGGCCAGACTGTAGCCCGCGACATAGCCGGGCGCGTCGGCGACGCTGATGTTGCGCGCGGTCCGGCCGATCACGATCGCGACCTCGCCCTCGTAGTTGAGGAAGCGGGTCCCGCGCGGCCGGATCACGGTGCCGCGGTGGCTGTTGAGCGCCGAGGGCGGCTTGAAGAAGTAGTTGGGCGCAGGGGGCCCCTCGGCCCCCAGCTCGTCGATCCGGTTCTGGTAGTTCAGGTGCACGCAGATGATCTTCGACGGTTCGCACGGCGGCAGGTGGACGGCCTGGTCCGGGCTGACGGTGCGGCCGTCGGCGGCGACCAGCACCCCGTCGCGCGGCGTCATCTCGGCCGGCGCGCCGTCGAGCAGGATGCGGCGCGTCTCCCTGGACATGCCCTGCCCGCCGGTCATGACCCGTCCGCCAGCGGCGGGGCCGCCAGCGACGGGGCCGCCAGCGACGTGCCCGGTAGCGGCGGCGCGGACAGCGGGTAGCCAAGGCCCGCGTAGTCATAGCCGGAGATCTCAAGCACCCGCAGGCCGGGATCCTGCGGCGAGGCGTAGTAGGCACGGATCTCGCTGATCAGCCCGCGCTCGCTGAACTTGTACCACTCGTCGCCGCGCAGCATAATGCCCGCCTTGCGCTTGAAATGCGTCCACTCGATGACCGCCCGGCGCGTCGCCGGGTCGGTGATCACCTGGTCAACCGTCCAGTAGGACCCGCCGTTGGCCACGGCCTCGTGCCACCGCTCGCCGATCGTGCGCGCCCCGCGGAACGGGCCCGCGTACATGCCGGGCGGAAAGTAGTGCACCCCGTCCGGCTCGAAGTACGCCGCGATCGCGCCCACGTCGCCCGTGTTGCAGGCGGCGAAGTAGCCGTCAATCCAGACGGTCATGCCCTCGGCGGTTAGTTCGCACCCCTCCATCACGAACCCGCCGCGGCCGAACGCGCCGCCTCTTCCTGTCCGGCTGCCTTGACCTCGGACTTGGCCGACACCGGCGGCGTGGGCAGCCAGGCGTCGCCCGGCTCGACGATGAAGTTGTAGTCGAGCGTGTACCAGGGCTCGGTGACGTCCGGGGCCGGGGCGGGCTCTTCGCCCGGCTCGTGACGCACGTAGGAAGCGATAAGCGCCCTGGTCACGCCGAACTGGGCGTCGGTGTCCAGCATGGGGTCGTCGTGACTGTAGATCTGCGAGGTGATCGTCTTGTACCCGGGCTTGCAGACCATCGCGTGGACGTGAGCCGGGCGGAACGGGTGCCGCTTGAGCGCGGTCAGCAGGTCACCGACCGGGCCGCCCATCGGCACCGGGTAGCCGGACGGCCGGACGCTGCGGAACCGGAACGTGCCGTCGTCCCCGGTCAGGAACCGGCCCCGCAGGTTCCATTCGGCCTGGTCAGGATCCTGGTTCTCGTACAGGCCGACCGGCGAGGCGTGCCAGACGTCGATCTCCGCCCCGGCCACCGGCGTGCCGCTGGTATCGGTGACCGTGCCGGTGAAGAACAAAGGCGGCCCCTCGGTCGGCGACCGGACGATCGACTCACCGCTGCGCATCATCGGCGCGCCCTGTCGCCAGAAGGGGCCGAGCAGGTTCGCGGAGGTCGGCTTGTCCTCGGTGCCGTTGTTCATCAGGCACACCAGCGTCGACAGGCCGAGGCTGCCCGCCATCAGCCGGACCTCGTTGTGGCTGGCGGTGGTGAGTTGCCCGAGCCTGGCCACGATGTTGATGCTGGCGTCGAACTCGGCCTCGGTCAGCCGGACCTCGCGGGCGAAGTCGTGCAGGTGCTGGATGAGCGCCTGGACGATCTCACGGAAGCGCGGGTCGTCCGCCCGCCCCGTCTCTGCCAGCACCGCCTCGGTGAGCTGCATTTCGTCCTTGACGATCATATACGGGAACGTACTCGGGCGGATTGCGCGAAGTCAACCTGCTGTTCTACTGTTCAACAGGCTGAACACAATGGATCCTTCTTCGAGTAGGGCCAAGCCAACAAGAGCCAACCCCAGCACCAGTCGTCCGAACGGAAGCAGGCGATGCGCGATGACGCCACCCGCACGCCAGCCGGCGGCCGGGCCGCGGGCGGTGGTGCCCGCGCTCGACCGCGGCATGCGGGTGCTGCAACTGCTTGCGGACTCGCCGCAGCGCGCGTACTCGCTGTCCGAGATCGCCCAGCTGCTGGCCATCCCCAAGTCGACCGCGTTCAACATCTGCGGCGCGCTGGCCGAGGGTCAGCTGCTGCGGCGGGTCCGCGACGGCTTCCAGCTCGGCCGCGGCCTGCTCGAACTCGGCTCGGCTTACGCCGCGAGCGTCAACCTGGTCGCGGAGTTCTACGACGTGTGCCGCGAGGCGCCGCCCGACCTCGGCGCCGTCATCCAGCTGGCGGTGCTCGACGAGGACCTGCAGGCGGTCTACCTGGCCCACCAGGACTGCGGCAGCGGCCTGCGCCTGGGCCTCGGCGGCATGGTCGGCCGGCGGGTGCCGGCCAACTGCACCGCGGGCGGCAAGATGCTGCTCGCCCTGCTGCCGCCCGCCGAACTCGACGAGCGGCTCAGGCGCGGCGCCCCGCTCCCCCGGGTCACCCGGCGGTCGGTCACCTCGCGGGCCCGCCTGCTGAAGGAGATCGCCGCCGCCCGCGAGTCGGGCTACGCCTTCGACGAAGACGGCGTGATCCTCGGCCTGAGCTGCGTCGCCACCGGCTTCCCGACCAGCCACGCCGACGGCGGGTACCTCGCGCTCAGCGTCACCGCGCCGACCAGCGCGCTCGATGACACCCGGCACGAACAGGTCCGCGCCGCTCTGGACGCGGTCGCGGGCAAGCTCAGACCGCGGCTGTTACACCCGGCGCGGGCCCCTTCGGCCGCTCGCCGGCGGGGGTTAGGCTTGGACAGGTGGCGGAGATGCGCGCGTGGCATGTGGACCGGCCGGGGCCGGTCAATGACGGGAAGCCGCTGGTGGCACGGGACACCCCGGTGCCCGAGCCTGGCCCCGGTGAACTGCTGCTACGGGTGCTGGCCTGCGGCGTATGCCGCACCGACCTGCACGTGACCGAGGGCGACCTCCCGGTGCACCGGCCCCGGGTGACGCCCGGCCACGAGGTGGTCGGCGAGGTCGTCGCGACCGGGCCCGGCGACCCGGCCGGATTCGCGGCCGGGGACCGGGCGGGCGCCGCCTGGCTGCGCTCCACCGACCAGACCTGCCGTTACTGCCTGCGCGGCGCGGAGAACCTCTGCCCGTCCTCGGCCTACACCGGCTGGGACGCGGACGGCGGTTACGCCGAGTACCTGACGGTCCCCGCGGCCTACGCCCACCCGCTGCCCGGCGGGTACTCCGACGCGGAGCTGGCCCCGCTGCTGTGCGCCGGCATCATCGGCTACCGGGCGCTGAAGCGGGCCGAGCTGCCGCCGGGCGGCCGGCTCGGACTGTACGGCTTCGGCGGCAGCGCGCACCTGGCCGCGCAGGTAGCGCTGGCCCAGGGCGCCACGCTGTCGGTGATGACCAGGGGCGAGCAGGCCCAGCAGCTGGCCCGGTCACTCGGCGCCTCATTCGTCGGCGGCGCGTACGACATGCCGCCGGAACCGCTCGACGCCGCGATCCTGTTCGCGCCCGTCGGCGACCTGGTGCCGCCCGCCCTGGAGGCGCTCGACCGCGGCGGCACCCTCGCGGTCGCCGGGATCTACCTGACCGACATCCCGTCGCTGTCCTACGAACGCGACCTGTTCCAGGAGCGCCAGCTGCGCAGCGTCACGTCGAACACCCGGCAGGACGCCCGTGAGTTCCTCGCGTTCGCCGCCGCGCACAAGCTGTCGGTCACCACCCACGAGTATCCGCTCGGCGCCGCCGACCGCGCCCTGGCCGACCTCAAAGCCGGCCGCTTCGACGGCGCTGCCGTCCTCGTCCCCTAATGGGTCACGGGATTACGGGCACCGGGTAGTGAACGTGCCGCTCACGGGCGCTGAGCTCGGAAAGGGCCCCATTCGACGGTAACCGCCATCAGGCAGGCCGCCGCGGCCAGTATCAGTGCTGTGCGTGCCTCTTTGCCGATGATGTCCCTTTCGCCCGGAAGCGCGCCGACGCCGCGAATCACCTACGTCGAGTGACGCGGACTCGCTGCCGGTGCAGGAGTATGGCGCTGAAGCGCGGCCACACGGACGGGCAGCGCTGGACAACCCGGTCAGCGACCGGCAGGCACCCAGAGGAAGGCAATTCATGTCGGCATCCCTCGATCAGGCAGTGGTCAGCCTGACTCAGTCACCCTTTCCGCCCCTCGCCGTCGGCTTTTTCGGTCTCGGGACGGGCTACCTCATCTACGGCCCGCAGGAGCTTTTCCACTACCCCGGACGCGACGAGCGCGTCGACTTCGCTACCGGGATGTGGGGCATCTGGATGCCCGGCTTCATGCAGTTCTTCGCGGGCGTGTACCTGTTCGCCGGCCTGGCCCTGTTCGGCACCTTCAAGACGCCGGCGCTTTACATGGCGGCGCTGGCGTTCACCGCGTACGGCGTGCACTGGTTCGCGATCGGCTGGAACCGGCTGCGCCAGGCCGACCCGCGGGTCATGGTCGGGATGTGCGTCGCGTTCCTACTGATCTCGGTCCTCGGGATCATCGTGTTCTTCGGTGTCGGCGATGATCCGGTCGGCGGCGTGTTCATCGGACTGACCTGCGTATACGCCGCTGAGTTCGTCGCCACCCTCGGACCCGACCTGCCCGCAGTCAGCGGCCTGGCGGAGCGGGCACTCGGCTTCTTCCGTATCGGCACGGGCTTCTGGCTTATCTACCTGACATTCGCCGTGGTGCTGAACTTCGTGCTCGGGTACACGCTGCCGGTCTGACCGCGGCGGACGCGGACGCGCGTGCCGCCTGTTCATCGACCCGCGCTCCACGACACGACATAGCCCGCCTGACAGGGAAATCCGATCGGCCGCAGGCAGCTGCCCGACCAGAAAGAGATTGCTACGGTGAGCAGCATGCGGCAGGAACACCCGCTTGCCGGGCTGATCACGGCCGCGGCGGCGGGCCGGTTCCCGGACGCCGACGGGGGCTGGACGCGCGTGCCCCCGTGGCGGCCCGGCCTGGAGGCCGTCATCGCCTTCACCGGCCATGCGGTGTTCGCCGTGGCCCCCGACATCCCCAGTGACCGGCTGGCCTCGCTGGGGGCGGACGGCTTCGGCGGCGCGCACGACCCGCGGCTGATCACGGCGCTCGCCGGACCAGATGGCTGGATCGACAGCCTCGACATCGTGATGGCCGCACGGGGCACCGGCCACCGGGGCATGCCGCCGACGCTGGTGAGCCGGCCAGACCTCGCCGGCCATCCGCGCGCGGCACTGGCGGCCGGTCTCCGCGCTAGCCCGCTGATCCTGGGCTATCAGGATCATGGCCGTTCAGCGCTGGTCACAGTGAGCGCGGGGATCGCCGGGCTCACCGAGCTGAGCTTCGAGCTCGAGCCCGGCCACCGGGGACAAGGCGGCGGAGCGGCACTGATCAGAGACGCCCTGACCGCGGTTCCCGCCGGCGAGCTCACCCTGGCCGCCGTCGCCCCTGGCAACGCCGCCAGCCTGCGGGCGCTGCTGGCGGCCGGCTTCGCGCCCCTCGGTTCTGTCCAGCTCTTCCGGCGCTCCCGCCTCGATCCCGGCCGGACGGACCTGGCGACGTAGGCGTACCCGGCCGCCTGGTTCAGCTGGCGATGACCAGGGCGACCAGCGTCGCGGTCATCGTGATCTCGACCACCGCGCCGAACACGTCGCCGGTGAGCCCGCCTAGCCGGCTCCTGGCCGCGCCGCACACCCCGGTCGCGGTCAGCAGGCCGGCCGCCGTCGCGGCCAGCAGCCGGACGGCGAGCGCGGTTCCCCCGTCAAGCCAGCCGAAGGCGGCGACGGCCGCGACCAGCACGGCCACCGCGGCGGCGCAGACCCGGGCCGGCGTCCGGCCGGCCACGAGCGCCCCGAAGCCGCCGGGCCGGGCGGCGGGGAAGGCCGGGCCGGTCGCCAGGATGACGGCGGTACGAGCGGTGACCGCGCCGAGCACCAGGGCCGGGACCGCCAGCGTGCCGCCGAGCGCGGCCAGCGCCGTGACCTGCAGGAGCACGGCGAAGACGAGCGCGGCGACGCCGAGCGGCCCGGTGTCACCGCGGCGCATGATCTCGAGCGCCTGGTCCCGCGGCCGCCGGGACGCCAGGCCGTCAACGGTGTCGGCCAGGCCGTCGAGGTGCAGGCCGCCGGTGAGCACGCCGAGCACCGCGACCGCGAGAACGGCGCCGAGGAGACGGCGCAACGGCGCGCCGTCACCCGCGCCGGTACCGCCGACAGCGAGCAGGGCGAGAGCCGCCGGGGCGGCAAGCAGCAGGCCCACCACGGGCAGCCAGCGGACGGCGCGGCTCGCCAGCTCCTCGTCCACGGGACCGGACACCGGCACCGGGATGATGCTGAACATGCTGACGGCGACCCGCAGTGCCGATGGACGCGGCGCCGACGCGCCGCCGGCTCCGGTCACCGCAGCCGCCGCGGCAGCCCGGCGGTGCAGAACCACACCTCGTCGCTGTCGGCCGCGACCAGCGCGTTGAGGCGGCCGAGGGCGTCGCGGTACAGGCGGCCGGACGCGGTCGCGGGGACGACGCCGCAGCCGACCTCGTTGCTGACCGCCACCACGTGCCGCGGCGTTGACCGCCAGGCGCCGAGCAGCCGCTCGACCCGGGCCCGCACGGCGGCGCCGCCGTCACCGGCGTCCCCGTCTCCCGTGTCCCCGTCTCCCGGGCCGGCGTCACCCGGGCCGGCGGCCTCCCACGCGCCGCACTCGTCCATCACCCGGGCTAGCCACAGCGACAAGCAGTCGACCAGGACCGGGGCCGGGTCAGCGGCCCCGAGTACCCCTTCCAGGTCGAGGGTCTCCGTGGTGCGCCAGTGCGGGGGCCTGCGGTCCTGGTGCAAGGCCACCCGGGCCGCCCACTCCTTATCGTCCTCGGACGGCGGCATCCCGGTGGCCACGTACTCGACCTCGCCGTGGCCAGCCAGGAACCGCTCCGCCGTGGTCGACTTGCCCGAGCGGGCACCGCCGAGCACCAGCACGCGGCGACCGGGCGCGAACGTACCCGCCGGACCGGTGACCTGGTCGCGCTCAGCGGGCCGGACACCAAGCACCACGCCGGCCGCCCGCAGCGCGGCCGTCTGCGAAACCGCCGTCTGCGAAACACCTGTCCGCGAAACACCTGTCCGCGGCGCCGGGGCGCCGCCGGCGCCGTCCGCGGGCATCAGGCGTTACTCCTTCGCACCCGACACGCCCGCGCTGTCGAAGGTGGCCACGTCGCGCAGCACCCGCGCGGCGGCCTGCACAACGGGCAGGGCCAGCACCGCCCCCGAGCCTTCGCCGAGGCGCAGGTCGAGCTCGAGCACCGGCCGCAGCCCCAGCGCGGTCAGCGCGCGGCTGGCGCCCGGCTCGGTAGAGCGGTGCCCGGCCACCAGGTAACCCGCGGCGTCCGGGCAGAGCGCGACCGCAGCCAGCGCGGCGGCGCAGGCGATCACTCCGTCGAGCACGACGGGGACGCGCAGCGCGGCCGCGCCGAGCAGGTACCCGGTGAGGGCCGCGTGCTCGAGGCCGCCCACCGCCGCCAGCACGCCGAGCGGGTCAGCGGGGTCCGGCTGGTGCCGGGCCAGCGCGCGGCGCACCACGTCGACTTTGTGCGCCCAGGTCTGGTCGTCGACGCCGGTGCCGCGGCCGGTCGCCTCGACGGGGTCGGCGCCGGTGAAGGCGGCCACCAGGGCGGCCGAGGCGGTCGTGTTGGCGATGCCCATGTCCCCGGTGAGCAGGCAGCGGTTGCCCGCGGTGACCAGGTCCCTGGCGGTCTCGATGCCGGCCTCGACCGCCTG
>DASYAD010000126.1:0-2330 GCA_036501515.1 Trebonia sp. | reverse complement strand
CACCGATGACCTCGCCGTCTGGCATGAGATGCTCCTCGAGCGGTTCACGGGAACGCCCGAGGACGATCTGCTGGACCGGCTCGTCGCCAGCCCGGCGCTTGCCGGGCCGGGACTTGCCTTCCTGCGCGCGAAGATCGCGGAGCGCCGCGGTGACGTCGCCCAGGCCGCGGCGCTCGTCACCGAGTCCCTGAAGGAACTGCCCGGCCGCACGGAGTACCAGGATTTCGCCGTGGAAGTCGGCGCGGAGCTGCCGCCACGTGCTCGTGAGATGGTAGCCGAACGCGCCCGGATCCGGGGGTGATGCCGCGCCGGGCTCCAGCACGCCGTCCACGCTGCTCGCGACGTGCACACGGGGGGCGGTGAAGAGACGCCACCGCCCGTTCTGATAACTGAAAAGCCCCAGCAGACGCTGAGCTTGCGCCCCGTGACCGCGGACCCGGCCGCGGGCCTTCTGATGGACGCCCGGCCACGGGCAAGACCTACCTGGCCACCTGCCTCGCCCGGCACCTGGCGTAGTAATCAGCCGAGCGTCAGGCACAACCGCTGCCGGGATCACTAGGCTGACGGTATGTCGTCGAAGAAACGGCGTTCCGGCAAGAACAAGGGGCCTCGGCGGGGCATCAGCGGCAACCCGCAGCGGCGCGCCGAGCAGGTGGCTCAGCGGCGGTCGGCGGCCGCGGACGGGGCGGATTACTCACCGCTGGTGATGGACTTCCGGTCCGAGCAGTCGCCGTTCCAGGAGCCGGCCCGTGCCCTTGCCGGCGGCGCGGCGCCCGCACCGTGGTGGGGCGAGTCCCACGAGCGCATTCTCGCCGCCGCCCGCGCCCTCACCTGGCCGTCGCGCCTTGTCGACCTGGAGACGCAAGCCTGCCGGATCGTGGGCGACGAGTTCTACGAGCGGCTCAACTCGCCAACGACCGGGCTGCAGCCGTCCCAGTGGCTGCGTGCGCTGGCGGAGGAGACCGGGGCGGCGCTGCGCGCGGACCTCGGCGGCGGCGCTGGCAGCTGGCGGCAGCTCTGGGCGCTGCTGCGCGGGCTGGCGCTGACGGTACCGCCCGGTGACCCCGACAGCGAGACTGCCCGGCTGGCCCGCGAGCGCTTCCCCGACATCAAGGATCCCTTCGAGACCACGATGGCCGAGGCGGGCCTGGCCGCGAAGCTGCTGGCGGACCGCGGGCTGGCTTCCGGCACCGGCAACCCGGCTGACGGCTGGCGGCCGGCAGGCGAACCCCTGGCCGCCCGCGACGCCTACGGCAGCCGTTTCCTGCTCGTGGCCCCGTTCCGGCACGGTCGGGATTGGGACCAGGAGGCGCCGGACCACTGGTACGCATGGGACATCGACTCGTGCTGGATCGATGTCGTCGTGAGTGCCGGAGTGTTCGGATCGGCGGAGGACGCGCTGCGCGAATGGCAAGACGCCGTCGGAACCGCTGCCGCCGCCACGACGCTATCGCCAAGCGCGCCCGAGACGACCGCCCGGCTGCTGGCGCCATGCCTGGAGACCGGCCCCCTGTCGGACCTGCTGCAGGGAAGCGAGCCCCGGGAACTCATCCGTGAGTACTACCGGCTCCGGCGGCGCGCCCGCGACCTCGCCGGCGCCATCGGGTCACCGGCCGGCAACGCCGGCGCGACGCTGTTCGACGCCGATCCCGTGCTGGAGGCGTTCCTGGCCTGGTACGCCGCGCAGGGCGGCGATGTACCCGCGGCCGAGGACGTGGGCACGATCCTCCAGGAGTGGGGACCGCCGAAACCGCCAGACGAGCGCTCGTTCTACGCCTGCTCGCCGCACCGCGTCGAGATGACGGCGCTCCTGATCCGCGACGGCTACCTTGCCGACTACGCCAATGCGGCCCTCCGGCTGCTGCCGCCGTGGACGCAGTGGTGCATCGAGCAGAGCGGGCTCACAGGCGACTTCGCGGCCCGGTCCCGCGGCGCGGCGCTCACCGAAGCCGCGGCACTCGCTGACGAGGAGACAGACGAGCCGGGCGCTGAGCGGGACGGCACGCCGTTCCGCCGCCAGGAGTGATCGGCCCTCAGATCCGCTCCACCGCGATGTCCGCGTGGTCGAGGGTTGCCGCGTACGCGAGCATGTCGTCTGGATCACTGGTAAGAATCTGCGCTGGCCCGTGCAGTGCGGCGGCGACCACGACCAGTGCGTCCACAGCATCGGGACGCTTCTTCGCCGGCAATGTCGCCTTGCCCAGCATGGCGCCAGCGCGCTTGTAGGAATCCAGGCTGAATGTCCGCGCGCACGCGACGCAGCCAGTGGTAACGCCTTCGCTACCCCGGAGCGGGGGTGCGGCACCGCGTGCCTGCGGCACGGTGCAGTC
>DASYAD010000125.1:0-23224 GCA_036501515.1 Trebonia sp. | reverse complement strand
ACCGTGAGGTTCGCCCCGGCGAGGCCGCGGGCGGCGGAGTCGACGAGCGCCGGGAGGTTCTCGATCAGCACGCTGGCCGCGATGACCTCCTGGTTGCCTTCGCGCAGGGAGGCCGCGAGCGCCTGGTTGGCGTCCGCCTGTCCCTGTGCCTGGGCCCGCTCGGCATGTGCCTGCGCGTCGGCGCGGAGCCTGGTCGCGTGGGCGTCGGACTCGGCCAGCGTCGTCTGCCGGTAGGCCTCGGCCTCGGCCTCGAGCCTGGCCTGGTCCCGGTCGGCCTCGGCCAGCTGGCGCTTGCGGTGGGCCTCGGCCTCGGTGTGGAACCTGGCCTGGTCGCGGCCGGCCTCGGCCAGCGTGCGGGTCTTGTACGCCTCGGCGTCGGCCGGGCGCCGCACGTCGGCTTCAAGGCGTTGCGCCGCGAGCTCGGCCTGATGCTGGGCGAGGGCGGTCTGCTGCTGGATGACCTGCTGCTTGGCCTGCGCCTCGGCCAGCGGGCCTGACTGCTCGGCGCGCGCCTTGGCCTGCTGCGTCTCGGCCAGGTAGCCGGCCTGCTTGATCGCCATGTCCCGCTCGTACTGCGCCTTCATCGCCTGCGCGGCCAGCTCGCGCTCGGTCGCCTCGAGGTCGGCCTGCGCCTTCGCGATACGGGCCTGGCTGGCCGCCGCGGCGGCGTGCGGGGCGGAGAGGTTGCTGATGTAGCCGGACGCGTCCTCGATTTCCTGGATCTCCAGGGCGTCGACGACGATGCCGAGCTTCTCCATTTCCGAGTGGCTGCCGTCTTTGATTTCCTGGGCCACCCGGTCGCGTTCCCTGATGATCTGCTCGACCGTCAGCCCGCCGATGATCGACCGCAGGTGCCCCGCGAAGACCCGGCCGACGAGCGTCTCCATCCGGTCCTGCTCGGACAGGAAGCGCCTGGCGGCGTTGGCGATCGACGCGGCGTCGTCGCCCACCTTGAACGCGGCCACGGCGCGGACGTGCAGCCGGATGCCCTGGTTGGTGATGCACTCCTCGGCGATCTCGGCCTCGCGCAGGGCAAGGGAGAGCCGCCGGGCCCGCTGCTTGACCGGGAGCACGAAGCTGCCGTGCCCGGTGACGATCCGGAACTGCGCTGCGTCCTTCTGCCGCTTGGAACCCGAGATAAGCAGTGCCTCGTTCGGGGCCGGTACGTGCCAGAACAACATGGGGGATGCTTCCTTTCCCTGCTTCCGCGCAGGGGCTTTGAATGGAAGGGAGACGGCTCAGACCGGGCTTGGCGTGACCAGCACCGAGCGGGCCGACAGCGCATCGACGACGATGACCCGGGAATGCCGGGGGACTGCCTCATCGGACCATGCGGCGAACGCCTCGCTGCCGCCGCGGACGGCTAGCAGGACCTCGCCGGGGCCGTTGACCGGAATGGAAACCGTAACCCGCCCGATCGTGCCGACCAGGCTCTCTGCCGCGCCACCATTGGCGTTCACGGCCACATCACCGGCTTTCGCTTTATGCGCCGGTATTGGTATAGCACCGCGGAAAACGGGCCTCGCGGGCACCCCCGCCTTTAGCGGCCGCCCGGCACCGGAAATGCATTAGCGTGTTATGCGATCTCGCCCGGTAAATAAAAGTTAGTTAAAGGCTTATAAAACCTAGTTAAAGCGGCGGCATCCGTACCGTCAAGGCGCCCGGCTGCACGGTCACCGTGAGCGAGCGGCTGGAGTCCACCAGCTCGCCGTCAACCTCGCGCGGCAGCGCCACCGAGGCGGTGACCTCGACCCGGCGCGCCTGGAACCGCTCAAGCATCCGGTCCTGGTGGTGGCTGTGCGTGAGTACGCGGGTGGCGAGACGCGGCCAGCCGAACGGCCCGTGCGGCGCCAGCGTCCCCACGTCGAGAATGCCGTCGTCAGGGCGCGCGTCGGGCAGCAGGCTGAAGCCGCCGGGAAGCAGCCCTGAGTTCCCGACCACGACCGACCGCGCCTCGCGCTCGATCGGTGCGTTGCCGTCCAGCTTGATGCTGAACCTGGCGGCCGGCAGGGTGAGGTGGGCCGCGCCCGACATGGCGTAGGCGAACCAGCCGAGCTGGTGTTTCAGCTTCGTCGCGGACACCACCGCGGCGTCCAGGCCCATCCCCGCCATCGCGGTGAACGGGATCCCGTCGGCGACGGCCAGGTCGATGACGCGGTCGGTTCCGCGCGGGTGAAGTGCCGCCGTCAGCGCCGCCCGCGGGTGCCCGGGCACCCGCAGCGTCCGCGCGAGCAGGTTGGCGGTGCCGTGCGGCACGATGCCGAGCGGGACGCCGGTCCCTGCCAGGCCTTCCGCGCAGCCGCGCACGGTTCCGTCGCCGCCGACGGCGACCACCATGTCGATACCGTCGAGCGCCGCGCCGCTGGCCGCGGCCACCCCGGCCTCGGCCTTCTCGGTCACCAGGAAATCGGCGCGCCAGCCGTGGCGGGCGGCGACCTCCCGGCACAAGGCCAGCAGGTGGCCGCCGCCACGGACCAGCGATCCGTTGACTACGAACGCGACACCAGGCATAACGCCCATGAGGCTACCCCGCGACAGTCGCGCCTACCGTCGCGGGCCGGTGGCAGGTCGGTGTGCTGTTAACAGTGTGCTGCGAAAATGTCCTATTTGAGTGCCCAGCGGTACGGGGAGATCAGCTTGTCTACCGCGGCCGGCCCCCAGGTGCCCACCGCGTACGGCTGGACGGGCGGGGGAGATTTCAGCAGCGGCTCGGAGATCTCCCAGACCCGGTCGATGCCGTCGGCCGTGGTGAACAGAGACTGGTCGCCCAGCATGGCCAGCAGGATGAGCCGCTCGTAGCCCTCAAGGGCGTTGGCGGCCGCGAACGAGTCCTTGTACTGGAAGCTCAGCGTCGACGCGCCGAGCGTCATCTCCGGCCCGGGCATCTTGGCCATGAACTCGATGCTGATCGCACCGGGGTCGGCGAAGTCGATGATGATCTCGTTGACCATCCCCTCGGGGGCGTCGTGCCTGTGCGTGTGGAACATCCGGACCGGCGCGGCGTGGAACCCGAGGGTGATGACCTGGCGCGAGGCCTTGAGCGCCTTGCCCGAGCGCAGGTAGAACGGTACCCCGTGCCAGCGCCAGTTCTCGACCTCGCACCTGAGGGCGATCATCGTCTCGGTGTCGGAGTCGGCGGGAACGCCCTTGATGTCCCGGTATCCCTCGTACTGCCCGCGCACCACGTGCCGTGTGTCGATCGGCTTCAGCGCGTCGAAGACCTTGCCCTTCTCATCGCGCAGCGGCTTGGCCGCCAGCGACGTCGGCGCCTCCATCGCGACGAACGCGAGTACCTGGAACAGGTGGGTCACCACCATGTCCCGGTACGCGCCGGTCGCGTTGTAGAAGCCGGCCCTGGCCTCCACGGTCAGCGTCTCAGGCACGTCGATCTGCACGTACTTGATGTGCTGACGGTTCCAGATCGGCTCGAACAGCCCGTTGGCGAACCGGAACGCGAGGATGTTGTCGATCGACTCCTTGCCGAGGAAGTGGTCGATCCTGAACACCCGGGACTCCGCGAACACCGAGTGCACGGTTTCGTTGAGTTCCTTCGACGACGCCAGGTCGGTGCCGAACGGCTTCTCGATGATGACCTTCGAGTCGTCCGTCGCCAGTCCGGAGGAGCCGAGCATCTGCACTACGGAGACGAACGCGGCCGGCGGCACCGCCAGGTGGAACAGCCGCCCGATGTGGACGCCGTTCTTGCGCCGCCCGGTCGCGGCGTGAATCGCCTTCTCCGCCTCGCTGACAGCGGCCACCAGTGCGGACGGGTCCTCGGGGGACGCCGCGCCAAACGAGAGGCGCGACGCGAACGAATCCCAGGACTCATCCGGCTTGCAGTTGCCGAACTGCTGGCAGGCCGAGTGGGCGCTGCTGCGGAAGTCGTCGTCCGACAGCGCGAACTCCGGCGGCGCGCACCCGATGACGCGGAATTCATCCGGCAGCAGCCCGGCCACGAACAGGTGGTAGATACCCGGCAGCAGCTTGCGCTTGGCCAGGTCTCCGGTCGCGCCGAAGAGCACGATTACCTGCGGGCCGGGCTTGGCGTGCCCGCGGACGACGTGCTTGGGAACCGTGGGCGCGGACTGCTCTGAACGTGTGCTCACTTCTGCTCCGCGTGTCCGCCGAATTCCGACCGCATGGCCGAGAGGATCTTGCCGGTGAACACGCCGAGGTCACGCGACTCGAACCGCTGGAACAGGGCCGCGGTGATAACCGGAGCGGGCACGCCCTCGTCGATCGCGGCTTCCACCGTCCACCGGCCTTCGCCGGAGTCGGACACCCGGCCGCCGAACTCGCTGAGGTCGGGCGACTTGGCCAGCGCGGCCGCGGTCAGGTCGACCAGCCAGGACGAGATGACCGAGCCCCGCCGCCACACCTCGGCGACGTCCCCCACGTTGATGTCGTACTGGTAGTACTCGGGGTCGCGCAGCGGCGTGTTCTCCGCGTCGTGCTTGGCGTTCGTCTGGTTGCCGATGTCGGCGCCCTTGATGATGGCCAGCCCCTCGGCGATCGCGGCCATCATGCCGTACTCGATCCCGTTGTGCACCATCTTGACGAAGTGCCCGGCCCCGGACGGCCCGCAGTGCAGGTAGCCCTGGGCAGCCTGGGATTTCGGGTCGCGGCCGGGGGTCGACTCGACGCTGCCCTCACCAGGGGCGATCGTCTTGAAGATCGGGTCGAGCCGCATCACGGCGGCGGAGTCCCCGCCGATCATCAGGCAGTAGCCGCGCTCAAGGCCCCACACGCCGCCGGAGGTGCCGACGTCGAGGTAATGCAGTTTGCGCGGTGCGAGCGCCTTGGAGCGGGTGATGTCGTCGTGGTAGTAGGAGTTGCCGCCGTCGATGATCGTGTCGTCGGCGTCGAGCAGCGGCACCAGCTGCTCCAGCGTCTGGTCGACGATCCCGGCCGGGATCATGACCCAGATGTTGCGCGGCTTCTCGAGCGCGTTGACGAAGTCGGCGAGGGAGCTGGTGCCGGTGGCGCCCTCGGACTCGAGCCCCTTGACCGCATCCGCGTTCACGTCGTAGACGACCACGTGGTGGCCGTCGTGCATGAGCCGGCGGGTCAGGTTGGCGCCCATCCGGCCGAGCCCGATCATGCCGAGCTGCATTGGATTGTCAGTTGCCATTGCGAATCCTCACGCCCCTTTGGACTTGAGTGAACGGTAGCGCCTGATCAGCGCGTTGGTGGACGAGTCATGCGTGAGCTGAGGCTCAGACTCCGCGGTCAGCTCGGGGATGATCCGCTGTGCCAGTGCCTTGCCGAGTTCGACGCCCCACTGGTCGAACGAGTCGATGTCCCAGACGGCGCCCTGGACGAACACCGAGTGCTCGTACAGCGCGACCAGCGTGCCGAGCAGCCGCGGCGTGAGAATGTCGCACAGCAGCGTGTTGGTCGGGCGGTTGCCCTCCATGACCCGGTGCGGCACGACCGCCTCGGCGGTGCCCTCGGCCCGCACCTGCTCCTCGGTCTTGCCGAAGGCGAGCGCCTCGGCCTGCGCGAACACGTTCGAGGAGAGGATGTCGTGGTGGTCCCTGATCGGGTTGAGCGTCCGCGCGAACCCGATCAGGTCGACGGGGATGAGCACCGTCCCCTGGTGGATGAGCTGGTAGAACGAGTGCTGCCCGTTCGTGCCTGGCTCGCCCCAGTAGACCGCCCCCGTGTCGTAGTCGACGTGCTGCCCGGACAGCGTCACGTGCTTGCCGTTCGACTCCATCGTGAGCTGCTGCAGGTAGGCGGGGAACCGCTTGAGGTACTGGTCGTACGGCATCACGCCGACGGTCTGGCTGCCGAAGAAGTCCCGGTACCAGACGGCGAGCAGCCCCATCAGCACCGGCAGGTTGGCCGCCAGCGGCGCCGTGCGGAAGTGCTCGTCCATCTCGTGGAACCCGGCCAGCATCTCGTCGAACTGGCCGGCCCCGAGCGCGATCATCGTCGACAGCCCGATGGCGGAGTCCATCGAGTAGCGCCCGCCGACCCAGTCCCAGAACCCGAACATGTTGGCCGTGTCGATGCCGAACGCGGAGACCTTCTCCGCGTTGGTGGACACCGCGACGAAGTGGTTCGCCACGGCGTCCTTCGACCCGAGGGCGGAGGTCACCCATTCCTTGGCCGACTCGGCGTTGGTCAGGGTCTCCAGCGTGCCGAACGTCTTCGAGGAAATGATGAACAGGGTTTCCTCGGGTGACAGGCCCCTGACCGCCTCCGCGAAGTCGGTGGAGTCCACATTCGATACGAAACGGAAGCTGATGTCACGCGTGCTGTAATGCCGCAGCGCCTCGTACGCCATGACCGGGCCAAGGTCGGACCCGCCGATGCCGACATTGATGACATTCTTTATCGGCTTCCCGGTAAATCCTTTGAATTCGCCAGAACGGACGCGGGTGGCAAAGTCACGCATACGCGCGAGCACGGCGTGCACCTCGGCCACGACGTCCTGTCCGTCGACGACAAGGGTGGCACTGGCCGGCAGCCGGAGCGCGGTGTGCAGCACCGCCCGGTTCTCCGAGACGTTGATGTGGTCGCCGCGGAACATCGCGTCCCGGTGCTCGGGCACCCCGGACTCCTCGGCGAGCTGGAGAAGCAGCGCCAGGGTCTCGTCGGTGATCCGGTTCTTGGAGTAGTCCAGGTAAACGCCAGCGGCCTCGGCGTTCAGCCGCTCGCCGCGTCCAGGGTCGTTCGCGAACAGGTCACGCAGGTGCGCCCCGGAGATTTCCGCGTAATGGCGCTCAAGCGCCTGCCACGCCTTGCGCTCCCGCAGCGGGGTAGCCGGCATGGTGGTCTCCCCTCGTCAAAAGGATCTTCTTGCTGTCGTTTACCGCTGATCCTTCCACGGCGGCTGGTCCGCGGGGTGTCTGGGGGGCGAAGTCGAAACTAAGCCCCGCCGCCTGTAGCTGACGCCCCGTTTTCCGCGGCGCTGCGGGCGACCGCGCGCACGCGCCCGCCTGCGGGGGTGTTGCCGGATACAAGGTCCTCCAGCATGACCGGGGAGCCGTCGGGGCCGCACAGCGGCAGTTTCCAGTTGGGGTACTCGTCGGAGGTGCCTGGCATGTTCTGCGACCGGACTTCGCCGGCCGCCTCGGCCAGGTTGACGCCGATCAGCAACGCTGGCGTCCGGGCCAGGTACCCGTAGAGCGCGGCGGTAAACGAGTCGGCGGACGGGCGCTCGCCGTGCTCGCCGGCACAAGAGGGGGGCAGCAGTCCCTCGGCGACCAGCGCGCCGATCCAGTCGCCGACGGTCCGCTCGGCCTCGGCCCGCTCCGCTGACTCAGACCGGGTGAGCAGCCCCAGCGCGAGCCGGTCGGTCACCTGCGAGCCGGACAGGAACGCGGCCGCGGGCGGCAGGTCGTGGGTGGAGACGGTCACCAGGCTGTTACGCCGCCACCACTGCGGCGCGAGCGGCTCACCTGACCAGCCGCGCTCGAACCAGAGCATCATGGTGCCGAAGACGCCCTTGGCGGCCAGGGACTCGCGCAGCCACGGCTCAACCGTGCCGAGGTCCTCGCCGATGACGACAGAACCGGCCGCCGCCGCCGCGGCGGCGAGCGTGCCGAGTGTGCCGGCCGCGTCGTAGTAAACGTAGGCGCCCTCGGTCGGCGGCGCGCCTTCCGGTATCCACCACAGCCGGGACAGCCCCATCACGTGATCGATCCGCAAGCCCCCGCCGAGGGCGAGGTTGGCGCCGACGAGGTCGGCCAGCGGGCGGTACCCGGCGGCGGACAGCGCCCGCGGGTGCATCGGCGGCAGGCTCCAGTCCTGGCCGCGCTGGTTGAACGCGTCCGGCGGGGCGCCGACGCTGAACCCGGTCGCGTAGTACTCCTGCCCGGCCCATGCGTCGGCGCCGCCTGGGTGCGCGCCGATCGCCAGGTCGGCGATGATCCCGATCGGCATGCCCGCCGCCCTGGCGGCCGCCTGGGCCGCTTCGACCTGCGAGGCGACCAGCCACTGGACCCAGATGTGGAACTCGGACCGCGCGGCGAGATCGCCGCGCTGTACCTCCGCTTCCGCCGTCCTGGGGTCGCGCAGCCGCGCGGGCCAGGTCCGGAAGTCGGGGCCGTGCACCTCGGCAAGCGCGCACCAGGCCGCCCAGTCCTCCAGGGCGCGCCCGTGCCTGGTCCTGAACTCATCGAGCGACGCGTGGCGCTCATCGGACAGCGGCACCTTGCGCAGCATTTCCAGCGCCTCGCGCTTGGCGGTCCAGACCGCGTCGCGGTCGATCAGCTCAGGCGTCCGCGAAGCGTCACGGAGCGGCTGGGAGATCTGTGTCAGCCGCATCCGTTCTGGATAGCTGAGGTCGTTGTACTCGGGGATGTCCTCGATCCGCAGGTAGAGCGGCGACACCCAGTGGCGGCTCATCGGCAGGTAGGGCGACGTGCTGACCGGGGGGAGCGGCTCGGCCGCGTGCAGCGGGTTGATCAGCACGAACCCGGCGCCGAGCTCGCTGGCCGACCAGGCGGCCAGGTCGGCCAGGTCGCGCAAGTCACCATGCCCCCAGGAACCGCGGGAGCGCAGCGAGTACAGCTGGACCGCGAAGCCCCAGGAACGCTCATCAGGCGCGGGCGTGACCGCGTCGGGCACGCTCAACGGATGGTCGGCGGGCGGCGCTTTTTCCAGCTCGGCGACGATCTTCGCGAGCGTCTCGTCGGAGACGATGACCTCGTGCCCCCGCCAGTCCCAGTAACTGACGGAAACGCCCAGCTCCGCGGCGCGCCGCCGCAATTCCCGGTTGCTCACCCAGATAAGTCTGCCTTATCCACGGGCTCACTCACGTCGCGAGCGGGTTACGCGAGGGTTGCGGCCTCATCGGGGACAAACGTCTGCATATCGATCGGCGTCCGCACGTAGCCGGTCGACTTGGGGCGGTGCGGGAGCTTGAGCTTCGGCTCGGGCACGTCGTGGTAGGGGATGGTGGACAGCAGGTGCGAGATCATGTTGATCCTGGCCCGCCGCTTGTCGTCGGACTCGACCACGTACCAGGGCGACTCGGGGGTGTCGGTCATCGTGAACATGTTGTCCTTGGCCCGGGAGTAGTCCTCCCAGCGGGTGATCGACTCCAGGTCCATCGGTGACAGTTTCCAGCGGCGCATCGGGTCGTCGAGCCGGTCCTCGAACCGTTTCTGCTGCTCAGCGTCGCTGACCGAGAACCAGTACTTGCGCAGCAGGATGCCGTCCTCGACGAGCAGCCGCTCGAAGATCGGGGCCTGGTGCAGGAACCGGCTGTACTCCTCCTTGGTGCAGAAGCCCATGACGTGCTCCACGCCTGCCCGGTTGTACCAGGACCGGTCGAACAGCACGATCTCGCCCGCGGCCGGCAGGTGCGCGGTGTACCGCTGGAAGTACCACTGGCTCCTCTCGCGGTCGGTGGGCTTGTCGAGCGCGGCGATCCGTGCGAACCGGGGATTCAGGTACTGCGTGATCCGGCTGATCGTGCCGCCCTTGCCCGCCGCGTCCCGGCCTTCGAAGGTCACCACGATCCGCGCGCCGGACGCCCGCGTCCAGTTCTGCATTTTCACCAGCTCGGACTGCAGCCGGTTGAGCTCGTCTTCGTACGCCTTCTTCGGCAGCTTCTCACCCATCACCCAACGCTATACATTGAGCGTCGTGAGCGAACAACCAGCACGCGAATACGAGAACGTCCGGCTCAAGCGGAACGGCGGGGCGGTGACCGTCGTCCTCAACCGGCCGACGCGGATGAACGCCTGGTCACGGGGCATGTCGGCGGACCTGCTTTCCGTACTGCGCGATCTCGCGGCCGACGACGGCGTCCGTGCCGTGATGCTGACGGGGGAGGGGCGGGCGTTCTGCACCGGGGCTGACCTCAAGGAAGCCACGGCCAGCATCGAGGCCAGCGGCGTGCTGGATACCGATTCGATCCTGGTGAACGGGTACCACCCGGTCGTCACGCTGATCCGCGAGATGCCCAAGCCGGTGATCAGCGCGGTGAACGGCCCGGCGGCCGGCGCCGGGGTCTCGCTGGCCCTGGCGGCGGACCTGGTGGTCGCGCGTGAGTCGGCCTACTTCCTGCTGGCGTTCGTGAACATCGGCCTGGTCCCTGACGGCGGCAGCTCGCTGCTGGTCCCGGCCCGCATCGGGTTCGCCCGCGCGGCCGAGATGGCGATGCTCGGCGAGCCGGTCGCCGCGCCCAAGGCGGCGGACATCGGCCTCATCAACGCGGCCTGGCCCGATGACGAGTTCGAGAAGAAGGCCGAGGCGCTGCTGGTGCGCCTGAGCAACGGGCCGACCAAGTCGTACGCGGGCACCAAGCGCGAGCTGAACCACTGGATGTACACGGGCATGGCCGAGCAGCTCGCGCTCGAGGCGTCGATTCAGGGCAAGGCCGCGGCGAGCGAGGACTGCGCCGAGGGTATCGCCGCGTTCCTTGAGAAGCGGTCCGCACGGTTCACCGGCAAATGACGGCCGCGGCCAGCCGGGTGGCGGTGGTCACCGGCGCGGGGTCCGGTCTCGGACGGCTCATCACGGTCACGCTGTCGCGCGACGGCTGGCGGGTCGTCGCGGCCGGGCGGCGCCTGCCGCCGCTGAAGGAGACGGCGCGGCTGTCGGCCGTCAGGTCGGTGCTCCCGGTGACCGCCGACGTGGGCGACGCCGACTCGGTGGCGGCCCTGTTCGACCGGGTGGGGGAGCGCTACGGCCGGCTCGACCTGCTGGTCAACAACGCCGGCACCGGCGCGCCGCCGGGGGCCGTCGACGAGCTGTCGCCTGAGGGCTGGCAGTCGATCGTGGCCACCAACCTCACCGGCTCCTACCTGTGTGCGCACCACGCCGTACGGATGATGAAGGCGCAGGAGCCGCAGGGCGGCCGGATCATCAACAACGGGTCGATCTCCGCCCACGCGCCCCGGCCAGGCTCCGTCGGCTACACGGTGACCAAGCACGCCATCACCGGGCTGACCAAGTCGATCTCGCTCGACGGCCGGCCCTACAACATCGCCTGCGGCCAGATCGACATCGGCAACGCGAATACGGAGATGACGCAGTGGATCGCGGCCGGGGCGCCGCAGGCGGACGGTTCCGTGGTGAAGGAACCGACGTTCGACCCGCAGCTCGCGGCCGACGCGGTGCTGTTCATGGCCAGGCTGCCGCTCGACGCCAACGTGCAGTTCCTGACCATTACGGCGACCACCATGCCGTTCATCGGCCGGGGCTTAGCTGCCCGCTGACCACATGTTTTCCGCGGCGGCGAGGCGTCATCCGTCATCGGCGGCGCGCGCCGTCCGTCGGCCGCGGTTGATGGCGGACCGCGGCCGAGGACGGGCTTAACGGGCTCCGCCCCAGGGTCCGCGCGCCGGAACCTATAGGCGGAGCCCCCGGACGGGGGGGCATCCGGGGGCTCCTAGCGGGGTAAGCCCTGCTATCGAAACGCTACCCGTCGTCCAGTCGTTACACATCTGGCGGGTATTTTTTTACGTAATCAGATGAATGCGAGAAGTAACTCAGAGGCCGTAGGTCTCCAGCAGCCGCAGCCACAGCTCGCTGATCGTCGGGTACGAAGGCACCGCATGCCACAGACGGTTCAGCGGCACCTCGCCGACCACGGCAACCGTGGCCGCGTGGATGATCTCGCCGGTGCCGTGGCCGGCCAGGGTCACGCCGACGATCACCTGGCGGTCCTCGTCGACCACCATCTGCGCGCGGCCGGCGTAGCCGTCGGCGTACAGGTTCGCGCCCGCCACGTTGCCGATCTCGTACTCGACCACGCGGGTTCTGATCTTGGCGTCGGCTGCCTGGTCCGGGGTGAGCCCGACGGACGCGACCTCCGGGATGGTGAACACGACCTGCGGGACCCAGTTCTTCGAGGCCAGGTCGCGGACGGCGGGCTCGCGCCCGGCGGCCCGCGCGGCGATCGCGTCGCCGCACACCCGGGCCTGGTACTTGCCCATGTGGGTGAGCAGCGCGAGGTGGTTCACGTCGCCCGCCGCGTACAGCCAGCCGCCGGCGCCGTTCACCCGCAGCGTGTCGTCGACGTCAAGCCACGACCCGGGCTTGAGCCCGACCGTGTCCAGGCCTAGGTCCGACGTCCTGGGGGCGCGCCCCGCCGCGCAAAGCACCTCGTCCGCGTCGACCGTCGTGCCGTCATCGAGCGTCAGCGCGACCGTACCGTCCCGGCGGGCGGCAGCGGTCACGCTCGCGTTGAGCCGGACGTCGACGCCCCCGTCGCGCAGCCCGGCCGCGGTCAGCTCCCCGGCGAAGCCGGGCAGCCGGTCAAGCAGGCCGCCGCGCGAGATCAGCGTGACCCGCGAGCCGAGCGCCGACCAGGCGGCGGCCATCTCGCAGCCGACCACGCCGCCGCCGACGATCGCCAGCCGGCCGGGCACGGCCTGCGCGCTGGTCGCTTCGCGGCTCGTCCACGGCTGCACGCCGGCCAGCTCCGGCGTCACCACGGCGCTGGTGCCGGTGGCGATCACCACCGCCTGCCTGGCGCGCAGGGTGACGTCCCCGGTCTCGGCATTGCTGACCGCCACCGTGCGTTCCCCGGCGAGCCGCGCGTGCCCGCGGACCAGGTCGATGCTGGCCCCCTTGACCCACGCGACCTGCGAGTCGTCCTTCCAGCCGTGCGTGAACGAGTCGCGCCGCTTCAGCACCTCGGCGGGCTCGAGCGCGGCCCCGGCGACCCCGCGCACGCGGCCGGCCTCCGCGACCACGTCGGCCGGGCGCAGCAGCGCCTTGCTCGGCATGCAGGCCCAGTACGAGCACTCGCCGCCGACAAGCTCTGACTCGACGATCACCGCGGTCAGCCCGCCGCGCACCGCCCGGTCGGCGACGTTCTCCCCGGTGGGCCCCGCTCCGATCACGATCACGTCGTGCGTGCCGCCGCTCGTGTCGCCTGCCATCCCCGTCTCCCTCGTGTCGTGCCGTCGCTCATCCGTAGTGTCCACTGGCCCTGCAGCGCCCGTAGACGCGGGGCCGAATCACTATTGACGCTTCTACCACTTTGCGTGACTATGAGGCATCTGGCTGTTGTGACGCTGGTCTCACGAGACCCAGTGGCACCCCTGCCAGGCACCCGCCCCCGGGGAGGTCGACGATGATCAAACGCAAGGGCCGACACAGACGGCGCAGCCGGGTTTTCCGGATAGCGTCGGCGGCCGCAGGCATCGCGCTAGCGGGCGGGGCGCTCAGCGCCTGTGCCAGCGCCAGCGCCGGGACAGGGCCGGTAACCCTGAACTACTACCTCTACCCGGACACTTCCGGGGCCACCGACCAGGCGATCGCCAACTGCAACGCGCAGAGCGGCGGCAAGTACAAGATCTCCTACCAGCTACTCCCGCAGGCCTCCGACGGGCAGCGGCAGCAGCTGGTGCGGCGGCTGGTGGCGCACGACCCCTCGATCGACATCATGGGCCTCGACGTGACCTGGGAGTCCGAGTTCGCGCAGGCGGGCCTGATCGTGCCGTGGACGGGCACCTACAAGACGCAGGCGGAGGCCGGCACCCTGCAGGCGTCGCTGAACACCGCCGAGTGGAACGGCCAGCTGGTCGCGGTGCCTGACAACACCAACACGCAGCTGCTCTGGTACCGCTCGGACCTGGTGCCCAACCCGCCGACGACGTGGGCGCAGATGATCGCCGACGCCGAGCAGCTGGCCAAGGAAGGCAAACCGCACTACATCGAGATCCAGGGCGCGCAGTACGAGGGCGCCACCGTCTGGCTCAACACGATGATCGCGAGCGCCGGCGGCAGCATCCTCAGCGCCAGCGCGTCCGGCCCGTCGCTCGGCGCGCCCGCCGTCAAGGCGCTGAGCATCATGAAGGAGCTGGCCGACTCGCCCGCCGCCGACCCGTCGATGTCGGTCCAGATGGAGAACCAGAACAGGCTCGCGATGGAGGCGGGCACCGCCGCGTTCGAGCTGAACTACCCGTTCGTCTATCCGTCGATGAAGGCGGATAACCCGGCGTTGTTCAAGAACTTCAAGTGGGCGCTGTACCCGGAGGTCACCGCCGGGGTCCCGGCCAAGGTGACGATCGGCGGCGTCGACCTCGCTGTCAGCGCCTACTCGCAGCACCAGGACCTGGCCTTCCAGGCCGCCCTGTGCCTGCGCGACAAGCAGAACCAGGTCATCGGGGCCAACGTCGGCGGTGTACCGCCGACGATCGTCAGCATCTACAACGACCCGGCGATCTTCGCCGACTACCCGTTCCACGCCGACATCCTGAGCGCGCTCGAGAACGGCAGCGTCCGTCCGAAGACCCCGCTGTACCAGGTGGTCTCCATCGACCTGTCGCACCAGATCTCGCCCGCCTCGAGCATCAACCCGACGGCCACCGAGCAGTCGATGGCCGGCCAGATCACCAATGCGCTGGCATCAAAGGGGCTGGTCCCGTGAGCGAGCTTGCGCGCGAGGTCGCGAGCGGACTAGCGAGCACTGCCGGAAGGAGGACCCGATGAGCACCGCCACCCCGGATGCGGGGACCACTGCCACCCCGGCGCACGCGGCGCCCAGGAGGAAGCCGCGCGCGCAGCTGTCGGAGGGCGCCAAGGCAGACCGCCGTCTCGCCTTCTGGCTCTGCGCCCCCGCCGTCCTGGTGATGATCGCGGTGACCGCGTACCCGCTGATCTACGCGATCTACCTGTCGCTTGAGCGGTACAACCTGGAGCTGCCGCAGCAGATCAAGTTCATCGGGTTCGCCAACTACGGGGCGGTGCTCAGCTCGCCTTACTGGTGGTCGGCACTCGAGGTGACGCTGATCATCACCGTCTTCTCGGTGGCGATCACGCTGGTCCTCGGCATGCTGCTGGCCCAGGTGCTGCACCGCACCGTGTTCTTCCGCGGCACCATCCGCACCGCCTCGCTGATCCCCTACGGCATCGTGACGGTGGCGGCCTCCTACAGCTGGCAGTACGCGTGGACGCCGAACGAGGGCTACCTGTCGGCCGCGTTCAACAACAACGCCCCGCTGACCGACCAGGCGCAGGCGATCGGGGTCATCATCCTGGCCGAGATCTGGAAGACCACCCCGTTCATGGGGCTCCTGCTGCTGGCCGGGCTCTCGCTGGTGCCCGACGACCTGCTGAAGGCGGCCAAGGTAGACGGCGCCACCGCGTGGCAGCGGTTCACCAAGATCACGCTTCCGCTGATGAAGCCCGCGATCCTCGTCGCCCTGCTGTTCCGCACCCTCGACGCCTTCCGCATCTTCGACAACATCTTCATCTTGACCAGCGGGAACAACGGCACCGCATCGGTGTCCACGCTGGGCTACGACAACCTGTTCAACGCGCTGAACCTGGGGATCGGGTCGACGATCGCGATCCTGATCTTCATCTGCGTGGCGATCATCGCGGTGATCTTCATCCTCGGGTTCGGTACCGCCGCGCCCGGCTCCGACAGCGGGACGAGGTGACGGCGGCATGGCCACGGCAACGTTGACCACCAGACAGCGGACCGGCTGGGCGACGGCGAACTTCGTCGTGCTCGCGCTGGCCCTGATCCCGGTGCTCTGGCTGCTCTCGCTGTCCTTCAAGACGCCCGGTGCGGTCACCGACCCGTCGTTCTGGCCGGCCCAGTGGACCTGGGGTAACTACAGCGGGATCCTGACCAGCTCGCAGTTCCTGCGGCCGCTGGTGAACTCGATCGGCATCGGCCTGATCTCGACGCTCATCTCCGTCGTGCTGGCCTCGATGGCGGCCTACGCGATCGCCCGCCTGGCGTTTCCAGGCAAGAGCGTGCTCGTCGGGCTGGCGCTGCTGATCGCCATGTTCCCGCTCATCGCGCTGGTTACCCCGATGTTCACCATCGAGCGGTCGCTCGGCCTGTTCAACACCTGGTTCGGGCTGATCATCCCCTACGTGGCGTTCGGCCTGCCACTCGGCATCTACACCCTGTCGGCCTTCTTCCGCGAGATTCCCTGGGAGCTTGAGAAGGCCGCCAAGATGGACGGCGCCAGCCCGTTCCAGGCGTTCACCATGGTCATCGCGCCGCTGGCCGCGCCCGGCATGGTCACCACGGCCATCTTGGTCTTCCTGGCCTGCTGGAACGACTTCCTGCTGGCGATCTCGTTCACGTCGACGATCAGCTCGCGCACCGCGCCGGCCGCGATGGAGTACTTCAGCGGCGGCTCGGTCTTCACCACCCCGACGGGGCCGATCGCCGCCGCCGCGGTCGTCATCACCATCCCCATCGTCATCTTCGTGCTCTTCTTCCAGCGCCGTATCGTCGCCGGCCTCACCTCCGGTGCGGTCAAGGGCTAACAGGAGGAACCAATGGCTCCCATCACCCTGGAACACATCACCAAGCGCTACCCGGACGGGCAGGAAGCGGTCAGCGACTTCAACTTGCAGATCGCCGACGGCGAGTTCGTCATCCTGGTCGGCCCGTCCGGCTGCGGGAAGTCGACGACGCTCAACATGATCGCGGGCCTCGAGGACATCACCTCGGGTGAGCTGCTCATCGGCGGCACGGTGGTGAACAACAAATCGCCCAAGGACCGCGACATCGCGATGGTCTTCCAGAGCTACGCCCTTTACCCGCACATGACCGTGCGGGAGAACATGGGGTTCGCGCTCAAGCTGGCCAAGACGCCCAAGGACGTCATTAACGCCAAGGTCGAGGAGGCCGCGCGGATCCTCGACCTGACCCAGCACCTGGACCGCAAGCCCGCCAACCTTTCCGGCGGGCAGCGGCAGCGGGTGGCGATGGGCCGGGCTATCGTCCGCGACCCGGCGGTGTTCCTGATGGACGAGCCGCTGTCCAACCTCGACGCCAAGCTCCGCGTCCAGATGCGCACCCAGGTCTCGCGGATCCAGCGGCGGCTCGGCACCACCACCGTCTACGTGACGCACGACCAGACCGAGGCGATGACCCTCGGCGACCGGGTGGCGGTACTCCGCAGCGGGCTGCTGCAGCAGGTCGGCAGCCCCGCCGAGCTTTACCACCGGCCGGACAACCTGTTCGTGGCCGGCTTCATCGGCTCGCCGTCGATGAACTTCCTGCCCGCCACCGTGGAGGAAGGCGCGCTCCGGACAACACTGGGCGACTTCCCGCTGACCGACCGGATCCGGCGTGAGCTCGAGGGTGCCAACACCGGCCGCGAGGTGATCCTCGGTATCAGGCCGGAGAACTTCGAGGACGCCGCGCTCGTGCAGCCCGACGCCCGCGCCCGCGGCATCACGTTCACGACCACGATCGACGTACTCGAGTCGATGGGCTCCGACGTGTTCGTCTACTTCAACCCGGGCCGCGGCACTCAGGTGAAATCGGCTGAGCTGGCCGAGATCGCGGCCGACTCCGGTGCGGCCGAGGCCGGGACCGACGTCGAGACGATCACCGCCCGGCTGGACGCGGCCACCAGGATCAGCGAGGGCGGACAGGCGGAGCTGTGGGCCGACGGCAGCTCGATCCACGTCTTCGACCCGAGGACCGGCAAGAACCTGTCGGTCGCGGCCGTGGCCGGCACCCCGGTGCCGCCGGTGCCGGGAGCGGCGCCCGCCGCGGACGGGGCGGACGGGAGCGAGGACTGACGCCGGCCGCCTGACGGGCGGCGGGCAGGCGGCGCCGCTGGGCAGCGGCGCCGCCTGCCTGTCCGTGCCGTCTGCCTGACGGTGCTTACTTGACCTTGCCGCGGAGCCGCTCGACGATGTCGTCGCTCCACTCGTGGGCGAGGATGAGCCGGTACCGCTCGGCGGCGACCAGCAGGTACGCCTCCGCCTCGGTGCGGGAGCCGATCATGTCGGCCGCGCGCAGCATCCGCACGACGGGCAGGTATTCCTCGGTGTACCAGTGCCTGGCGGTATCCGCCCGGTCGCTGAACTGGCCGGTGCCCTGCATCCGCCGGTAGCCCCAGGCCTCCACGGCCTCGCCGAGCTCGGCGTACGACCACGGGTCGGTCACGCTGATCTTCGCCATGGCGGGCGCGCTCAGCGGCACGCGCGCGCGGAAGATCCGCTCGTACCCGCGGAACAGCAGGTCCCTGCGCCCCTTGAGGCCGGTCGCGGGCACCTGGGTGCGCACCTCGGTCACGTACGCGTCAATCGTCCTGGCGCCGGTCGCCATCGCGATCGACACCCGGTGATGGCCGTCCTGCACGAAGTGCAGGTCGCCCACCCGGTACACGTCGATCGGCGGTATCGCCTCGCCGCGCCGCTGTGCGAGCGCCAGCCGTTCCCAGCGCTCCCGCACCCGGCCGCTGGTCGGCCGGAACCGCCGGTCGAAGTCGCGGCTTGAGTCGACCGTGCCGACGATGGTGTCAAGCCGGATGGTGTGCAGCCCGATCCGGCGCTCGCCCCGCCGGCCAAGCGCGTCGAGCACCTCGTCGAGCGGCAGGATCACGTTCACGTCGTCCGGTGCCCGGCGCAGCCGCCGAACGAGCCGGGCGAGGATCTGGCGCCGCCGGGCCCGCAGGAACTCATCCGCCACATCGGCCCGCGGGAACCCGGTATCGGCGGGCACAGTGCTCAGCCGGCGACGCGGTCGCGGACGTCGATTCCGTGCGCGGCCAGCGCCGCCTCGGTCCGGTAGATGTCCGCCTGGGTGGCCCGGTCGTCTGGCTCGTCGAGTCCGAACCTCCGGCAAGCTTCCGCCAGTGTGTCCAGGTAGGCGCCGCGCACCGTCCGCACCCGGAACTGCTTGGCGGTCAGCCCGGCCCGTGTCTCCGTGTCCTCGAGCTCCGCCCGCAGCCGCCGCAGGTTCGCCGCGAGCCGGTCAGCCGGCACAGTCGGCGGCGCCTGGCGGCGTTTCTCTTCGATCCAGCGGGCCGCGCGCACCGTGCCGATAAGCGCGTAGCCGGCGACCGGCATCAGCGCGATGACGAGAACAAGCTCCACCACGGAACTCACTAGTCCAGTGTCGGAGCGTCTGACCCGGATGGCAAGGCTCTGCGGGCAGTTAGCTGAACCGGGTGTCACCCACCATCGAGGGCGGGTCGATGATCCGGTCGAACTCTTCCGCCGACAGGTAACCGAGGGACAGCGTCGCCGCGCGCAGCGTCGAGCCCTCGTGGTCGGCCTTGTGCGCGATCTCCGCCGCCTTGTCGTACCCGATGACCGGGGACAGCGCGGTGACCAGCATCAGCGATTCGTCGACGTGGGCCGCGATGCGCGCCTCGTTCAGGGCGGCGCCTTCCACGCAGAACACCCGGAATGTCCGGCACGCCCCGGACAGCAGGCCGGCCGAGTGCAGGAAGTTGCTGATGATCACCGGCCGCATGGTGTTCAGCTCCAGGTTGCCCTGCGCGGAGGCGAAGGCGACCGTGGTGTCGTTGCCGAGCACCTGCGCGCACACCATCAGCATGGCCTCGCACTGGGTGGGGTTGACCTTTCCCGGCATGATCGATGATCCGGGCTCGTTGGCGGGCAGTATCAGCTCGCCGAGCCCGGCCCGCGGTCCCGACCCGAGCCAGCGGATGTCGTTGGCGATCTTGGCGAGCGGCACGGCCAGCCCGCGCAGTCCGGCCGAGGCCGCGGCGACCGCGTCGGCGCCCGCCAGCGCCGCGAACTTGTTGGCGGCGGTCACGAATGGGTAACCCGTCGACTCGGCGATCCGCGCGGCCACCTCGGCGGCGAACCCGGGCGGTGCGTTGAGCCCGGTGCCCACCGCGGTGCCGCCCGCCGCCAGCTCGTACAGGTCCGCGCAGGCCCGGTCGAGCCCGGCCAGCGCCTGCGACAGCTGCCGCGCGTACCCGGACCACTCCTGGCCCACGGTCATCGGTACCGCGTCCTCCAGGTGCGTCCGGCCGATCTTGACGACATCGCGCCACTGCACTGACTTCTCGGCGACCGCGTCGCGCAGCGCCGACACCGCCGGGATGACGTCCTCCGCGACCGCACGCACGGCGGCCACGTGCATCGCCGTCGGGAACGTGTCGTTGGACGACTGGCCCATGTTGACGTGGTCGTTCGGGTGCACCGGGGTCTTCGAACCGATGACTCCGCCCGCTAGCTGGATGCACCGGTTCGCGATCACCTCGTTGACGTTCATGTTGGACTGCGTGCCCGACCCGGTCTGCCACACGCGCAACGGGAAGTGCTCGTCTAGCTCCCCGTCGATCACCTCGTCGCAGACCCGTGCGATGAGCGCCGCCATCCAGTCAGGCAGGCGCCCCGCCGCGCCGTTGGCCAGCGCCGCCGCCTTCTTCACGTGCCCGAACGCGTGGTACACGGCGAGCGGCATCCGGTCAGCGCCGATGTCGCCGAAGTGCAGCAGCGACCGCTCCGTCTGCGCTCCCCAGTAGCGGTCGGCCGGGACGTCGACAACCCCCATCGAGTCAGACTCCCGACGGTGCCCGGTCGCACCGATTCCGGCCGGCAGGTCCCGTATCTCAGGCACATCAGTCATAGCCCCACCCTCGCACACCAAGTGGCCGCTCGCGGAAACCAGCCCGGACGCTGCCCGGACAGAACAGCCGGCCGGCAGCATCGCCGGCCCGCTCCGGTGGTGCCGCCTGTCCGACGGCCGCCTCAGCGTGCGGGCGCGGCCTGGCTAATGGTCGAGTGGTGCGGCGGTCAGCGCGAAGGCCGCGACGGCGCACAGCAGAAGCGCCGCCACTCCGAGGAGGTGCATCCAGGTCGCGTCGGCGAACACCAGCAGTCCGGCCCCGGCCACGAGGCCAAGCAGGGCCGCTCCGCCCAGGCGCGCTGTCCTGCCGGGGTGCGGTGCGGCCGGGCTCCCGTCGCGCGCGGTCGCGGCTCCGCCCGTCGCATCTTCCGCGCCGGCCGTTTCCGCGTGGGACTCCGGCGTGTCCAGGCGCCCGCGCAGGAACAGCGTGAACAACAGGACGAGCGCGGGGACGAGGATGGCCGAGCCGCAGGCGACGGCGATCACCAGGGCAGTCAGCGTGGACTGGCCGGCGGCCGCCTGGGTGACCGTCATTCCGGGCAGGAACCGGGGCGCCTGGGCCGCGGCCCAGCCGACGACGACGGCGGCCACGGCGAGGGCGGCGGTCAGCCGGGCCAGCCCGAACCTGGACCGCCAGCACAGCGCGAGCGTGGCCAGCCCGGCGACGCCGGACACGCACACCAGCGCGAGCGCGGCCCCGTGGGTCAGGTCGAGTCCTGACCCGCGCATGACGAGCAGTCCCGCCAGCGCCAGCGCCCCCGAGACCAGGCCCGCCAGCACCGCCCGGTGACGGAAGGCGGCCGCGAGGTCAGGCTCGGCGTAGCGGACCGAGTCGGCGGCGAGGAACACCGCCGCCAGGTACCCGGAGAAGGTCACCGCCAGCACTCCGACCAGCACCGGCGCGGGTGCCAGCCAGGAGGTCACGAGATCGCCCGCCGCGTTGCCCACGGGGACCCGGCCGGTGGCGATCGCGCCGACCGCGGTGCCGAGCGCGAACGGGGTGATGATCGAGGAGACGCCGAGCAGGTTCTCCGCTCGCCTGGCGGCGCCGGAACCGTCCGCGACGCTGCGCAGCGCGTAGGCCGCGCCGCGCAGGATGATCCCGATCGCCGCGATCAGCAGCGGTGCGGCCAGCGTCGAGGCGATCGAGCCGAACGCCACCGGGTACGCCGTCCAGCACACCACGAGCACGAAGATCAGCCAGACGTGATTGGCTTCCCAGACGGGCCCCATCGCGTGGCGCGCCTGGTCCCGTACCCGCTGCCGGGACGGTCCGAAGGCGAGCAGCGTCCACAGGCCGGCGCCGAAGTCGGCCCCCGCGAGCACCGTGTACGCCGCCATCCCGGCGAGGATGAAGGCGACCGGAACATAAGCCACCGCTGTCCTCCGTCGTGGTGTCGCCCGGCGCGGGCAGCGGCAGCCTGGCCAGGCGCCGCAGGATGAAGAACACGATCACGGCCAGCACGAGGTACACCACCGACAGCGCGCCGTACCCGATCGGGATGTCGCTGGCCCCGGTGACCGCCGCGTCGACCTTCATGACGTCGTAGACGATCCACGGCTGCCGCCCGACCTCCGTCGTGATCCACCCGGCGATGAGCGCCACGACCGACAACGGCCCCGCCGCCACGACCGCCCACAGCAGCCAGCGGGGCAGCCCCTGGCGGCGGAACCGCAGGTAGAGGTAGACGAGGCCGATCAGCGCGAGCAGCGAGCCGATGCCGACCATTGTCTGAAAGGCGAACCGCACCACGTTGACCGGCGGCTGGTCGGCTAGCGGCACGATGTTCAGGCCCTTGATCACCGCATTCGGGTTGTGCGCGGCCAGCAGGGAAAGCAGCTTGGGTATCTCGATGCCCCAGACCACCGCGTGCCCGTTGTACCAGCCGAGCAGGTGCTCGGCCGCGCCTGTGGTGGTGGTGGCCAGACCTTCCATGGCGGCCAGCTTGACCGGCTGGTAGGTGGCCACGTCGCGGGCCGCCCAGTCGCCCACGATCACCTGCAGCGGCGAGGCGACCGCGGCGGTGCTCAGCGTGATGCCAAGCGCGGTGCGCTCGTAGCGTCCGCGCCGGCCGCGCAGGAACGCCCAGGCGTAGACGGCCGCCAGCAGGAAGCCGCACACGATGAACGCGGCGAAGTACATGTGTACGTACTCGCTCCAGAACATCGGGTTGTCGAACAGCGCCTTCCACGGGTGGACGTCCGCCGCCTTGCCGTCGACCAGCGTGAACCCGGTGGGATGGTTCATCCACGCGTTCACCGCGATGACGAAGAACGATCCGGCTACCCCCGCGACCGCGATGGGAATCCCGCACAGGAAGTGCACCCGGGGCGGCAGCCGGTCCCATCCGTAGGCGTAGATCCCGATGAAGATGGCCTCGAGGAAAAACGAGAACCCTTCGAGCGTGAACCCGAGACCGAAGACGTTGCCGAAGTCCTGGATCCACACCGGCCACAGCAGCCCGAGCTCGAACGACAAAATCGTGCCGGTCACCACGCCGACCGCGAACAGCGCCAGCATGATCCGCGACCAGCGGCGCGCGAGCGTCCGGTACAGGTCGTCGCCCGTCCGCAGGTACCGCCACTCGGCGAACAGCACGAGAACCGGGAACGCGATACCGAAGCAGACCAGCGGAATGTGCACGCTCAGCGACAGCGCTTGCATCTGCCGCGCTTCGTACAGATAGTGCTGGTTCACGTCCATTGTGAGCGCCAGCCTATACCTATTACTACGACGCGTAGTAAATCGGGGTAGTGCCTCCTGTTTGTTGCCTGGCCAGCGTTCCGCGCCCGCCGGATTGTCCCGCCGTGCCGCGGTTGCCGGGCGCCGTAGACAGCGCGGCCCGGCCGCCCTTGACTGGAAGACGACGGGTCGCCAGGCGGGCCGGGCAGCGGGCTGCACAGGCCCGCTTGGCAGGACGGCGCGGCGGGCTTTGG
>DASYAD010000124.1:0-21673 GCA_036501515.1 Trebonia sp. | reverse complement strand
GCGGTGCACCTCGTCGTCGCGGTCGGCACAGGCGTCTTCCAGCACTATCAGCCGGTAGTCAAGGTCGGCCGCCTGGCGCAGCGTCGACAGCACCACGCCGCTGGTGGAGATGCCCGCCAGCACCAGCGTGTCCGCCTCGGCCCCGCGCAGCAGGACCTCGAGATCGGATCCGGTGAACGCGCTGACCCGGCGCTTGAGGATGACCGGCTCACCCGGCTGGGGCGTGAGCGCGGCGTGCACCTGAGTCGCCGGGTGATCCTGGGTCAAGGTATCGCCTGCCTGCGACGCGGCCGAGAACGACTGGTTAGCCGCGGAGACCTCCGGATAGCCGGGCCTGAAGGCGACCCGGACGAACATGACCGGGATGCCCGCGGCCCTGGCCGCCTTGGCCGCGCGGTCGGCCGCGTCGACGACGGACGGCTGGCCGAGGCTCTCGACGATGCCGTGCTGGAAGTCCATCAAGAGCAGGACAGGACGGGAACCGGACGGGCCGGACATGGCGTGCCTCCACGAATGCTGGCGTATTGTTCAGTCTGAACTTATCAGATCAACCTGATCAATAGTGCCGTCGGGAGTCCAGGCGTCCAAGGAGTTCACGCGTCCAGCACGCCAGGCACCACCGGGGGGAGCGTCGACCACGGGAAGTTAATCCACCGGTCGGTGCGCTTCCACACGTAGTCGCACTTCACCAGCGAGCCGGGCTTCTCGTAGACCACCGCCGAGCGCACTTCGGCCACGTGCACGGCAATGAAGTTCCGCACCAGCTCGATGGTCTTGCCTGTGTCTGCCACGTCGTCGGCGATCAGCACCTTCTTCTGCGAGAAGTCGACGGCGGACGGCACCGGCGGCAGCATCACCGGCATGTCGAGCGTCGAGCCCACGCCGTTGTAGAACTCGACGTTCATCAGGTGCAGGTTCTTGACCGACAGGGCGTAGCCGAGGGCGCCGGCGACGAACATCCCGCCCCGGGCGATCGCCAGGATCAGGTCAGGCCGGAAACCGTCGCCGGCGATCTCCCGTGCCAGCTCCTGCGCTGCGCCGCCGAAGATCTCCCACGTCAACGTCTCCCGCGCGTCGTCCATAGCCCGTGACCCTAACCGGTAAGCCTTCGAGCACATCCGGCGAGGTCGCGTCGTAATCGGCCAGCCAGGCCGCGCCGCGCCCGTCCGGGTCGCGCCTGCTGAGCCGCCGCCGCAGCGCGATCGCGGTGTCCCGCCGCACAACGGCCCACCGTGACGGGAGGTGGTTGGACACCCCGCGCGCGCGTGCCGTCAGCACCACCCGCGACGCCCGGGGCCGGCGCGCACGCTCGTACGCGGCCAGCGCGGCAACCGGGTTCGCTGCCCCGCTGACACCCGACGTGCTGACACCCGCGCCGCTGCCGCCCGCGACCGGGGCGAGCGCGTTCGCGAGCACCGCGCCGTCCTCGAGAGCCTGGCAGGCACCCTGCCCGAGGTACGGCAGCATGGGGTGCGCCGCGTCGCCGAGCAGCGTCACCCGGCCGGCCGTCCACGCGGGAATCGGGTCCCGGTCGTAGAGCGCCCACTTGTACCAAGTCTGCCCGGCCGCGAACAGGCGCAGGAGCGACTCGTGCCACCCCGCGTACCGTTGCGACACCTCTTCCGGCGGGCACTCCGTCACCCATGACTCATGACGGTAGGAGTCGTCGTCATAGTGGGCGACGACGTTGATCAGCTCCTCGCCGCGCAGCGGGTAGAGCACGACGGTGCCGTGCGGCCCTAGCCACTGCCCGTTGTCGGCCGCCAGGTCCGCCGCGACGCCGCCGCGTACCGCGGCCGCCGGGATCACCGACCGGTAGCAGATCTTGCCGGTGAACCGGGGTGCGTCCGGACCGAACAGCGACGTGCGCACCGCCGAGTGGATTCCGTCCGCGCCGATCACCAGGTCCGCCTCGGCCGCCGTCCCGTCCGCGAACCGGGCCACCGCCAGGTCACCGTCGGTGCCCGCGGACACGCACCGCATGCCGAGGGTCACCACGCTGGCCGGCAGCGCGGCGGCGAGCACGTCGAGCAGGTCGGCGCGGTGCACGGTCGCGGGCTCGATGCCGTGCAGCGCCGCCTGCCGGGCCCGGCTGGTCCGCGAGATGACCCGCCCGGTGATCCCGTCCCTGGTGACCGCGAACTCGGTGCGCCCGGCGACCTTGCGCACCGCGTCCTCGACCCCGATAAACCGCAGCACCCGCATCGCGTTAGGGTGCAGCGCGACCCCGGCCCCGATCTCCCGCAGCTCCCCGGCCGCCTCGTAAACCGATACCTCGGCCCCGGCCCGCCGCAGCGCGATGGCCGCGGTCAGTCCGCCGATGCCGCCGCCGATGATCGCAACCCGTGTCATGCGGCCATCCTCCCTCCGCCCGGCCCGCCCCTCAATCGCCTGCGGCCACGGAATTCACCGCCGCCCGTTGTCTCGCCCGCCGCCCTCCGCCCGCGATCCGCGCGGCCGCCCTCACTTCCCGTCAGTTATGACGTTTTTTCGACTGCCCATCGATTGTGACCACTTCCTGCCTGCAATGTCCGAATTTCGCAACGCTAACTGATGGGAAGTCGAACTGATCAACGCGAAATGATGGGAAGTCACCCCCGGAGACGGTGCGGCAAGCTCGGCCGGGGTAATGACCCGGTCCGTGAGCCAGCAAACTGAAAGTCCGAAGCTGCCCGTCGACCCCGGCCTGTGCGGGGAGTGCCTGCATGCCTCGGTCAAGCCCACCCACCGGGGAACCACCTACCTGCGGTGCACCCGCGCTGCCTGGGACGACCGGCTCGACCGGTACCCACGCCTGCCGGTGAGCAGCTGCCCGGGATTCGCCGCGGCACCGGACGAGACAACCAGCGCTTAGGCGTTTTGTCCCGGGCCACAGGAGGGCCACAGGAGGGCCAGGGGAGGGCCATTCGAGGGCCCAGGATGCCCGCATGGTCGCCGCGTCTGAGGTGTACTAGCTGCTGACGGCCGCGCGACCGGGTGGCGGCCGCGCGGTAGCGTCGCGGGGCGGCCGGGGTTCCCGGCCGGATTCCCGCCGGGAGGGTGAGAACGCTATGGGGCAGCTGAGTCTTGAGGCCGCGATCGAGGAGGCCGGGTCGCCGATCGGGCTGATGCGCAACTCCAGCGCGCGCCCTATCTTGTTCCCCGTCGCCCCCGAGTTCACCAACTGGCGGTCCGAGCAGCACGCCTGGCGGTCCACGTGCGTGCTGTTCGAGCAGTCGCACCACATGACCGACCTGTACCTCAGCGGCCCGGACGCGCTCAGGCTGCTCGGCGATTTCGGCGTCAACTCGTTCACCGGCTTCGCGCCGGGCAAGGCCAAGCAGTACGTGGCGGTGAACGCGGACGGGCGGTTCATCGGCGACGCGATCCTGTTCTACCTCGAGGACGGGCTGTTCGACGTCGTCGGCCATCCCACGGTGGCCAGCTGGCTGCAGTACAACGCGCAAGCCGGCGGCTACGACGTCAAGATCGAGCGGGACGAGAACTCGGCTGACCGGCCGTCGGGGCCGCCCCTGATGTACCGCTACGAGCTGCAGGGACCGACCGCGCTGGCGATCGTCGAGCAGGTGACCGGGCAGCGCCTGCCGGACGTGAAGTTCTTCAACATGACGCAGTTCACCGTGGCTGGCCGCCCGGTGCGGGCGCTGCGGCACGGGATGGCCGGGCAGCCGGGGTTCGAACTCTTCGGTCCCTGGGCGGACGGGACCGAGGTGCTCGCCGCGATCCTCGACGCGGGCCGCGAGTTCGGCATCGTCAGAGCGGGGGCCAAGGCGTACTCCACCGCCAATCTCGAGTCGGGCTGGATCCCGACCGTGGTGCCCGCGATCTTCGGTCCCGAGCTGAAGGCGTACCGGGAGTGGCTCAGCGCGGCCGCCCTCGGCTCGCTCGGCGGCAGCATGAACGCCGCCGATGTCACCGACTACTACGTCACGCCCTACGACATCGGCTACGGCCGGACGGTCCGCTTCGACCACGACTTCCTCGGCAGGGACGCCCTGGCGCGCATCGCCGGCTCAGCCCACAGGACCAAGGTGACGCTGGTGTGGAACCCCGACGACGTGGCGGCGGCGGTCAGGTCGCTGTGCGAGCCGGGCATCCCGGCCAAGTTCATCGAGTGGCCCAAGGCCCGCTACGCGTTCTTCCAGGTCGACCAGGTGCTCAGGGACGGCGTCCCGGCCGGCATGTCGCTAGATCTCGGCTACATCGCCAACGAGCGCGCGTTCGTCTCGCTGGCCACGGTCGACGCCGCCGCCAGCGATCCCGGCACCGAGGTCACCGTCCTGTGGGGCGAGGAGCCGAACTCGGCCAAGCCTGCCGTCGAGCAGCATCGCCAGGTCGCCATCCGGGCGACAGTCGCCCCGGCGCCGTACGTGGCCGAGGTCCGCGCCGCCTACCGCAGCTCCTGACCGGCCGCCTGCCGCGGCTCCTGACCGGTGTGCAGGCATTGCTGTTGACTGAGTCAACGGATTATCGTTGACTCAGTCAACAGCAATGGAGGACTCATGTCCGGACCGTCCGTCGCCGCCCCGCAGGCCGCCGCCCCCGGGCCGGCCGAGGTAGCGCAGGTCCGCGCCTTCAACCGCTTCTACACCAATGTCATCGGCGTGCTGCACGACATGTACCTGGACACGCCGTACACGCTGACCGAGAGCAGGCTGCTGTTCGAGGTCGCCAGGCACGGCACTGTCGGGGTGCCGGTGCTCCGCCAGGCGCTCGACATCGACGGCGGCTACCTGAGCCGGGTGCTGAGCCGGTTCGAAGACGAAGGCCTGGTCACCAGGCACCGGGCGGCGGCCGACGCGCGGCGCCAGGAAATCCGCGTCACCGAGGCCGGCCGCGCGGCCGTGGCCGAGCTCGACGTCCGCGCGGCGGCCCAGATCAGCGCACTGCTCGGCGGCATCGACACCGGCCCGCTGCTCGACGCGATGCAGGTGATCACCAGCGCGCTCGGCCAGCCGGAGCCAGGCAGTAACGGCACTAACGGCACTAACGGCACTAACGGCGTGGCCCGCACCGCCGGACGCACGGTCACGCTGCGGCCGCTGCGGGCCGGCGATGTCGGCTGGATCCTGCAGCGGCACGGCGCCGGGTACGCGGCGGAATTCGGCTGGGACGCCAGCTTCGAGGGGTTCTGCGCGCACATCGTCGCCGAGTACGTGACGCTGCGGGACCGTCACCCGGGCCGCACCGAGGGCTGGATCGCTGAAGTGGACGGCGTGCCGGCCGGATCGGTCTGCTGCGTCCCCGACAGCGAGACCACCGCCAGGCTCCGGCTGCTGATCGCGGAACCCTGGGCCCGCGGCCTCGGCCTGGGGGCGCGGCTCGTCGGCCGCTGCCTCGACTTCGCCCGCGAAGCCGGCTATACCGACGTCGTGCTGCTGACCTACGGGCAGCTCGCCGCCGCCCGGCGGGTTTACCAGTCGGCCGGCTTCACGCTGGACAGCGAGCACCCCGAGGAAGCGTTCGGCCAGACCCTGACCGCCCAGTCCTGGTCCCGTCCGCTCAGCTAGGGACCAGGCAGACCGGGACCAGGCCAGGCCGGGACCAGCGCCGTAGGCTGCCCGCGCCCGGTTGACGACCCCGGTGCGTCCCTGGTGTCATCGGCATAGCCCGTGCGCGTCCGGCCGCTGTCCGTCCAGGGACACCCGCCGCGGGCACGGAAGGAGGCCGCGGTGACCGCGACCCCGGCTACCGAAGGCACCAAGGCGACTCAGTCGACCGAGGACACCCAGGTCGGTCCGCCGCCGCCGTTCGACGCGGAGCTGCGGCCCGCCCTCGACGCGATGGCGGCGACCGGGCGGCCCGCGTTCACCCTGGACGACATTCCGCTGCTCCGCCAGGCGCCGCCGCTGTTCCCGGTGCCGACGGACGAGGACCTGCGGCAGAACGGGACGTTCGCGGTGACCACCCGGCTGGTGCCAGGCCCCGCGGGCGCACCTGACGTGCCGCTGCTGATCTGCCGCCCGGTGGCCGCCGGGGCGCCGACGGCCTGCGTGTACTTCATTCACGGGGGCGGCATGATCATGGGCGACAACCGCTCGGGTGGCTTTCCAGGCATGCTCGACCACGCCGCCGAACTCGCGCTCACCGTGGTCTCCGTCGACTACCGGCTCGCGCCGGAGACGCCGTATCCGGGGCCGGTCGAGGACTGCTACGCGGGCCTCACCTGGACCGCGGCGCACGCCGCGGAGCTGGGCATCGACCCCGCACGGCTCGTCGTCGGCGGGGTCAGTGCGGGCGGCGGACTGGCCGCCGCGGTGGCCTTGCTGGCCCGGGACCGCGGCGGCCCCGCCCTGGCCGGGCAGCTGCTCGGCTGCCCGATGCTCGACGACCGCAACGACACGCCGTCCTCCTGGCAGATGGCCGGGCTGGGCATCTGGGACCGTACGGCGAACGACGTCGGGTGGACAGCGCTGCTCGGCACCGCGCGCGGGGGCCCCGACGTGCCGCCGTACGCGGCGCCGGCCCGCGCGGCCGACCTGTCAGGGCTGCCGCCCGCGTTCGTCGACGTGGGCTCGGCGGAAACATTCAGGGACGAGGACGTCGCCTACGCGAGCAGGATCTGGCAGGCCGGCGGCGAGGCCGAGCTGCACGTGTGGCCGGGCGGCTGCCATGGTTTCACCGGCCTGGTCCCCGGTGCCGCCCTGTCGCGGGCAGCGGTGGCCGCCCAGCGCGGCTGGCTGCGCCGCCTGCTGTGCTGACCAGGCCGCCCGCCTGACCAGGCCGCCCGCCTGACCGGGTCGGCCGCCCTGCCAGGGCCGTGCTCGCGCGATTAGCATGGTCTGGTGCCACACCTGCTGCATCTTGACTCCGCCGCCGCCCTGAAGAACTCCCGTTCCAGGGAGATCACCGCAACGTTCGCCGACGCGTGGCGCGGCTGCGGCCCGCAGTACACGGTGACGCACCGGGACCTGCACCGCGACCCGCTGCCGCATCTCGCCGACGCCGTGCTGCACTGGCCCCCGCGGCTGCGGCCGGAGGGGGCCGTCGCGATCAGCCCGCAGGCCCTGGCCGCGGCCGAGGCACTGCAAGACGAGCTCATCGGCGAACTGCTCGCCGCCGACGTGCTGCTGGTCGGCGCGCCGCTGTACAACTACTCGGTGCCGTCGGCGCTCAAGGCGTGGCTCGATCACGTGCACGTGCCCGGCCGGACCTCGCCCTTCGTCGACACCCCGGAACAGCCAATGGCGGGACGGCCGGCCGTGGTGGTGTCGAGCCGCGGCGCGTCCTACGATCCCGGCTCGCCGACCGACGGCTGGGATCACGCGGTTCCCGTGCTCGAGCTCATACTCGGCGGGGCCGCGTTCGGCATGGCGGTCGAGGTCATCACGACAAGCCTGACCCTCGCGGAGACCGTGCCCGCGCTGGCCCCCGAGCTCGGCCGTAGCCGGGCGGAGCTGGCGGCCGCGCACGAGGCGGCCGCCGCCGCGGCCCGCCGCCTGGCCGCCGGCTGACGACCCGGACGAGCCGGCCAAGGCTCCCGCCCAGCCCGAGCACTGCCCACCCCGAACCAGCACCGCCCATCCCGAACGTAACCGGGTTTCACCCGCCCGGCCCCCGGGTGCTTGGATGGGGAGCATGACGCCCGAGCAGGACCAGCCCGACGAGCACGACGGCCACGACGTCCCGCGGGTCGTCACCGCCAGCCGGGAGATCGCGGCGAGCGCTGAGCGGATCTTCCGGCTGATCGCCGATCCGGCCGAGCAGCCCCGCTGGGACGGCAACGACAACCTGGCCGGCGCCCCGTCCGGCCAGCGCGTACGTCAAGCCGGTGACGTCTTCACCATGACGCTCACCACCGGCAGCGTCCGTGAGAACCACGTGGTCGAGTTCGAGGAAGGCCGCCGGATCGCCTGGTGCCCGTCCGAGGTGGGCCGCCGGCAGCCGGGCCACCGGTGGCGCTGGGAGCTGTCCCCGGCCGGCGACAGCCGGACCCTGGTCACCCACACCTACGACTGGACCGGGCTGGCCAGCACCAACGCCAAGCGCGTGCTGCGCGCCAGGTCGACCACACCGGACCGCCTCAAGGCGTCCCTCGACCGCCTCGCCGCCCTGGCCGAAGCCGCCGGCTGATCAGCTGGCCGCCGTCCCGCCCGCGTCGCGGCGGACCTGCTGGTCCTGTCGGCCCTGCTGGTCTTGTCGGCCCCGCTGGTCCTGTCGGACCTTCTGATAATGGCGCGCCGCCCGCGCGCGGTTGCCGCAGCCGACGGAGCACCAGGCGCGCCGCGGGTGGGCCGCGACGAAGTACAGCACGCAGCCCGGCGCGCAGCACGCGCGCAGCCGGTCCGCGTCGGGGCCGCCGAACAGGTCGACCGCCTGCACGGCGACCCGCGCGAGCGCATCCGTCACCGGCGAAGGGCCGGCGGCCGGCCGCTGTTCGAGCCGCCCGTCGCGCAGCGCCAGGCTCGGGGCGGGGATCGCCGCGGCCGCCGCGTTCACCACGCTGACGGCTTCTTCGACGCTGGACAGGACGTCGGGGGCCGCCGTCCTGGTGTCCCCGGTGCGGTAGGCGGCAAGCCGCCGGACCGCGTCGCGCAGTGAGCGCGCGGTCGCGAGCTCGCCCGCGCTGGTGCGCGCCCCCGCCTGGTCAAAGCCGGCCGCGCCGAGCCACGCGTCCACGTCCGCCGCTGTCCCGAAATCGTCGTGCACGCCGTCCCCGTCGGCCCAGACGGTGCTCATCAGGCGCACCGGCACCGGTTCGTCTGGCAGCACCCAGGCGCGCCCCCTGGCGGCCGCGGCGGTTGGCATGACCGGGAGCCTATCACGGATGATCGCCCTTGCATCCGTGAGAACAATCGTGGTAAGACTTCTAACGGATGGAAAGCCATAGATACGTTAGGCATAAGAGCCGAGGGACGGAGGAGCCGATGGACAAGGCCGCTGACGCCGGCTTCCACGCGGGCGAGCTCGCGGTGCAGCAGCGAGCGGGCGTGCGCGACGACGCCGCCCGCCTGGCCCGCATGCTGGAGCCGGTCCAGCTGCGCGGCGGGATCACCGCGTTCCTGGCCGGACGGACCTTCGCGGTGATGGCCAGCCGGGACGCGAGCGGCCGTCTGTGGACTTCGCCGCTGACCGGCCCGCCTGGTTTTCTCGAGGTCCTTTCCCCGGCCGTGCTGGCCGTCAAGTCCGGCCTCCCGGAGACCGACCCGCTGCACGGCCTGCCACCGGGACAGCCGGCCGGGCTGGTGGTCGTCGAGTTCGCGACGCGGCGCAGGGTCCGGGTGAACGGCGTGCTCGCGTCGGCCGACGACGGCACGCTGACCGTCGAGGTCGAGCAGGCCTACGGAAACTGTCCGCAGTACATCAGGCGGCGCGACGTTCCGGCGGGGAACGTCAGCAGGCCCGGCACCGAGGTCAGGCAAGGCGCCGCGCTCTCACCGCGCGACGCGGACCTGGTGACCGCCGCGGACACGTTCTTCCTCGGCACTGTGCACCCAGGGCGCGGCTGCGACGCCTCGCACCGCGGCGGGCCGCCCGGTTTCGTCCGCGTCCTGGCGGACGGCAGGCTCCGCTGGCCCGATTACCGGGGCAACAACCTGTTCAACTCGTTCGGCAACCTCGCGGTGGAGCCCGCCGCAGCGCTGCTCTTCGCGGACTTCCAAACTGGCCGCACGCTGCAGCTATCCGGGACCGCCGAGGTCGAGTGGAACGCCGCGGCGCCGGCGGAGGAAGACGGCGGCACCGGGCGGAGCGTGCTCTTCTCGCCTGAACGCCTCGTCGCGCGCGGCTGACGCCGTGCCTGTCAGCTCGCGCGCCGCTGACGCCGCACCCGTCGGCTAGCGTCAGCACTGTCCGCCAGGCCCGCACGCCGTCTGAAAGGACCCGCCCGATGAGTGAGAGCCCGACGTCCGAGAGCCGCCCGCCGTTCCCGCCGTTCGACCTGCCCGCCGCGCTCAAGAAAGTGCAGGCGGCCGAGGACGCCTGGAATACCCGCGACCCCCAGCGGGTGTCCCTCGCCTACACGCAGGACTCGGTCTGGCGCAACCGGGACTCGCTGATCACCGGGCGCGAGCAGATCGTCGGGTTTCTCACCGCGAAGTGGGCCCGCGAGCAGGACTACGCCCTGCGCAAGGGGCTGTGGGGGTTCACCGGCACCCGCATCGCCGTCCGGTTCCAGTACGAGTCCCACGACGCCGCGGGCCAGTGGTGGCGCAGCTACGGCAACGAGCTGTGGGAGTTCGACCCAAGCGGCCTGATGAGCCGCCGTGAGGCGTCCATCAACGACCGCCCCATCGCCGAGGCGGAGCGCCGTATCTTCGGCCCTCGTCCCGCCGCAGAGCATGGCACGGAGTTCCCGCTCTGGTAATAACGAACCTTTTCGCGTCCCGATAACAAAGGTGACCGCGATTCGGTTATCCGCCCGCTGTTGTCACCGGATGCGGCTTATCCCACGGCGTGAAGCTCAGCTGTGCGCGCGGCTGAATTCGGATTCTCTGGCTAATGCCGTGCAAAATGAATTCGGTTATCCAGGTACCCGCCGCATAAACGCGGGCGCTCCCCTACCTTTCATTGAGCAACGGCCAGAGGGGCTGGCCGTTCACGCACGGTGAGGAGCGATTCACGTGAGACGTACCTGGCGTACCGCCATGACGGCACTGGCCGGCGGCGCCGCCGTGGCCGCGGCGGTACTGCCGCTCACGCCCGCGCAGGCCGCAACGCCCGGGCCGGCCAGCACCGCCGGGCTGACCCGCACCGCCGGTCCGTCCCCGGCCGCCGGGCCAGCGACCGCGGTGCCGCCCGTGCCGAGCTCAGCCCTAGCCGGCACCTGGGTGAACACCGATCACACGACCAGGAACATCGTCGACCTGGTGGTCGCCGCGAGCGCCAAGGGAGTCAAGGTCGACGGTTTCGGCGCCTGCAGCCCGGCCGCGTGCCAGTGGGGCAGGATCGCCGCCACGGTCTTCGGCGCCAGCGCCGGGGCCAGGACCGGGACCTCGTTCGCGGCCCAGTGGAACTTCGGCTTCTCCCGCACGGTCATCGTGGCCAGCTACGCCACGCCGAAGGACACGCCGACCCTGACCGTCCGGGAGTTCACCACGTTCACCGACCACACCAAGCGGTCGAACTACGTGGCCACGCAGACCTTCACCAAAGGAAGCCCGGTCAAGGTGACCAAGACGGGGACGGCCGCGATGACCTACCCGGTCGGCGACTCCGTCAGCCCGGTCGCGGCGCTGCCCGGCATCTGGGTCAACAACGCCGCGGGCGGTAACGTCCGCGCGGTCATCCTGACCCGCGGCGCGGGCGGTGACCTCCGGGTGCAGGCCTACGGCTACTGCGCCCCGGTTCCGTGCAACTGGGGTTCGGTGGCGGGCATCGGGTTCGCCCCTGGCGTCAGCGGCACGACCGCGCGCACGTTCCTGGCGCCGTACAAGGTCAGCTTCGCCGGCAAGCTGCTCGACGGGACGCTCAACGCGGCGGGCACCGGACTCACCCTCCGCACGCTGACCGAGTTCACCGATCACAGCGGGCGCTCCAGCTACGTCACGACCGAGCACCTCGTGCCGCTGCACTAGCCGCAGACCCAGCCGGAAGCAGGCTAGGGCCGCGCCCGCGAACGGACGGGGCCCCAGCCGGGCAGCCGGGCGGTTAGCGAACGGCCGCCTCAAGCGCCGCGAACTCGTCGTCGGACAAGGAGATCCCGGCGGCCGCCACGTTGTCCTCCAGGTGCGCCACGCTCGACGTGCCAGGGATGGGCAGCATGGCGGGGGAGCGGTGCAGCAGCCAGGCCAGGGCCAGCTGCGACGGCGAGGCGCCGCGCTTGCCCGCCAGCTCCGCCAGCGGGCTGCCAGGCTTGGCCAGGTCGCCGGTCGCGAGCGGGAACCAGGGGATGAAGCCGATGCCGTTGGCCGCGCTGTAGTCGAGCAGTTCCTCGGCCCCCCGGTTGGCCAGGTTGTACAGGTTCTGCACGGTGGCGATCGGCGCGACCGCCTGCGCCGCGCGCAGCTGGTCCACGCTCACCTCGGACAGCCCGATGAACCCGATCTTCCCCTCGTCCTGGAGCTTCTTCAGCTCGCCGACCTGGTCCTCAAGCGGCACCTTGGGGTCGATGCGGTGCAGCTGGAACAGCGGTATCTGCTCGAGGCCGAGGTGACGCAGGCTCATCAGCGCCTGCTGGCGCAGGTACTCAGGTCGCCCGACCGGCGCCCAGACACCGGGTCCGTGCCGGGTGAACCCGGCCTTGGTCGCGATGACCAGGTCGGCCGGGTAGGGGTGGAGCGCCTGCTTGATGAGCTGCTCGGCCACGACGGGGCCGTAGGAGTCGGCGGTGTCGAGGAAGTTGACGCCTAGGTCGACGGCGCGCCGGAGCACGCGCACGGCCTCGTCCGGGTCCTTCGGGTCGCCCCACACGCCCGGGCCGGTGAGCTGCATGGTGCCGTAGCCGAGGCGGGTCACCGGCAGCTTGCCGCCGACCGAGAACTCGCCGGATGCCTTCGCGGGCTTGCCCTGCGCGGTCATATGCGATGCTCCTTCGTTTCGAAACTAGACGTTCAGTTTCAACACGGTCGGGCGGATGCCTGTTCCCGGCCCGTTAAATGTCCGTATTCCGCTTGCGGCCGCTGAATTCCTTTGAAGTCGTTCAGTTTCCGCCGACGTCAATCTGCCCTGGCTTTCTGTCCGTAGTTCGGACGGCGAAATCACCAACGAAGGGAACCCCTCCCATGAAGCTCGCCAAACGACCGAGCAGCTCCAGACGATCAGCGGCGGTGCCGTCGTGACGGTGGACAGGAACGCCGGCGGAGCGGGAAACCTGTTCGGCCTTGCCGTCAGGCCCGGTTCAGCCGGCGTCTACTTCGTGGACGACTTCGGCCTGGACAATAACCTGCAACTTCTCTTGTAGTCGGACCCGTTTTCGGCCGTAAAGGCCGGCCGGCCAGCGGCCGCGCACCGGGACCCGCCCGGCGCGCGGCCGCCTGGCCGGCACCATTCGAGGCACCACGCTCGCCGGCGCTCGCGGCGACTAAGAGAGGACGGTACCGATGCCGCTTGCACCGCGGCCGAAGCACCCGCGCAGGGCAGTACCACTGGTGACCGCGGTACTGGCCAGCGTGCTCGTAGCCGCCGGCGTCGTCGGGGCCGGGTCGTCGTCGGCAGGGCAGACCTCCCCGGCACCGGAGCCAGGTCCGGCCCCCGTCCCGGCCGCGAACGCCGCCGCCAGCGCCAGCGCCAGCGCCGTCGCCGCGAACGCCGTCGCCGCGAACGCCCCCGCCAGCAACGCCGCCCAGGCCAGGGATGCCGCCGCGCTGCACACCGCCGCCCGGGCCGCCGCCATCGTGGCCAGGATGACCCTGGCCCAGAAGATCACCGAGCTGCACGGCGTCGTCGATCGCCAACATCCCCGCGCCCACTCCTCACCAGCCCCTGATGTCGTTGCCCCGGCGTCTCTGCGTCCCACTCCTCGCCAGCCCACCAGCCGCAACTACCACCAGCCTCAGGCGTAGTTCCGCGCAATGATTGGGTGTCCTTATGGCCCAATACGGGCTATAAGGACACCCAATCTGGCCTGACGCTCACCGCCGCCGGTCACCCGTCGGGCCGGCGGTCTGCCACGCCCCGTGGTCGTGGAGTTGCCGGACCGTCCCGCTTCCCGCCCTCGCCTATCCCGAACGGGACCGGCTCTTCGCCCCTGACCGCCCGCGCCCGCACCGGGTGAGCGGCGTCACACTGACGACGGAACGGATAACCGTCAATATAAGGACGTAGCGGCGTCAGCGAAGGGGAGCCCTGGTTGACCGGAGCGGTCCGAGGCAACGCCGGCGACGGCCGGCTGCGCTGGACCAGCGTGCCCCGCTGGCCCGCGGGCCAGCTTCCCGCCGCGGCCAGCTACCTGGTCTGCTGCTTCGGTGACGCGGGCGAACGCCGCGCGGCCGAACTGCTGGCGCGCGCCGATCCCGCCGCCCCGGTGCGCACCGCGCGGTTCCCCGCCCGCTGGCATGAGGAATCCGAAGCAGAACTGCGCCGCCTGATCGACGACTGTTTCACCGGGGTGCGGATCATCCTGGCCGGCCCGGAAGCCGCGGTTATGCGGGCCGCGGCCGTTGCCCGGCAGCTCGGCGCCGTCAACGAGGAACTCGTACTCACTGCCACCGAGGTCGACGAGCTGGGCGGCCCGGCCGGAAAGGCGACCGGGAGCGCGGCGGCGGACGCAAGCGGAAACATGACCGGGAACGCGGCGGACGCGTCCGGGAACGCGGTCTGCGCCGAAGACGCCGCCGTGGCCAGGAGCGTGGGCGCGTACGTCGCAGGGACCGCCGCCCGCCGGGTGTTCTGTGCGGACTGCCGCGTGCCGTTCGACGCCTTCGCCGCTCTGGGGGACGTGGTGACCTGCCCGGGCTGCGCGGCGGCGCTGACCGTCGACCACCGTTTCTCCCGGGCGCACGCCGCCTACTTCGGCTGGCCGGCCGGCCTGGACCTGCACCGGTGACCGCCACCCTGCGCCTGGTCGTCGTCGGTGTCACGCCCGTCACCGAGCAGGTCCGCCAGCTCACCCTGGCCGCCCGCGACGGTGGCCGGCTGCCGTCCTACCCGCCAGGCAGTCACCTGGGGCTGCGCTGGCAGTCCGGGCAGTACCAGGCCCTCCAGGACCGGCGCGGCCAGGACCAGGGCGGCCAGGACCAGGCCCTCCAGAACCGGGGGAGTCAGGACCGGGATAGCCAGGACCCGGGCGGCCATGACCGGGACGGTCAGAACCCGGGGAGCCAAGCCCCGGTGAGCCAGGACCAAGGCGGCCCCGACCGGGTCAACTCGTACTCGCTGACTGGCGACGGCGATTCCCCGGCCAGCTACACGGTCTCGGTGCTGCGCACCCCGGACAGCAGGGGCGGCTCCGCCTGGGCGCACCGGCTGCGGCCCGGCGACCCAGTCGACGCGGTGCCCCCGCGCAGCTCGTTCCCGCCCGCCGCCAAAGCCAGGCGGCACCTGCTCGTCGCGGGCGGGATCGGCATCACCCCGCTGCTCGCGCACGCCCGCTGGCACCGGCGCTGGGGCGGCGACTTCACCCTCTACTACGCGTACCGGCCCGGCCGGGCCGCGCACCTGGACGAGCTGCGGTCACTGTGCGGCGACCGGCTGCACGCTTACCCGGGCAGGGACGCGCTGTGGGCGGAACTCGGGCCCGCGCTGCGCCGTCAGCCGCTCGGCACCCAGCTGTACGTGTGCGGGCCGCTCGCCATGATCGACGCGGTCACGGCCGCCGCGCGCGCCGGGCACTGGGCGGAAAGCCGCCTCCGTTATGAAGCCTTCGGGGTTGCGCCCGACGGACCACGGGCGCCGTTCCGCGCGACCCTCGCCACCGCCGGCCGGCTGGTCAACGTCACCGCGGGGGAGACGCTGCTCGAAGCGCTCGAGCGGTCGGGCGTACCAGCCCCGTCGCTGTGCCGCAGCGGTGTCTGCGGCGAGTGCCGCACGCCGGTCTCCGGCGGGCGGGTCGACCACCGCGACCTGGTCCTGTCACCAGAAGAGAAGGCATCCGGCCGCTGGATCATGCCGTGCGTCTCCCGCGCGGACGGCGACGAACTGGAGCTCGCCCTGTGAACGAAGTGAACACCGGAGCTAGCACCGCGAACGCAGCGCGCGGCAACCTCGCCGACTTCCCGTTCCCGCTGGCCGGCGACACGTACCGGTACACCGCTAACCTGCAGCCCGGCGGCCTGCGGCAGGAGACCGAGGCGGGCGCCTGGGGTGAGAACATCACCAGGTCCGGGCCCGATTACGCCGCGCTCATCGCAGAACGCGCCCGGATCCTGCGGTCCGACCCCGGCCGCCTGATCCGCGACCCGGCGCTGCTCGCGGCCGAGTGGGACACGCTGCGGTACCTGATGCGCCGGCTGGCGGCCGAGTACCCGGCCGGCTTCGAGTACGCGGAAGACGGGAGCCGGGCCCGTTGGGTCAACCGCCGCCTGGGCACGGCGGCCGCCTTCACCCCGGGCGACCAGGCGACGCTGCCGTGCGGCCCGCTCGAGTTCATCGGCCGCCAGGTGGTCGAGGACCTGGTGCTGCTCGACGAGCGCGAGGGTCACCTGTGCGCGGACGCGGGACTGGTCACGTTCGCCTCCGGCTGGTCGTTCCCGTTCGTCGCGGGCAGCACGTTCCAGGAGATCCACGGGCCGGTGCCGCGGGCCAACGCCGACGGCGTGTTCGCCCGCGCCGAGGCATTCTTGCTCCGGCTGCCGCCGGGCGCCGCGTACCGCCGGGTCAACTGGGCGTTCCAGCCGTACCGGGTCCTCGACCACTCCATGGACGCCGCCGCCGGCTGGATGCCGCAGGCGGCCAGCTTCCTCAGCAGCGCGACCGACGAGGACATCGCCCGCGACGTCTACCTGCGGGTCGAACTGCAGCACCTCATCCGCCTGGAGACGTCGGCCGCCGTGCTGTTCCTCATCGACACCAGGTTCCTGTCCCTGGCCGACGTCGCGACCGTGCCCGCCTGGCGCGACCGGCTGCTGGCGGTCCTGACCGGGCTCCCGGCTGACATCGCCGACTACAAGGGCCTGGCCGGGCTGCGCCCGCGGGTCGTCGACTGGCTGCGCGCCCGGGCAGGCAAGGACGGTAGCGGCTGACGCACCGGCCCGGCGTTCCTATGATCTTGCGTATGCCAGGTGCGGCGGGAACGCTGATCGCGGGACGGTACCTGCTGTCCGGGCCGGCTGGCGCGGGCGGCACGGGCCAGGTCTGGCGTGCGCACGACCAGCTCATGGACCGCGCGGTGGCGGTCAAGGAGATCCTGCTGCCGCCGCAGCCGCCCGACGCACGGGCCGTCCTCGTGGCCCGTGCGGTGCGCGAGGCCAGGACCGCCGCCCGGCTCGACCACCCCGGCATCATCACCGTCTACGACGTCGTCGAGCACGACGGCACCCCGTGGATCGTCACCGGGCTCGCGGCGGGCCCGTCGCTCGGCGCGGAGACCGCCCGCCTCGGCTCGCTCCCCTGGCAGCGGGCGGCCCGGATCGGCCAGCAGGTCGCCGGCGCGCTCGCCTACGCGCACGCGGCCGGGATCGTGCACCGGGACCTCAAGCCGGACAACATCCTGCTGGCGGGCCCGTCCGCGGACCGCGCGCTGGTGACGGACTTCGGGATCGCCGGCATCGCCGACGCCGTCGCCGAGCTGGCCGGCACCGGTCCGCGCACCGGCACGCTCCGCTACCTGGCCCCCGAGCAGCTCGACGACGGCAAGACGGGGCCGCCTGCCGACCTGTGGGCGCTCGGCGCCGTCCTGTACACCGCGGTCGAGGGCCGTCCGCCTTTCGGCGGCAGCACCCAGGCCGCGACGGTGACCGCGATCCTCGCCAAGCCGCTGGCGCCGCCCGCGCAAGCCGGGCCCCTGGGCGGGCTCATCGAGTCGCTGCTGTCCAAGGATCCGGCCGTCCGCCCCGAGGCCGCCGCGGTTGCCAGCGCACTGGCGGGCCTGGCCGCCTGGCCGGCCGGTGATCCGGGTACTGTTCCCGCCGCCCCCGGCCCGGCTGCTCCCGCCCCGGCCGCGGCTGCTCCCGCCCCGGCCGCTGCTCCCGCCACGCCGGCCGCGCCCGCGGCGACGGCGGCAGCGGAGCCGGAGCCACGGGTTCCCCGTCCCGGCGGCCTGGCCGGCCTGGTCGAGTCCGTGCGCTCCGGCCCCCGGCTGCTGGTCGGCTCGGTCACCGGGATCGCGATGATCGCGGTGCTCATCCTGGTCGTCTCGCTGTTCGCGCCCAGCCACCCCAAGGCCCAGGCGGCCTTGTCGGGGACGCTGGCAGGCTCGATCACCGACCCCGGCGGTTACCAGGTCAAGGACGTGGGGTTCAGCCCGGACGGCAAGACGATCGCCGGCGCCTTCGCCAGCAGCGGCCAGGACAGCGGCCGCCTGGACATCTGGACCTCGGCCGACGGGAAGCCGGCCAAGACGCTGACGAGTTCCGGCGGCGGCGCCGTGACCGGCCTGGCGTACAGTCCGAAGAGCGCCAGCGCCGTGGCCGCCGCCGGGCCGGCAGGCGTGGCGGTGTGGAACCTAGCCGCCGGGCAGGCCCGCACCTACCAGGATCCGGGCGGCCAGCCGGTCGCTGACGTCGCCTACTCGCCCGACGGCCGCACCGTCGCCGCGTTCACCAGCGCGGGCGACATCTACCAGCTCGACGTCGCGACGGGCAAGTGGCTGGCCGGGCACCTCACCGCGGCCAGCCCCGGTTCCGCGGGCGAGGTGCTGTACAGCCCGGACGGCACGTGGCTGGCCGCCCTCGACGCGAAGGGAGCCGTGCGGGTGTGGAACCGCTCCGGCGGCGCGCCCGCCGTTGACACCGGCGCGGTCACCGGCTTCGCGCCCCAGGCGCTGGCGTTCAGCCCGGACGGCCGGACACTCGCGATCGCGTCCGCCAGCGGCGGGACGCGGATGTGGAACCTGGCCGCCAAGACGTTCTCGGCCCCGCTGGCCGGGCCGGCCGGGCTCCCGCGGTCGGTCGCGTACAGTCCGGACGGCGTTACCCTCGCCGTCGGCGACGCCGACGGCGACGTCGTCTTGTGGAACCTGGCCACCCGCCAGCAGACCACGATCGCGCGCCCGGCGAGCGCGGGCGGCGCCGTGACCACCCTGCTCTTCAGCCCGGTGGGCGACGTCCTGGCGGCCGCCAGCGCCACCTCGGCCTCGGTAAGCCTCTACAGCATCAAATACGCGCGCACCTGACCATCGCTCCCAGCCGCCGCTTCTGACCGCCGCCCCCGGTTGCCGCTCCAGTTCCCAGCGGCTGTCCCCCGTGGCCGCGCCCCCCTGGCCACCCCCTGGCCGCGCCGCTGGCCGCGCCCCCTGGTTGCCGCTCCGGTTCCCCGCCCTGCTCCCCGCCGCCCCAACTGCCACTTCTGTTCTCCACCACCGGCCGACCAGCAAGAACGTGGTAACTAATGCGGCTATAACACCGACGAATTACCAATCAGACGAAAAGTTCCACAATCTTCCGGCCGGCCGTCGCCCCACCGACCACCATGGTCCAAAACGGGCGCTTGTTTCACCCCTCGAGCATCGCCAGGATCCGCGACCAGGCGTCGTCGCGTGCCGTCTGGTTGAACGCGGGCGTCCCGGCCCAGAAGAACGCGTGCGCGGTGCCCGGATAGCTGACGATCTCGTGATCGGTGCCAGCGGCCCGCAGTGCGCCGCCGATCTCGGCCTGCTGTGCCGCGTCGATCAGCGCGTCGTCCTCGCCCACCAGGTACAGCTGCGGATGTCGGGCGCCGAGCGCCGCTACCTCGAAGTCCTGGCGTACGGCGCTGACAACCCGGTGGCCGGCGGCGGCCCGGCGCCCGGCGGCCCGGCGGCGGTGCCCGCCGAGCGGCTCGACCAGAGCGTGGCCGACCTGGTGGAGCGACTTGACCCGTTCCCGGGCGATGCTCGGCCGCTTCCGGCTGGCCGCCGCCCGCCACCGCGACGACCCGGACTTCACCGCCCTGATCGCCGAACTTCAGCGCGACAGCGAACAGGTCAGGGACCGGTGGGCGCACCACGACGTGACGGCCGTCGGCAGCGGGACGAAAAAGCTGCGCCATCCCCGGCTCGGCCCGGTCAGCTATTCGCACGTGGTGCTGCAGCTGGCTGACAACCCCGAGCAGACGCTGGTCACTTACTCCGCGCTGCCCGGCTAGCCGGAAGCGAGCACCCGCGCACGGTAGCCCGACGGGGTTTCCCCCGCGTAGCGGCGGAACGCGCGGGCGAAGCCGCTCATGCTCGCGAACCCGACCGACGTGGCGACGGCGAGCACGGTCGGCTCGGGCTGGGCCAGCAGTGCCATCGCCCGCAGCAGCCTGCTCTCCAGCAGGTACTGGCGCCAGGACAACCCCGCGCCGGCGGCGAAGGCGCGCCGCAGCGAACGCTCGGAGGTGCCGGTCGCGGCGCACACGTCGCCAAGCGTGACCCAGCCGAGGTTGTCGGCGGTGAACGACATGACGGCCGCCACCAGCGGGTCCCGCGACACGGGGAGGCGCAGCGGCGGCTCCTGGTCGAGAGCTTCCCCGATGACGTGCAGCAGCGCGGCGAAGAACTCATCCGCCGCCAGGTCGGCCGAGCGCCGTCCGATCGGCCAGCGCCGCGCGTACAGGAGCATCTCCCTGATCAGCGGCGAAGCCGACAGGACCCGCACCTGCGACCGCGCGCCAGCGGCGGGAACGGGCTCGAAGAAGGCCGAGACGGTGCGGACCCGGGTCAGCGTCGTGCAGTGCTCGGTCCCGGCCGGAATCCAGATCGCCTGCTGCGGCGGCAGCAGGTAGCGGGCGGTCGCCGTCTCTACCTGGGCCACCCCCTCAAAGGCGTACTCGAGCTGGTGCAGGTCGTGCGTGTGCCACCCGGTGATGACCTCGTCGCCGATCTCGAACGGGTAGGTGCCGGCCCAGGACCGCGAGCCGCCGCGGACATCACGGTGACCCGGCCTGGCCGCGGCGGTCACCATGTTGGCCGCGCAGGCGGCGACGCCGGCGCCGTGATCGGCCATCGTTGCCTGGTAACCGCCGAGCCCCGACCGTGACTGGAGCCAGCCCCGTGAACAAACGCCACCTTGAGACACTCGCCAGCCCCCGGTGGGCCGCGATGCTGGAGAAAGACCTGCTCCCGTGGGTCAGCGCGGTCGCCGACCTCGGCGATGACGTGCTGGAGATCGGGCCGGGACCTGGGCTCACCACCGACCTGCTGCGCCAGCGCGCGGCGCGGGTCACCGCTGTCGAGGTCGATGCGGAGCTGGCCGGGCAGCTCGCCACGCGCCTGGCCGGCGGCAACGTCGAGGTGGTGCACGGCGACGCCGCCCGCACCGGGTTCCCCGGCGGCCGGTTCACGGCGGCCGCCTGCTTCGCCGTGCTGCACCACATCGACTCCGCTGACGTTCAGGACCAGGTCTTCGCCGAGCTGTTCCGCGTGCTGCGCCCGGGCGCGGTCCTGGTCGGATCCGACGGCTACGACAACGAGGGCACCAGGGAGGCGCACGCCGGTGACGTGTTCGTCCCTGTCGACCCGCTGACGCTTCCGGCCCGGCTCGGCGCGGCGGGCTTCCGCGGCGTGGCGGTTGACCACGGCGAGTACGACTTCCGGTTCTGCGCCCGCAAGCCCGTCGCCGAGCGCTGACAGCATCCCGCCTCCGCCGGCCCAGATACCCCGAGTGATGGTTATACGGTAGCTTTCCTGACCATGACCGACCAGGTGACCGAAGCCGACCTGCCGTACCTGCGCCGCTGCGTCGAGCTCGCGGCCGAGGCCGTCGAGGCGGGCGACTTCCCGTTCGGCTCCGTGCTCGTCGCGGCCGACGGGACCGTGCTCGCCGAGGACCGCAACCGCGAGGTGAGCGCGGGCGATCCCACCCGCCACCCGGAATTCACGCTGGCCCAGTGGGCGGCGCTGAACCTGGCGCCCGCCGACCGGGCCACGGCGACCGTCTACACCTCCGGCGAGCACTGTCCGATGTGCGCCGCCGCGCACGGCTGGGCCGGCCTCGGGCGTATCGGCTACGCGACCTCGTCGCAGCAGCTGACGGGCTGGCTGGCCGAGCTCGGGGTCGGCCCGTCCCCGGTCCGGCCGCTGGCGGTCAACGAGGTCGTGCCCGGCCTCACCGTCGCGGGCCCGGCGCCCGAGCTGGCGGAGCAGGTCCGCGAACTGCACCGCCGGTTCCACGCGGACCGCGGCACCGCGTAGCCGCGGCTGCGTTAGCGCGCACCCCGCTCTGCCCGCTCACGGCGC
>DASYAD010000123.1:0-11231 GCA_036501515.1 Trebonia sp. | reverse complement strand
GGGATGTCGATGAGGACGGTGTCGTTCTCCTCGACCAGTGCCAGCGCGCCGCCGCTGGCGGCCTCGGGGGAGATGTGCCCGATGGACAGCCCCGATGTCCCGCCTGAGAAGCGCCCGTCGGTGATCAGCGCGCATGCCCGGCCCAGGCCCTTGCCCTTGAGGAACGACGTCGGGTACAGCATCTCCTGCATACCCGGCCCGCCGCGCGGCCCCTCGTACCTGATGACGACAACGTCCCCGGCCCCGACCCGGCCGCCAAGGATCCCGTCCACGGCGTCTTCCTGCGACTCGAAGACCCGGGCAGGCCCGGAGAATGTCCACAGCTCCTCGGGCACGCCCGCCGTCTTCACGACCGCGCCGTCCGGGGCGATGTTCCCGTACAGCATGCACAGTCCGCCGTCGACGGTGTACGCGTGCTCCACGTCGCGGATGCAGCCGCCGGCCGCGTCAGTGTCCAGCGTGTCCCACCGGGCCGACTGCGAATACCCCTTAGTCGTGCGCACCCCGCCCGGCGCCGCGTGGTACAGCTCGACTGCCTCGGGCAGCACCGAGTCAGAGCGCAGGTCCCAGGCCGCGATCGGCGCCCCGTGCACGGTGTGCACTTCCCGGTTGAGCAGACCTCCGCGGTCCAGCTCGCCTAGCAGGGTGTAGATCCCGCCTGCTCGGTGCACGTCCTCCACGTGGGCGGTGCCGTTCGGCGCCACCTTGCACAGGCACGGCACCCGCCGCGACAGCTCGTCGATTTCCTTGAGCCCGAAGTCCACGCCCGCCTCGTGCGCGGCCGCGAGCAGGTGCAGGATCGTGTTGGTCGACCCGCCCATCGCGATGTCGAGCGCCATGGCGTTCTCGAACGCGTCCCGCGTCGCGATCGACCGCGGCAGCACCGACTCGTCGTCCTGCTCGTAGTAACGCTTGGCGATCCGCACCGCCAGCGCCCCGGCCTGCTCGAAGAGCCCCCGGCGGGCCGTGTGGGTAGCCAGCGTGGTCCCGTTGCCAGGCAGCGCGAGCCCGATCGCCTCGGTCAGGCAGTTCATCGAGTTGGCGGTGAACATCCCCGAGCACGACCCGCACGTCGGGCAGGCGTTCTCCTCGATGTCGGACAGTTCGCTCTCAGACACCGACGGGTCGGCCGAGGCGACCATCGAGTCGATGAGGTCGAGCTTGCGGATGCTGGACGCTCCCGCGACGCCGCCCACCACGGTGACCTTGCCCGCCTCCATCGGTCCGCCGGACACGAACACCGTCGGTATGTTGAGCCGCATCGCGGCGATCAGCATCCCCGGGGTGATCTTGTCGCAGTTGGAGACGCAGATCAGCGCGTCCGCGCAGTGCGCGTTGACCATGTACTCGACGGAGTCCGCGATCAGCTCGCGGGACGGAAGCGAGTAAAGCATGCCGCCGTGGCCCATCGCGATGCCGTCGTCCACGGCGATCGTGTTGAACTCACGGGGAATCGCGCCGGCGGCGCGCACCGCGTCGGCGATGACTCGGCCGACCTCGGCCAGGTGGACGTGACCGGGCACGAACTCGGTGAAGCTGTTGGCGACGGCGATGATCGGCTTGCCGAAGTCCTCGTTGGCTACCCCGGTCGCGCGCAGCAGCGCGCGCGCTCCCGCCATGTTCCGACCGTGCGTGACCGTGCGTGACCTCAACGGCGGCATCGCCGAACTCCCCTCACCAAAGTCAAGAAGGTGCTAGGGGATTTAGCCTACCGGCGCGGTGGCGCTACTCGACTCGGCCGCCGCGGGCAGCATCCTGTCCGCGGTGTCGACGATCGTACGGACCTGCTCGCGGGTGAGCAGGACCACGCCGTCCTTCGCCCGGCCGCGCCGCTTCAGGTACTTCTTCAGCGCCTGCCCGGTGAACACGTCGACGTTCCTGATCGTGGCGATGTCCCACGGGATCTTCGGCCCGTAGATGGCCAGCGCGGGACGGACCTCGATGTCGGTGCCGAGCGCCTCGGACAGGATCGCGCTCGCCTGCGACGCTTCCCAGGCCGCGTGGTCGAGACGGTCCTTCTGCGACTCGGGGCCGAGGTAGAGCCGCTTCCCGTTCAGGGTCCTGATCGGCAGGGTGGGGTTCCACTTCTCAGAGTCGATGGCGTAGACGCCGCTCGGCCCGACCACCAGGTGGTCGATGACCTCCGTGCTGTTGGGGATCGGCCGGTCTTCGAGCGAGAAGAACCCCTCGCGCCGCATCCTGGCCAGCTGGCCGCGGGTGTGCTTGCGCGCACCCGGGTGCGGGCCCGCGACGACGTAGTTCGCCGCGTTGCGCGACCGGTAGACGGTGTCCAGGATCCCGGCCAGGATGGCCAGCGTCAGCGCGATCTCCCAGCTCCTGGTGAGGGCCGCGAACACCGCGCCGACGACCACCATGATGATCAGCCGCAGCCGCCAGAAGCGCACCTGCACATCAGGCGGCAGATCCCGCATGCTCACCCGCGGGTCGCCGTCGTCGTCGGGCGCGCCGCCGCGCAGGATCCCGCGCATTTTCATCCCGAACGGATTCGGCTTCCTCTCTTCCTCCCGCTCACCTGCCCCGGCCGGCGGCGGGGTCGGCTGGTTCCACCCGGCGCCGATCTGTATCACCCGGCCGGAGCCGGAGCCGGAGCCGGAACCGGAACCGGAGCTGGAACCGGAGCCCGAGCCCGAGGCAGAGCCGGAGCCCGGACGGGAGCCGGACGCAGAGCCGGAGCCCTGGGCAGCGGCGGAGTCTCGGGCTGACTCGCCGCCGTGCGGGCGGTGCCTGAGGTAGTGGTCGAAGCCGCGGGCGGGCGGATCGTCGGTCGCTTCCGTGGTCGTTACCCCGCCGAAGATCCCGAGCCCTTCGTTCGGCACTGGCTCGTCTGTGTTGTCCGCGTCGGCGGCCAAGTCCGGTCCCGCGAGGTCATCCGCGTCGGCGGGCAAGCCGGGTCCAGTGAGCTCGCCGGCCCCGCGCGGCTCTGCGACTGGGGCGTTCTTACCGACGGAGGCCCGCCTGTCGACCGAGGCCCGCCTGTCGACCGGGGCCCGGCTGTCGACTGGGGTCGGCCTGTCGACTGGGGTGGGCCTGTCGACTGGGGCGTGCTTGTCGACCGGAGCCTGCCTACCGGCTGAGTCCTGCCTATCGAACGCGGCCTGCTCAGCAGCTGGAGCCTGGTCGCCGGCCGCGGTCTGCTGAGCGAGTGCGGCCTGCTCGGCGGCGGCTTGTGCCCTGGCCTGGCGAGCGGCCGCGAGGCGCGGCGAGACCGCGAGCGCGGCGTCTGGCAGCACGACGGTGCCGGGCACTACCGTTCCCGGCACCACCCGGCGAGCGGGGGCGCCCGGCGGCCGGGACGCTGACCGCGACGGTGCCGACGCCTGCGGCGCTGCGGCTTGCGGTGCTGCTGTCTGGGGTCCCGGCGTCTGCGACGACGCTGACCGCGGTCCCGGTCCCGGTCCCGGTCTCGGCGTCTGCGGCGACGCTGACCGCGGTCCCGGTCCCGGTTCCGGCGCCTGCGGCGACGCTGACCGCGGTGCTGCCGCCTGCGGCGACGCTGACCGCGGTGCTGCGGGCGTCTGCGATGCTGCTGCCCGCGGGGGCGCTGACGGTTGGGGCGCTGACGGTTGGGGCGTTGCCTGCGGAGGCGTTGCCTGCGGACTCGTCGTCTGCGACGACGCTGACTGCGGTGCTGCTGATCGCGGCGCCGCCGCCTGCGGTGGTGCTGCGGGCTCAGCCGGCGCTGCGGGGGCGGCCGCTTCGCCGGCCCTGGAGTGCGCGTACCTGATCGGGCGCGGCCGCCAGACGGCTCTGGGGGAGCCCGGGGCCGGGCCGCTGTAGTCGTCGGGGTCGTAGGCGACCGCGTGCGTGGTGCCGCTGATCCCCGTGTTCTGCCCGCTGCCGGGGGGCGGCTCAGCGTTAGGCGCCGGCGTTACGGTTGCCTGCACGCCGTCGTGCGGGTACGTACCGGGCTGCGCTGATGACCTGGAATTCTTGATTCGGGGCCAAGCCATCCATCTCACCATCTCAGCGTACCGATTCGCCGCCGTGAGGCGGCGCTCCGTAATCGGTGTGCCCTGAATAGGCGAACTTAAAAACCGGGTATCGCTTCCAATGCAGGCAAATCTCTCAACCTGGCCCGCCTAGTGGGGTCTTCTCCCGCTGGCAGCGGGAGTACCGCTGGTGTCGGAATGATGACCTTAAGTCAAGACCCGCCAAGATCAATAGCCGCGAATAAGCCATTCTTCTTTGTCGTTGATTTCCGGGGACCGGGTGTCAAGCGGGGGCTGTGCGCTGCGCGGGGTGCACTTGTCGCCGCACTTTCGCCAGCACTTTCGGTAGCACTTTCGGCCGTGCTCCGGCCGTGCTCCGGCCGTGCTCCCGGCCGCGCTCTTGGCGGCGATCCCTGCCGTACTTCCGGTCGCGGGTCCGCCTGCTGGGCTGGTGCCGCATGTGGGTTTTCGTGTAAAACGTGCGGGATGCCGAATCGAGGGAACGGCCAGCGACGGTGGCGGCCGCGACGGGTCGCGAGCCTGGCCGGCGCCGTTGTCGTGTCCGCGCTGCTGCTCGGCGTGCTCGGGTTCGGTTACGGTGCGATCCCGGCCCTCGGGCCGGCCCTCGACCCCACCCGCGGCGCCTGGACATCCGCCCAGGGCGGGCAGCCGGTCAGCTCGGAGCAGCTCCAGGTGCCCGGACTGACCAGCCAGGCCACCGTCTCGTTCAGCGCTCAGGGGCTGGCTTCTGTATCGGCTGGCAGCACGCACGACGCGTTCCTGGCCGAGGGCTACCTGCACGCGAAGTTCCGGCTGACGGAGCTCGACGCGGAGCGGCGCCTCGGCGAGGGCCGCCTGGCGCAGCTGGCCGGTTCCTCCGACCTCGCAAGCGACGAGTTCGAGCTGCGGCTCGGGCTGCTGCGGACGGCGCAGAACGAGTGGGCGCACACCACCGGGGCGACCCGCGCCGCCCTGCTCGCCTACGCCCAGGGTGTCAACGACGACATCGCCGAGGTCCGCGCTTCCGGCGACTGGCCGGCCCTGTTCACCCTCACCGGCCAGTACCCGAGTCCCTGGACGCCGGTGGACAGCCTGGTCGTTCAAGGCGTGCTGACCCAGGAACTCGACTACACGACGGGCCCGCTCGACGACGCGCTCCTCGACAAGTCGCTCGGTGCGACGAACACCGCCGACTGGTTCCCCGAGCTGGCCAAGAACACGCAGGCGCCTTACGATCCCGGCCCTTACGTCAAGCTGCCGCTGACGGCGGTCGCGCCTGATGTGGCCAGCTCGGTGCCCGAGGCCGGCACCGGCAGCCAGGCGGGGACCGGGTCCGCGGCTGGCGCCGGGTCCGGTTCCGGGTCCGGTTCCGCGGCCAGCCCCACGGCCACGGCTAGCACCGCAACGGCCAGCGCAGGCTTGGCCAGCGCAGGTCCGGCCAGCCCAGACCCGGCCGGCCCGGCTGCGGCGAGTACCGGGGGTGACGGGGTAAGCGGCTCCCGTTCTGATGACGGGGGCTCGTCGACGACCGCCGCGGCGAGCGTCCTCGCCCAGCTCAGCCAGCTGCTGCCGGGGGAGATCCACCATTACCCCGACTCCAACGCGTGGGCCGCCAACGGGCCTGCCGTCCAGGGCGGCGGTGCGCTGCTCGGCGGTGACCCGCACCTGCCGCAGACGCTGCCGTCAGTCTGGTACGAGGTCGCGCTGTCCGCGCCCGGGTACCAGGTGACAGGGGTCAGCGTGGTCGGGCTGCCCGCGATCCTGCTCGGTCACAACGACCACATCGCCTGGTCGCTGACCGACACGCAGAACTCGGCCACGTTCTACTACCAGGAACAGGTCCGCGGTTCCGACTATTACTCCGGCGGGGCGTGGCGGCCGCTGACCGTGGTGCACTACTCGATTCCGGTCCGCGGCGGTGCGACCAGGCAGCTGACGGTGCGGATCACCGGCCAGGGGCCGATCATCAGCCAGTACGGGCAGACGATGGCCGTCGACTGGATGGGCAACGTCCCGTCGGCCGACCTGACGGCCCTGCTCGCGGTTAACTCGGCCTCGACCTTTTCGCAGTTCAAAGCGGCGCTCACCGGCTGGAACGCGCCGACGCAGAACTTCGTCTACGCCGATACAGCGGGCAACATCGGCGTGATCGCACCCGGGTACTACCCGCAGGTGCCCGCCGGCTGCCAGCCCTGGCTGCCGATGCCGGGCAACGGGGCGTGCGACATCACCGGGGTGATCCCGTTCGCGGCGGTGCCGCAGTCCTACGACCCGCCGTCGCACCTGATCGCGACCGACAACCAGCGGCCGGTCAGCGGGGACTACCCGTATTACGTGGGAACCGCGCTCGACTTCTACGACGCCGGGTACCGGTCGGCGCACGCCTACGCCGCCCTCAAGGCGGCCGAACCGCTGACCACGGCGTCGATCGCGACCCTGCAGAACGACCTGACCGATCCGCTGGCGGCCCGGGTGCTGCCGACGGTCGTGCGCACGCTGTCGGCGGCCGGGCTGTCCGGCACGAACGCCAGCGCGCTGGCGCTGCTGCGCTCCTGGAACAACGGCATGGACGCCGGCTCGGCGGCGGCGTCGCTGTGGTGGACCTTCTGGGGCTCTTACCTCAATGCCGTCTTCGCGCCCTGGTGGCAGGCGGGGAAGGTACCGGTCAGCGAAGACTCCACGGTCCTCGCGGTGAGCGCGGAGTCGGCGCCCCTCGACGAGGACCTGGAGGCGTGGACGCTGGGTGACCCGTCTAACGCCGTGTTCGCCGGGCCTGACGGGCACGGCGCAGGCAGTGAGCAGGCGGCGATCGTCAAGGCCTTCGGGCAGGCCGTCGCGCACCTGTCCAAGAAGCTGGGCGGGGCGCCCGCCACCTGGACCTGGGGGCGGCTGCACACTCGCTCGTTCCCGGCGATCACCGGGGCCGACGGCCTCGGGTACGGGCCGCGCGCGGCCGGCGGCGACCCGTTCACCGAGGACGCGGCCGACGGCGGACTCGACGCCACGGCGGGCCCGAGCTGGCGGATGATCGCGGCGCTGTCCCCGCGCGGTGTGACCGCGCAGGGCATTTACCCGGGCGGTCAGTCGGAGAACCCGGCCTCGCCCTGGTACACCAACCTGGTGGAGCTGTGGTGGGACGGCAAGTACCTGCCCGTCCCCGCGCCCGGCACGACCGCAGGCCCGCTCACCTGGAACCTGCATGCTTAGGCGCCTGGTCAGTTTCTTCACGGCCGCGCTCCTGTGCTGCACCTTTTCGTGGATCGGACTCTGGTTCATGCCGTTCGTGGTCGGCGTGTGGTTCGGCGCGCTGCCGCCCCGCCGCGGCGGCAGCACGGTGCCGGTCGTGACGGCCGGCGCGGTCGCGGGCTGGGCGGTCTCGCTGTGGACGATCTCCTACCAGGGCCTGCCGGCGGGGGCGACCGCGCGGGCGATCGCGGCACTGGCGGGCCTGCCGCCCTACGCCGCCGTCACGATCGCGGTCACCCTGCTGCTTGCCGCGCTGCAGGCGCTAGCGGGCAGCTGGCTGGCCAGGGCCGTCTTCCCGCGCCGGCGAGACGCCCAGGGACCCGCGGCGCCCCCGATGGCCGCGGCCGTGCCAGGCGATCAGGGCGGGCCGCCCGGGTCGCCCGGGCCGCCCGCCGGGAGCGCGCAGACCTGACGATCGGACCGGTACCGTGCCCCGCCGACGATAGACTCCGAGCTGAGGCATCAGTCCTCGTGGCAACCTTCTCCACGCCTCTCCGGACGTTTCCCGCGTATCCGGGGCGAGCAGGCAGACGCGACAAGACGGAGTAACAAAGTGCGCTGGTCAACCATGCACATTCCGACGCTGCGTGACGACCCCGCCGAGGCGGGCGCGCCCAGCCACCGGCTGCTGCTGCGGGCCGGGTACATCCGCCAGCTGATGGCGGGGCACTACTCGCTGCTGCCGCTCGCCGTGCGGGTACGGCTGAAGGTCATCGGCATCATCCGCGAGGAGATGAACCGGATCGGAGCCCAGGAGTTCCTGATGCCGGTGATGCAGCCGAAGGAGATCTGGCAGCGCAGCGGGCGCTTCGCGATCATGGGCGACGAGCTGTTCAAGCTGCGCGACCGCAAGGGCGCGGAGCTGGTGCTCGGCATGACCCACGAAGAGGTCATCACGATGCTGGCCAGCGAGCTGAACTCGTACCGTGAGCTGCCGCAGATGTGGTACCAGTTCCAGACCAAGCTGCGCGACGAGCCCCGGCCGAAGGCGGGCCTGATGCGGACCCGCGAGTTCACCATGAAGGACTCCTACAGCTTCGACCTCGACGCCGGGGGGCTGGACCGGTCGTTCGACGCGCACCGGGCCGCCTACATCCGCGCGTACGAGCGGATGGGCATCCCCGCCATCCCGGTCGAGGCGTCCAACGGCGCGATGGGCGGCTCAGGCTCGACCGAGTTCGTCTGCCCGTCGGAGAGCGGCGAGGACGACATCATCCACTGCCCGCAGTGCGGTTACGCGGCGAACATCGAGGCGGCGGTCTCGGCGCTCACGCCACTCGACACCACCGTGGACAAGGCCGCGGCGCTGGCCGCGCCCGAGCGTTTCGACACGCCAGGGGTCCGCACGATCGACGACCTGGCCACCGGCTACGCCGCGCCCGCCACCCAGCAGGTGAAGACGCTGGTCTACGTGCTCGACGGCAAGCTCACGCTGGTGCTGCTGCGCGGCGACCACGCGCTCGAGGAGCAGAAGCTCATCGACGCGACCGGCGCGGTCGTGGTGCGCCCGGCCGAGGCCGAGGAGATCTTCGCCGCGCTCGGCGCGCACCCGGGCTCGCTCGGCGCCGTCGGCGTGAGCCGCCTGCCGATCCTGGCCGACTCCGCGCTGCGGGGTCGGCTCGGCATGACGACGGGGGCGAACTCCGACGACGTGCACCTGCGCGGTGTCGAGGTGGCGCGGGACATCGAGGTCGGGCAGTGGGCCGACCTGCGCGCGGCCGAAGAGGGGGAGCCGTGCACGAACTGCGGCGGTCCGCTCACGGTGATCAAGGGCATCGAGGTCGGGCACATCTTCAAGCTCGGTTACAAGTACACCGACGCGTTCGACATCACGGTCTCCGGTCCTGACGGCAAGCCGGTCAAGCCGACGATGGGCTGCTACGGCATCGGGGTGGAGCGGGCGATGGCCGCTTGCATCGAGGTGCACCACGACGAGAAGGGCATCGTCTGGCCGGCCTCGATCGCGCCGTTCGAAGCGGTCGTCGTCGTCGCGCAGCAGAACGACGCGGCCGTCGCGGAGGCGGGGGAGCGGGCTTACCAGGCACTGCTCGACGCGGGGGTGGACGTGATCATCGACGACCGGCCGGACCGGGCGGGGGTGAAGTTCAGCGACGCCGAGCTTGTCGGCATCCCCTTCCGTGTCACGATCGGCAAGCGCGGCGTGGCCGCGGGCACCGCGGAGCTCACCAGCCGGGCGACCGGCGAGACGGTCGCCGTCCCGCTCGACGACATCGCCAAGCACGTGCGCGAAGCGGTCGCGTCCGCCTAATGCCCGCCGCTGCCCGTTACCAGCAGGTCGCCCGCTCGGCGGCGATGGCGGCGGCCATCGCCGCGGTGGCCTGGTCAAGGATCTCCGGGCTGGTGGCGAAGTTAAGCCGGACGAATTCCTTGCCGCCGCCGCCGTAGGGGCCGCCTTTGTCGAGCCCGACGCGTCCGCGGGCGAGGAACGTGTCGCCCGCGTCGGCCAGGCTCAGACTGGAGCAGTCGAGCCACGCCAGGTAGCTGGCGGCCGGCTGGTGCCAGGTGACGGCTGGCAGCCGCTCCGCGAGCAGAGCTGACAGAAGGGTCCTGCGCGACTGAAGCGTCATCAGGAGGCGAACGAGCCACTGGTCGCCATGGGTGAAGGCCGCGACCGACGCCATTACCCCGAGATGCCCCGCGCGCCAGGAGACCTCACGCGGCAAGTTCTTCAGCGCGTCCGCCGTCGCGTCCGACCCCGCCACGATGACGGCGCACTTGAGCCCGGCGATATTGAACGCCTTGCTGGCTGAGATCACCGATACTCCGACGTCCGCAGCCCCCCGCACCGAGAGCAGCGGGGTAAAGGCCGCCTCAGGAAAGGTGAGCGGTCCGAATATCTCGTCGCTGATCAACCGCACGTCGTAGCGGCGGGCAAGATCGACAACGGACTCTATTTCTGCCGCGCTGTGGACACAGCCCACGGGGTTCTGCGGATTGCAGAGAATATAAGCCGCCGGGTGCCTGGCAAAGGCCTGCTCAAGGCCGGCCAGGTCGAGATGGTACCCGTCACGCCTGAGAACGAGCGGCACCTCGGATTTCCTGAGCCCCGCCTCATGCGGCCAGTGCAGGAAAGGCGGGTAGACCGGCGGGCTAATCACGACGGTATCGCCGGGCCTGGTGAAGACCCGTAGCAACTCGACAACACCAAGGCCTACATCGGTCACTGCGGTTACCCAGGACGGGCGGACTGCCCAGCCCCAGTGCCTGGCCGCGAATCCGGCGAACGCGTCGCCGAGCTCGGTCCCCGGCGCCCCGTAACCGAGATCGGACCGGCGGACCGCGTCCGCCAGGACGGCCGAGATCTCCGGTGCGACCGCGAAATCCATTTCCGCGAGTGCGAGGGGCAGGACATCGCCCGGGTAGGTGCGCCATTTGGCGCTCCGCCGGGCCCGGAGTACGTCGAGTGCCTCGGCGGTCAGCGGCTCCAGCGTGGTCATACGCCACCGTCCTGGCACCGCGTGCGCGGTGGTGCTGTTTCCGGCGGGGGCGCCGCGACCAAGGGGAGCGCCGCGTGGACGACCATGCCTGGAGCATACCCTTCGGTCAAGCCCGATATCCGCGGCGGCGGAATTCTAACCTTGCCCATCGCTAATGCCCGACGTACGCTGCCGTTAACTGCTTAGCCCTTTAAGCGGGTTATGCGATCATGGTGAAGAAGGTTCACAATGACGGTCGTAACGGAGTTCCCGGCTAACGTTGACGTCACGCAGGTCGCCATTCTTAGCCGGCGCGAGCCCGGGAAGCCGTTGGGGCGGCACGTTTACCATGACCACAGGTCCTGGGACTTCCCCGCGCACCGCGCGGCTCAGCTTGTCAGCGTTTCCCACCCGGCGTCGGGGCTGCCGCTGCACCAGGCCGACGACCACGACTGCTCGACCGCGCACTCGCTGTGCGCGGTCGTCAACAGCTCGGCCGCCCGCCGGCGCCTGCTCAGCGAGCAGGACGCGGTGCGGATCTACCAGCGGGCGCAGCTGCTCGAGTACGGGGACGGCGCCGCGCGCGTGCCGGGCAGCA
>DASYAD010000122.1:0-2666 GCA_036501515.1 Trebonia sp. | reverse complement strand
TCGGCTACATCTTCCAGTCCTTCAACCTGATCCCGACGCTGAGCGCACAGGAGAACGTCGAGACCGCGCTCGTCCCGCTCGGGATCTCGAAGGAGGAACGGCGCAACCGCGCCGCCCAAGCCCTCGCCGACGTCGGCCTGGCCGACCGCGCAGGACACCTGCCCAGCGAAATGTCCGGCGGCCAACAACAACGCACCGCCATCGCCCGCGCCCTGGTCAAAGAACCCAAAGTCATCATGGCCGACGAACCCACCGGCAACCTCGACGAAGACACCCGCGACGAAATCTTCGCCGTCTTACACCGCCTCTGGAAGGAACTCGGGCTGACCGTCATCGTCGTCACGCACGACTCCGTGATCGCCCGCCGGATCCCGCGGCTGGCCCAGATCAAGAACGGCAAGCTGACCATCCGGCGCGAGCCGAAGCCGGCGGAGGCGCCGGCCGGGCCGGGACGCGAGCAGGTCGAGGCGGGCGCGCTCCCGGCGCGGCGCGTCAAATAGGTCACCTACTACGGCGCCGTCGCGGCAGGTGCGCGGCGGCGCCGTACACATGGTCCGGGTGAAGATAACGATCCGGCAACACAGGCAATTCTCATGAATGCTTCACCTTGCCGAGAAGCCCAGGCCCGAGAGTCGAACCCCATCCGGCGGGAGACGCTGCCCCTGTCCCGCGCCGACCCGGTCCGACCCGAGCCTGACAAGGGAATACCCGACCATGTTCTTCACCTACCTCAGCAGGGAGCTGCGCAGGCGCAGCCGACAGGCGATCATGATCGCCTTCGGCCTCGCCCTGGGCATCGGCCTGACGATCACGGTGACCGCCGCCTCCGCGGGCGTGAAGGCCGCCCAGGGCCAGGTCCTGTCCTCGCTGTACGGCGTGGGCACCGACATGACCGTCACCTCCGAGGCGAAGCCGCCCTCCGGCAGCGGCGGGCAGAGCTTCAACTTCCGCGGGCTGCAGAACGGCAGCAGCTCCTCGACCACGAACTCGGACACGCTGCGGCTGGTCGGCGGGAACTCGGCGATCACCGCGGCCACCATGACCAAGATCAACAAGGTGAGCGGGGTGCAGGCCGCGGTCGGCTCGATCGCGCTGACCGACTTCAACATCAGCGCCACCATCAACGGCACCTCGAACAGCAGCCCGTCCACCGGCACCGGCTCGGGGAGCACGGGCTCCGGCTCGGGCGGCCGCGGCGGGTTCGGCGGGTTCGGCGGCGGCGGGAACTTCAACATCACCTCGGTGTCCGGGGTGTACACCAACGACCTGTCCATGGGCCCGCTGTCCACCGCCACCCTCGCCTCCGGCCGGGCGCTCAGCACGAGCGACGCGGGCAAGGACGACGCGCTGGTCTCCTCGACCTACGCCAGCAGCCAGAGCCTCAAGGCCGGCAGCACGGTCACGCTGGCCGGCACGAAGTTCGACGTGGTCGGCGTCGTCGACACCGACAGCAGCTCCGACGTCTACATCCCGCTCGGCGTGGCGCAGAGCCTGTCCTCCCAGGCCGGCAACGTCTCCGAGGTCTATGTGACCTCGGACAACTCGACCGACATCACCTCAGTCGCGAACGCGATCAAGAAGGTGGACTCGAACCTGACCGTGACCACCTCGTCCGACCTGGCCAGCACGGTGACCGGCTCGATCTCCTCGACCGCCAGCCTGGCGAACAACCTGGGCAAGTGGATCTCGATCGCAGTGCTGATCGCCGCGTTCGCGGTCGCCGCCCTGTTCACCATGTCCGCGGTCGGTCGGCGGGTGCGTGAACTGGGCACCCTCAAGGCGCTGGGTTGGACCTCGCGTCGCGTGGTGCGTCAGGTGATGGGCGAGGCCATGGTCACCGGCCTGATCGGCGGCGTGGTCGGCATCGGACTCGGCCTCGGCGGCGCCGCCGTCATCGACGCCATCGCCCCCGGCCTGACCGCCTCGACCGGCGGCACCAACCCGGTGCGCAACCTGCCCAGCGGCTCCGGCTTCGGCGGGAACGGCGGCGGTGGAGGCGGCACGGGCGGGGGTGGCGGCGGCTTCGGCGGCGGAGGCGGCGGCACAGGCCGCACCCCGTTCGGCGGGCGCGGCGGCGGCTCCAGCGTCGTCGAGCACATGACCGCGCCGGTCTCCATCGAGATCCTGCTGATCGCCGTGGCCCTCGCGGTGCTCGGCGGACTGATCGCCGGAGCCTTCGGCGGCTGGCGCGCCGCCTCGCTGCGCCCGGCCGACGCCCTGCGCAAGCTGGCCTGACCCCGCCGACCCGGATCCAAGGAGACGAACCACCATGGCCTACGAGATCAGTGGCCTGACCAAGGACTACAAGCGGGGCCGGGAGACCGTGCACGCGCTGCGCGGCGTCGATGTCACCATCGCCGACGGCGAGATGCTCGCCATCCAGGGGCCCACCGGACACGGCAAGTCCACCCTGCTGCAACTGCTCGGCGGACTGGACCGGCCCACCGCCGGAAAGCTCACGTTCGACGGCCAGGACATGACGAGGATGAACGAGACGAAGCTCACCCGCATGCGGGCCGAGAGCTTCGGCTACATCTTCCAGTCCTTCAACCTGATCCCGACGCTGAGCGCACAGGAGAACGTCGAGACCGCGCTCGTCCCGCTCGGGATCTCGAAGGAGGAACGGCGCAACCGCGCCGCCCAAGCCCTCGCCGACGTCGGCCTGG
>DASYAD010000121.1:0-40120 GCA_036501515.1 Trebonia sp. | reverse complement strand
GCGGTGAGGGTAAGCGGCGCGACCTGGTTCGCGTTGACCATGGCCAGCATCTTGCCGCCGCCACGCTGGAAGAAGATGTCCGGCGCCGAGTTCGAGGCCAGCGCGGTCTGCAGCTTGCCGTCGTAGTCCTCGTTCTGGATGGCCTGCATCTTGATCGTCACGCCCGGGTGGGCCGCGTCGAAGGACTTGACGGCGTCCTGGAAGAACGTGAGGCCGGGGCCAGGGGTGGCGTTCGTCCAGAAGGTCAGCGTGACGTTGCCGCCGGAGGACGAGCCACCGCCGGAGCTGCCGCCGCTGCTGCCGCCTCCGGCGCAGGCGGAGGCGGCCAGGGCGACGCCCAGGCCGAGCGCCGCAATCGCGGCAGCACGGGTTTTCTTCATCATCGTAGAAACTCCTTGACCGAAAACTGTGTACCACGACTTGTCGGAAGACGATCCGCGTGAGCAGCGGCAAGTGCCCAGCTCCTACGCATGGTTCGTCTCCCGGGGGTTGGCGCAAGGCACTGTCGAAAGTTTTCGAATACTTTCGACGTGCCGCCATCGTAATTTCGACGCCTTATGTGGTCAACCCCTCATTTCCACCTCGTTACTAACGTTTTCATAAGGCATTGATTGCCGTACGATGCAGCGAGAACAGCGCCGCGTGAGGTACCGTTCTGATTTCCGAAACATTTCGAGAGCGAATCGAAAGGTGTGGCCGTGCGGAAGACCACCCTCGCCGCGATCGCCGCCGAGGCTGGCGTGTCGCTGCCCACCGTGTCCAAGGTGGTGAACGGCCGGCCCGACGTCGCGCCGACCACCCGCGCCCGGGTTGAGCAGCTACTCGACCAGCACCAGTACCGCCGGAACGGGTCGCGTACCCAGCGCCGCTCCGGGCTGGTCGACTTGGTGTTCGCCGGGCTCGACAGCCCGTGGGCGGTCGAGATCCTGCGCGGGGTCGAGGACTGGGGCGCGGAGCACTCCACCGCGATCGCCGTGTCGTCGGTCCGGCACGGCAACGCGCGCCCCGCGAGCTGGACCTCAGCGATCGCCAGCCACCACTCGGACGGGGTGATCCTGGTGACCACCACGCTGACCGGCTGGGAGGTCGGGCAGCTGCGCGGGGCCGGCATCCCCCTTGTCGTCATCGACCCGGCCAACACGCCGCCACCGGACATCCCGTCGGTCGGCGCGACGAACTGGGCAGGCGGGCTCGCCGCGACCGAGCACCTGCTGTCGCTTGGCCACCGGCGGATCGGCGTGATCACCGGGTTCGCCGACATGCTGTGCAGCATGGCCCGGCTCGACGGCTACCGCTCGGCCCTCGAGCGGGCGGGCGTCGCCGCCGACCCCGACCTGGTCAAGTACGGCGACTTCCAGCACGAGGGCGGGTTCGCCCGCGCCGTCGAGCTGCTCGACCTGCCCGACCCGCCGACGGCGATCTTCGCGGGCAGCGACCAGCAGGCGCTCGGCGTCTACGAGGCGGCCCGCCAGCACGGCCTGCGCATTCCCGACGACCTGTCCGTCGTCGGATTCGACGCGCTGCCGGTCAGCCGGTGGGCCTCGCCCCCGCTGACGACGGTGGGGCAGCCGCTGACCGAGATGGGCAGGACCGCCGCGCAGATGCTGGGCGACCTGATCGAGGGCGGGACGCTGCGCACCAACCGGGTCGAGCTGTCGACCGAGCTCCACGTCCGTGAATCGACCGCAGTCCACCGGGTGCCTGGCCCGCGGAAGGAAGTCTCATGACCACGCCCAAGGACCTGTCCGAGGCGTACGAGATGCCGGGCGCGCCAGCTCCCGCCATCCCGGGAAGCGGGGAGCCCTGGCGCGACCCCGCGCTCCCAGCCGGCCGCCGGGTCGCCGACCTCCTCGGCCGGATGAGCCTGGCGGAGAAGATCGCCCAGCTCGGCAGCGTCTGGATGGGCGCTTCCGGAGACGGCGACGGCGTCGCGCCGATGCAGGACCACTTCTTCAGCTACGACCAGCCGCCGTTCGAGGAGCAGATCAAGAACGGGCTCGGCCAGCTCACCCGCGTCTTCGGCACCCGCCCGGTCGACGCGGCGGCCGGGATGAGCGCGCTCGCCTCACTGCAGGCGCGGGTCGCCGCCGCGAGCAGGCTCGGCATTCCCGCGGTGGCCCACGAGGAGTGCCTGACCGGCTTCGCCGCCTGGGGCGCGACCATTTTCCCGACCCCGCTGGCCTGGGGCGCGGCGTTCAACCCGGCCCTCGTCTACCAGATGACCCGCGCCTTCGGCGCGACCATGCGCTCGGCCGGCATCCACCAGGGGCTGGCCCCGGTGCTCGACGTGACCCGCGACTACCGCTGGGGCAGGACCGAGGAGACCATCGGCGAGGACCCGTACCTAGTCGGCACCGTCGGCACCGCTTACGTGCGCGGGCTGCAGGACGCCGGCCTGCAGGCCACCCTCAAGCACTTCGTCGGCTACTCCGCCTCGCGGGCCGGGCGGAACATGGCGCCGGTCTCCATGGGCGGGCGTGAGTTCGCCGACGTGATGCTGGTGCCGTTCGAGATGGCGATCAGGCTCGGCGGCGCCCGCTCGGTGATGCCGACGTACATCGACATCGACGGGGTGCCCGCCAGCGGCGACCCCCTGCTCCTCACCACCCTGCTGCGGGACACCCTCGGCTTCGACGGCCTTGTCGTCTCCGACTACTACGCGGTTTCCTTTCTCGAGCTGCAGCACGCGGTAGCCGGGAACCCGGGCGACGCGGCGGTGCTGGCGCTGGCGGCCGGCCTGGACGTCGAGCTGCCAGGCACCCGCTGCTTCGGCCAGCCGCTGCTCGACCGGGCGGCCGCCGGCGAGATCGCGCCCCAGCTCATCGACCGGGCCGCGGCCCGGGTGCTGCGGCAGAAGCTCGACCTCGGGCTGCTCGACCCTGGCTGGTCGCCCGACGCCCCGGCCGGTACGGCGGGCGGCGCTCTGGCGCGCGACTTCGACCCGCCCGAGCAGCGGGACATCGCCAGGCGCCTGGCCGAGGAGTCGGTAATCCTGCTGGCCAACGGCCCGGGGGACGACGGCAACCGTCCGCTACCGATCGCGCCGGCCACCCGGGTCGCCGTGGTCGGGCCGCTCGCCGACGACCCGCTCGCGTTCTTCGGCTGCTACTCGATGCCCAGGCACCTCGGGCACACCCGGCGTTTCGACGGGTCGGCCGGCGGGGCCGGGGTCGAGGTCGCCACGCTCCTCGGTGCGCTGCGGGCCGAAGGCGTCGGCGTGACCGGGTACGCGCGGGGCTGCGACGTCCGCACCGACGACGAATCCGGGATCGCCGAGGCGGTAAGCAGCTGTCGTTCTGCCGACTTGATCGTGGCCGTGGTGGGCGACGAGGCCGGCCTGTTCGGCCGCGGCACCAGCGGCGAGGGCTGCGACGTGACCGAGCTGAAGCTGCCGGGCGCGCAGCAGGAACTGCTGCACGCACTGGCCGACACCGGCCTGCCGGTGGTGGCGGTGCTCGTCACCGGCCGTCCGTACGCGCTCGGCGCGGTGGCCGGCCGGCTCGCGGCCGTGGTGCAGGCGTTCTTCCCCGGCGAGGAAGGCGGCCGTGCGATCGCCGGCGTGCTCAGCGGCCGGGTAACGCCGAGCGGCAGGCTGCCGGCGGAGATCCCGCGCGATCACGGCGCGCAGCCGTCGACCTACCTGCGGTCACGCAACGCCGCGCAGCACTCAGGCAGCTCGGTCGACCCGACACCGCTGTTCCCGTTCGGCCACGGGCTCTCGTACACCACGTTCGAGTACGCGGACCTGGCGCTGTCGGCGACCGAGGTGGCGACCGACGGCACGGTGGACATTTCCTGCACTGTGCGTAACAGCGGGGAGATCGCAGGCGCCGAGGTGGTACAGCTTTACCTGGGCGACCCGGTCGCGTCGGTGGTGCGGCCGGTGCGGTGGCTGGCCGGGTTCGCGCGGGCGGCCCTGGCGCCGGGCGAGGCCGCGCGGGTGACGTTCCGGGTGCACGCGGACCGGACCGCGTTCACCGGCGCGGGCTTGACGAAGATCGTCGAGCCCGGCACCATCACAGTGAACCTCGGCGGCTCTTCTGCCGATTTGCCGCTGATGTGTTCATACACACTGACTGGCCCGCTACGTACCGTGGGTATTGATAGGGTGCTCGACACGCCGGTAACTGTTAAGAAACTTATCGGTTAGGCTGGCAGCCAACCTGCGGGCAGGGCAGACATGGAGGTTTCCCGAATGGCACGTATCGCTCTCGATCACGTGGAGAAGGTCTACAGCGGCGGCGTGAAGGCGCTGGATGATCTGAACCTTGAGGTGAAGGAAGGCGAGTTCATGGTGCTCGTCGGGCCTTCCGGGTGCGGGAAGTCGACCGCGCTGCGGTCGATCGCCGGCCTCGAGGAGATCACCGGCGGAACCATCTCGATCGGTGAGCGCGTGGTCAACGACCTGCCGCCCAAGGACCGCGACATCGCGATGGTGTTCCAGAACTACGCCCTGTACCCGCACATGACGGTGGCGGACAACCTCGCTTTCGGGCTCAAGCTCCGGCATACCCCCAAGGCCGAGATCAAGCGCCGGGTCGGCGAGGCGGCCGAGATGCTCGGCCTCGAGCCCTACCTGGGCCGCAAGCCCGCCGCACTGTCCGGCGGCCAGCGCCAGCGTGTCGCGATGGGCCGGGCGATCGTCCGCGAGCCCGCCGCCTTCCTGATGGACGAGCCGCTCTCCAACCTCGACGCCAAGCTCCGGGTCTCCATGCGCGGTGCGCTGAACCAGCTGCACGAGCGGCTCGGCACCACCACCGTGTACGTCACCCACGACCAGGTCGAGGCCATGACGCTCGGGGACCGGGTCTGCGTGCTCCGCGACGGCCAGCTCCAGCAGGTCGACACTCCGCAGACGCTGTTCGACTCCCCGGTCAACCTGTTCGTGGCCGGCTTCATCGGCTCGCCCGCGATGAACTTCGTCTCCGCCGACCTGGTGCGCGACGACGGGCCCGCGGTGACCTTCGCCGGCTACCGGCTGCCGGTCCCCGCCTCGGTGATCTCCGGCAAGCCGGGCCTCGACGACTTCCTCGGGCGCAAGGTCATCCTCGGCATCCGCCCGTCCGACTTCGAGGACGGGTCGTTCGCCGACGCCGCCTGGCCGCGGATCGACGTCACCACCGGCGTCACCGAGGGGCTCGGCACCGAGATCCACGCCATCTTCACCATCGACGCCCCGCCGGTGGAGCACGCGCTGATCACCAGCGCGACCGCCGGGGACGACGAGGAAGACGACACCGTGACCGCCCTGGCGGGCGGCAAGTCGCTGTGGACGGCCCGGGTCTCCTCCCGGTCGCTGGTCCGGCCCGGCGCCGCCCTGCAGCTCGCGATCGACACCAGCAGGCTGCACTTCTTCGACCCGGCCACCGGCCAGTCGATCGGTCACCCGCAGTCCGCGCCGCTGGCGGCCGCGGGCGCGAGCGCCTGAACTAGCCGCTGCTCGTCGTGGGCCGTTCGCGGCGGTAACCCGCCGCGGACGGCCCGCGGTCATGCCCGGGCACCGTTGCGGCCGGCCGCTGACGGCGATGCCGCCGTCAAGGTGCGGCGCGGCGACACCGTAAACCGCGATACAGAACGGGCGCTTGCTCCGCGTTACACGGCGCCGGGGACCCTGGCGATACCTGGCGAGCTCGGGCCGGTTGAGCCCCGCACGACTAGCTCGGGCTCGAACAGCAGCTCCTCGGCGTGCACGGCGGCCGTTTCCATCTGGTTGACCAGCAGCGCGACGGCCGCCTTGCCCATCGACTCGATCGGCTGGCGCACGGTCGTGAGCGGCGGGTCGGTGGCGTTCAGCCAGGCGGAGTCGTCGTAGCCGATGACGGACACGTCGCCAGGCACGCTGAGACCCACCCGGCGGACCGCGCGGATCGCGCCCAGGGCCAGCACGTCGCTGCCGCAGATGATGCCCGTCACTCCCTGGCGGAGCATCCTGGTCGCGGCCGCCTGGCCGCCCTCAAGCGAGAACAGGGCGTGCTCGACCGGCGCCACGTCGAGCCCGGACCGGGTCGCCTGCTCGGCGAAGGCCGCCAGCTTGCGCCGTGACGGCATGTGGTCCTCAGGGCCGAGCACCAGGCCGATGCGCTCGTGGCCGAGCGCGGACAGGTGAGTGAACGCCTGGCTGGCGGCGGAGGCGTCGTCCGTCGCCACGCAGGGGAAGTCGAGGTTGTCGATCGCCGCGTTGATGAGCACCACCGGCACGCCCCGGCCGTGCAGCAGCCGGTAGTGGTCGTGGGGGGCGGCGATCTCGGCGAAGTGCCCGCCCGCGAACACCACCCCGGAGGCGTGCTGCTCGAGCAGCATGTCCACGTAGTCGGCCTCGGACAGGCCGCCGGCGGTGCGGGTGCACAGCACGGGGGTGAACCCGCGCTGGGCCAGCGCGCCGCCGATGACTTCGGCCAGCGCCGGGAAGATGGGGTTCTGCAGCTCCGGCACGACCAGCCCGATCAGCCGGGCGCGCTGGCCCCGGAGCTTGCTCGGCCGCTCGTATCCGAGCACGTCAAGGGCGGTGAGAACCGCTTCTCTGGTGCTGTCGGACACCCCCGGCTTACCATTGAGCACCCGGCTCACAGTGGCCTCGCTGACCCCGACCTTCTTCGCCACCTCGGCGAGACGCCGGGCTGGAGTACGCGTCATGGCGCAAGAGTACGTCATTTCAACGCAAGAAATTGCGTTATCAGAGAGATATTTTGGCGGCCAGCCGGTTATAGACGATCTTGCTTGCAGTGGAGAACCCGCAGGCAGTCGGACTCTGCCGTCTCCGTCCAAGCATGAAGACGCAGAGTCAGAGACGTGCGCATGAATGTTGTTTCTTTGCAACGGGATATCGGGATCTTGCCACCAGATGTCGGACTATGTATGTTCCTCCCAACGGCGACGGAGCCCGACCCGACTGCAGCACCGCACCAGGTGCATGAACAAGGCCGGCCTGCCCAGCGCCCACGTTCAGTCCATGGAAGGTATGAGCGATGAGCAGCATGTACAACCGACTGCGCCACCGCCCGGTGGTCGCTTTCGCCGCGGTGGGCCTGGTCCTCGCCACGGCGGCGGCTTGTTCCTCAAGCAACTCGTCCGGGGGTAACACCGCGGCCGGGTCAGGCGGCAAGGTAACGATCAGCATCGACTGTGCGCCGCCCGCGGCGCAGCAGCCAGTGCAGAACAAGGAGTGGCTGGAGGACGTGGCCACTTTCGAGAAGGCCAACCCCACCATCACCATCGACAGCGTCTACAACTACCCCTGTGACGCGGTGCCGGCGACGTTCACCGCGATGCTGCGGGCCGGGACCGAGACGAGCCTCTACTACACCTACTTCACTGACCTGCCCCAGGTGCTGCTGGCCGGCCAGGCGGCGAACATCACCAAGTACGTGAACAACACGACCGTGCCCACCCTCAGCGACATCGTGCCGAGCTCGATGAAGGCGGACACGGCAGGCACGTCCCTGTACGGCCTGCCGACGTCCAACTACACCCAGGGCCTGATCTACAACCGCAAGCTGTTCACCGAGGCCGGACTCAACCCGGACGACCCGCCCACCACGTGGACGCAGGTCGAGGCCGACGCCACCGCCATCGCCAAGCTCGGCAACGGCATCGAGGGCTGGGGCGACTACAGCGCGGGCAACAACGGCGGCTGGCACTTCTCCTCGTACCTGGACGCGCTGGGCGGCTCCATGGTCAACAACAGCGGCGCCACCCCGACCGCGAACTTCGACAACGCCAACGGCACCGCGATCCTCGAGGCGCTGCACACGCTGCGGTTCACCGACAAGGCAATGAGCCCCACCCAGGGCCTGGCCTGGGGCACGCTGCAGCAGCAGTTCGCAGCGGGCAAGCTCGGCATGTACATCGGCGCGCCTGACGACATCTACAACGTGATCGTGCCGACCGACAAGGGCGACCTGAGCGACATCGGGATGGCGCAGCTGCCCAGCCTGACCGGCACGGCCGCCGGATCGCTGTCCGGCGGCAACGACTACATGTTCTCCCCGAAGGACACCCCGGCGCAGATCGAGGCCGGGATCAAGTGGATCGACTTCGAGGACCTGACGCCCGGCCAGGGCCAGTTCAACTACGCACGGCAGAAGAAGGACGGCTTCCCAGTCGGCTTCCCTGAGCCCCAGCTGTTCGGCGGCGCCACCGGCGACAAGATCAACTCGCTCAGGGACCAGTACGCCACCGTCAACACCTCCTACTACGCCCCGTTCGTCAAGGCGGCGGAGACCGGCGACGGCGAGCCGACCGACGCCCAGGCGGTCTACAAGACCCTCGACCCGATAATGCTGGCGGTACTGACCGACCCCAACGCCAACATCCCGGCCCTGCTCAAGACGGCGACGAGCAACGTCAACACCATCCTGGCGAATGCCGCAGGGTGATATGACGAATCTCGTCAACAGCCGCGCGCCGCGTTTGACGCGGCGCGCGGCTGGTCCGTCGCCCGCCCGCCGGAACCCGCGCACGGCGTCGCTGCTGCCGAAGGCCAGGCGCAACGGCGCGGCGTGGGCATTCCTGATCGGCGCGGTGCTCTGCTTCTCCTTCTTCTCCTGGTACCCGATCGTCCGCGAATTCATCATGAGCTTCCAGAAGCCGGTATACGGCGGCGGCTACTCGTTCGCGGGGTGGGCAAACTACATCCGGATCTTCCACGACCCGACGTTCTGGCAGGCCTGGCGGAACACACTCGAGTTCACCGCGCTCGCCCTGGTCCTCGGGTACGCGATCCCGTTCGTCGTGGCGATCGTGCTCAACGAGCTGCGGCACGCGCGCGGCTACCTGCGGGCACTCGTCTACCTGCCCGTGATGCTGACGCCGGCCTCGGCGCTGCTGCTGTTCGCCTACTTCTACAACCCGCAGTACGGGCTCTTCGACGACATCCTGCGGATCCTGCACCTGCCGACGTCGCAGTGGGTGTTCCAGCCGGGAACCGGGTTCTTCAGCGTCGCGATGGTGTCGGTGGTGATCGCGTCCACCTGGATGAACATGGGCAGCGCGACGCTCATCTACCTGGCCGCGCTGCAGAACATCCCCGGCGAGCTGTACGAGGCGGCCGAGCTCGAGGGCGCGGGCATCTTCCGGCGGATCAGGCACGTGACCATTCCGCAGACCAGGCTGATCCTGACGCTGCTGCTGATGCTTCAGGTCGTCGCCACCATGCAGATGTTCATCGAGTCCTTCGTGCTGACCAACGGCGGCGGCGGCGTGGGCGACAACACGCAGTCCGTGGTGGTGCTCATCTACCAGTACGCGTTCGCGATGAGCGGCGCGAGCAACTACAACAGCGCCTCGGCACTCGGCGTGGTCCTCATGCTGGTGCTCGCCGTGTTCTCCGGCGGGTTCCTGTGGGTCACCCGTGAGCGCGGCTAGGGGGTTCTGACTTCTCATGGCCAGCCTTATCACCGCCAGCGGCCGGGCCCGGGCCGCCCGGCGCAGCCAGACCACTTCGACCCGGACGCTGATCTCCGAAGTGCAGCTCAACCGGCGGAGCGGGAAGATCATGTACCGCGTCGTACTGACGCTGGTTGTCGTGGTGTTCACGCTCGTCTTCATCGGGCCGCTGTACTTCCTGTTCACCGACGGGCTCAAGTCGACTCAGGAAGCGATCGCGACCCCGCCCACGCTCTACCCGCATGCGCTGCACCCCAGCAACTACCTGCAGGCGTGGAACCGGCTGGACGTCGCGCGGATGCTGTGGAGCTCCGTCTACTACGCCGCCGGCGCGCTGGCGTTCCAGCTCGTCTTCGATGTGACCGCCGCCTACTCCCTGTCCAAGCTGCGCCCGGTCTTCGGCAACGTCGTGCTGTTCCTCATGCTCGCCACGCTGATGGTCCCGGCCACCGTGCTCGTCGTGCCGCAGTACGTGACCATCGTCAACATGCCGCTGGTGCACTGGAACCTGGTCGGCTCGCCGGAGGCGATCTGGCTGCCGTCGGTGGCCAACGCGTTCAACATCTTCCTGCTCAAGCGGTTCTTCGACTCGATACCGACGGACTACATCGACGCCGCCTCAGTGGACGGCGCGTCCCGGCTGATGATCCTGTGGAAGATCGTGCTGCCCATCTCGCGGCCCATCCTCGGCGTCGTCTCGATCTTCGCCACAGTCGCGGTGTGGAAGGACTTCCTCTGGCCGCTGCTGGTCGAGTACGGCTACACCCCGACCAGGGAGGGGCTCAACGTCGGTATCTGGCAGGCCACGTACGGAACGCCGGAGAACCTCATCATCGCCGCCTCCGCCATGGCGGCCATCCCCACGATCGTGTTCTTCCTTATCTTCCAGCGCAACATCATGTCCGGCCTCACGGCCGGCGGCATCAGAGGCTGACCTGCCCGCGTAGCTCCTCCTCGTCAGCCAAGTCCCGGTTAGCCCCGCGTCACCGGTTAGCCCAGCCCTGGACAGCCCGGCCCGTTACCGCCGGCCGGCGCCACGGGCGGTTGCCGCATGCCGTTTACTCAACGTGAGAAAGCAGGTTCCCCGTGCAAATGCCGTCCGCAGCCGAGCCATCTGAGTCCCGGTGGCCCGATTCGTGGTGGCCGGGCGCCGCGATCTACCAGCTCTACGTGCGCAGCTTCGCCGACGGCGACGGCGACGGCATCGGTGACCTGGCAGGCGTCCGTGCGCACCTGCGCTACCTGGCCTCGCTCGGCATCGACGCGATCTGGTTCAACCCGTGGTACCCGTCGCCGATGGCCGACGCGGGCTACGACATCAGCGACTACCGCTCGATCGACCCGGTCTTCGGCACGCTGGCCGACGCGGACGTGCTGATCGGCGAGGCCCACGCGCTCGGCATCAAGATCATCATCGACATCGTGCCCAACCACGGCTCCGACCGGCACCCCTGGTTCGCGGAGGCCCTCGCGGCCGGCCCCGGGTCGGCCGCGCGGACCAGGTTCTGGTTCCGCCCGGGCCGGGGCGCCGCGGGCGAGCTGCCGCCGAACAACTGGCAGTCGATCTTCGGCGGCCCCGCCTGGACGCGGGTCACCGAGCCGGACGGCTCCCCCGGCGAGTGGTACCTGCACCTGTTCGCACCCGAGCAGCCGGACTACAACTGGGACTCGCCCGACGTCCGCCGCGAGTTCGAGGACGTGCTCAGGTTCTGGTTCAGCCGCGGCGTCGACGGCATCAGGATCGACTCGGCCGCCCTGCTGTGCAAGGACGACCGGCTGCCCGACATCTCCCCCGGCGAGCAGCCAGGTCCCGGCCACCCGTTCTCCGACCGCGACGACGTGCACGCCATCTACCGCTCGTGGCGGGTCATCGCGGACGAGTTCAGCACCGGCGAGCACGGTGACCGGATGCTGATCGGGGAGGTCTGGCTGCCGGACGCCACCCGCCTGGCCCGCTACGTCACCCCGGGCGAACTGCACACGGTCTTCAACTTCCCCTACCTGAACTGCCCGTGGGACGCGGCCGGGCTGCGCGCGGTCATCGACCAGACGCTGGCGCTCAGCACGCCTACCGGAAGCCCGGCGACCTGGGTGCTGTCCAACCACGACGTCGACCGGGTGGTGTCCAGGTACGGGCGGCCGGACACCGCGTTCGACCTGGACCGGCGGCACTACTTCCACAGTTTCCCCGTCGACCTGGCCCTCGGCACCCGGCGGGCGCGGGCGGCGGCGCTGCTCACCATGGCCCTGCCGGGCTCGGTCTACATCTACCAGGGCGAGGAACTAGGCCTCTGGGAGGTGCAGGACATCCCCGATGAGCAGCGCCAGGACCCGATCTGGACGCGGACGGGGGGCGCCGACCCCGGCCGGGACGGCAGCCGGGTCCCGCTGCCGTGGTCAGGCACCGAGCCGCCGTTCGGCTTCTCGCCCGCGAACGCGCAGGCGCAGCCGTGGCTGCCCCAGCCCAAGGAATGGCGCGACCTCACCGTCGCAGCCGAGACCGCGCACCCGGACTCGGTGCTCGCCCTGTACCGGGCCGCGCTGCGCATCCGGCGGGCTGAGCCGTCCTTCGGCCGGTCACCGATGACCTGGCGGCCCGCGCCTGACGGCGTGCTCGTCTTCGACCGCGGCGTCACGGCCGCCGCCGACCCGGCCAACGGCAACCGAGGTGCCGCCGACCGGGACGCGGGCAACCCGGACGCGGGCAACCGGGAGGCCGGTGCCGTGGTGCGCTGCGTCGCCAACCTGTCGCCGCTCCCGGTCGCGCTGCCGGCGGACGCGGAGGTGCTGCTGGCCAGCGGACCGCTCGACGGCCGGCTGCTCCCGCCGGACACCACCGCCTGGCTGCGGCGCTAACCGCCGGGCTGCACGCCCGTCAGGTCAGGGACGACTGCTCTGACTTGGCGGGCTGCGCAGGCACCCGGGCCTGCTCGAGGTCGGTGACCCGGAATTCGAGCCCGTCGTCCGCGCTGGCCACCGTCACGTGCTGGTGCGCGGTGAGACGGCCGTCGAGCAGCATGGCCGACAGCCGGTTGTCGACCTCACGCTGGATCGTCCTGCGCAGCGGACGGGCGCCGAACTCGGGCTGGAAGCCCCGCCGGGCCAGCCAGTCGACCGCATCCGTGGTGAACTCGATCGTGATGGCCTGGGCGTGCAGCCGCCGGACGGTGTCTTCGAGCAGCAGGCTGGTGATCTGGCGCAGCTGGGCCTGGTCCAGCTGCCGGAACACGATGATCTCGTCGATCCGGTTGAGGAATTCCGGCCGGAAGGACTCGCGCAGCCGCCCGAGCACCCGCTCCTGCGTCTGATCCTGGTCGGCGTGCTCCTGGCCGTCGAAGCCGAGCCGCCGCCGGCCGATCACGTCGGAGCCGAGGTTGCTCGTCATGATCACCACGGTGTTCTTGAAGTCGACCGTGCGACCCTGGCCGTCGGTCAGCCGCCCGTCGTCGAGCACCTGCAGCAAGATGTTGAAGACGTCCGCGTGCGCCTTCTCTATCTCGTCAAGCAGCAGGACGGCGTACGGCGTACGGCGCACCGCCTCGGTCAGCTGGCCTGCCTCCTCGTAACCCACGTACCCAGGCGGGGCGCCCACCAGGCGGCTGACCGTATGCCGCTCCTGGAACTCGCTCATGTCGATCCTGATCATCCGGTCGTCGCTGCCGAACAGCGCCTCCGCGAGCGCCCGCGCCAGCTCGGTCTTCCCGACACCAGTAGGGCCGAGGAACAGGAAGCTGCCGATCGGCCGGTTCGGGTCGCCCAGGCCGGCCCGGGAGCGGCGAACGGCCTCGGCGACGGCCGAGACGGCGTCGTCCTGGCCGATGACCCGCTGGTGCAGGTGCTGCTCGAGCTGGATCAGCCGGTCCTTTTCCTCCTGGGTGAGCTGCGCGACCGGGATACCCGTCTTCCGCGACACCACCTCAGCGATGTCCGCGGTGCCGACTTCTGGCACGTTCTTGTCCTGGCGTTCCTTCCTGTCTTCGGCGGTGCCCGCGACGACCTGGCCGAGCTCGGCGATCTGGTCGCGCAGCGCGCCTGCCCGGTCGTAGTCTTCGGCCGCGACCGCCTCCTCCTTTTCCCGCTGCAGCCGCTCCAGCTGCTGTTCGGCCTGGCGGCGGTCCCTGGCCGGCGTCTTCGTCCGGAGCCGCACCCGGGCGCCGGCCTGGTCGATGAGGTCGATCGCCTTGTCCGGCAGGAACCGGTCGTTGATGTAGCGGTCCGACAGCTCGGCCGCCGCGACCAGCGCCTCGTCGGTGAACCTGACCTGATGGTGTGCCTCGTAGCTGTCGCGCAGCCCGCGCAGTATCTCGATCGTGTCGGTCACGGACGGCTCGGGCACCAGGATCGGCTGGAACCGGCGCTCGAGCGCGGCGTCCTTCTCGATGTCCTTGCGGTACTCGTCGATCGTGGTGGCGCCGATGATGTGCAGCTCACCGCGCGCCAGGGCGGGCTTGAGCATGTTGGCGGCGCCCATCGCGCCCTCGGCCGAGCCCGCGCCGACGACCGTGTGCAGCTCGTCGATGAAGATGATGAGCTCGTCACTGTGCCCGCGGATCTCGTCGATGACCTTCTTCAGGCGTTCCTCGAAGTCCCCCCGGTACCTGGTGCCCGCGACCATGCCGCCGAGGTCGAGCTGGACCAGCCGCTTGCCATGCAGCGTGTCGGGCACGTCGCCGTTCACGATGCGCTGGGCGATCCCCTCGGCGATGGCGGTCTTCCCGACGCCGGGCTCGCCGATAAGCACCGGGTTGTTCTTGGTCCGCCGGGACAGCACCTCCACCGTCTGCTCGATCTCCTGGTCGCGGCCGACCACCGGGTCGATGCGGCCCTCGCGGGCCATCGCGGTCAGGTCGGTGCCGAACTCGTCGACGGTCGGCGTGCCCGAGGGCGGCTGCCCGCCGCCACCGCCCGGGCGGCCGGCCCCGCTGACCGCGGCGTCGCGCAGCGCCTCGGGGGTAATCCGGCGTGCTTCAAGCTCGCGGCCCGCCGCCGACTCCGCGTTTACCGCGAGCGCGAACAGCAGGTGCTCGGGCCCGATGTAGGAAGAGCCGACGGCGCGGGAGATCCGCCGCGCGTCAAGCAGCGCCCGCTTGGCCGACGGGGTGAGGCTCGGCGGCAGGTCACGCGGCGCGCCGCGCTCGGCATGCGACTCGATGTCGCGGGCGATCGCGTCGGGGTCCGCACCCGCCGCGCTCAGCAGCCGGCGCACCGTCTCCTGGCGGGTCGCCGCCCACAGCAGGTGATCGGTGTCCAGATCGGGGTCGCCCCACCGGGAGGCCTGGGTCGCGGCTTCCTGGACCAGCTCGCGAGCCTGGTCGGTGAGCAGCTGGCCGATGTCGATCCGCTGCTCGGGCCGCCGGGGACCTGAGTCACCGAAAAAGCGCGCGAAGATGTCATCGAAGGGACTGGCGCCGTAATCGCCGGATCCGAACGGGTCATAAGCCACGAGAGCTCTCCTGACGGGCAGTCATTGACGGTCAGGGGCACTCACCCCGCGGGCAAGCGCCCGGCACCGCCGCCGTACCCGGCCCGTCACGGAACGAAACCGGCTCAGCCAGCCAGGGCCGCCTGGGCGGCGCTTACCAGCTGCGCGGCATAGCTGTGGCCGAAGAGGCAGACGTGCACCAGCAGCGGGTGCAGCTGGTGCAGCGGAACGCGTGCCCGCCAGCCGTCCGCGAGCGGGCTGGTATCCACGTACCCGCGCAGAATCTCGCCGAGGTGCGGGGCGCCGAACAGGGCCAGCATCGCCAGGTCAGTCTCCCGGTGCCCGCCGTGCGCGGCCGGGTCGATCAGCCAGCCGCGCCCGCCTGCCCACAGCACGTTGCCCGGCCAGAGGTCACCGTGGATACGGCTCGGCCGCTCCGGCGGCCCCGCGAGCTGTCCGATCCTGCTGATCACGACCTCGACCTCGCTGACGTCGGCCCGCGCCAGCACCCCGCCGTCGTACGCCCGCCTGAGATACGGAACGAGGCGCCGCTCCGCGTACCAGCTCCCCCAGTCCGTCCCGGCCGAGTGGCCGGGTGCGGCCGCGCCGCCTGCCGCGCTGTCCACGGTGGCGGAGCCGCGCTCTCTGTCGGCAGGTGCGGTGCTGTCGGCAGGTGCGGTGCTGTCGTCGGGCGTGCCGGCCAGCGGGGTGCCGGCCAGCGGGCTGTTGTCGAGCGGGGTGTTGTCGAGGGGCAGCGAGGCGATCCACCCGGGCCACGGCGCGCCGAAGGAGGCCGCACCCGCCGCGTGCATCGACGCCAGTTCGGATCCGAGGCGACGGGCCGCCTGCGGCGATGCCCGTTCAAGGGGCTCAATCAGCTCGATGGCCAGGAGCCCCTCGGTCACGCCGAGCACCCGCGGCACGCGCGGGCCGCCATCCGCCGCGGCCAGCCAGCGCAAGCCGTTCGCTTCCGCTGAGAACGCCCCCGCGCCGGCTGGCACCGCAGGATCGCTGGCCTCATCCGACTCACTGGCCTCATCGGACGCACTGGCCTCTGCCGTCCAGACGCGCGCAGCGGGCGCAGCGGGCGCAGCGGGCGCGAGTGCGACCTTGGCGAAGAACGAGCGCCCGTCGGCCAGCCTCCCGTTCACATGCCGGCAGCCGTGCTGACCGCCCAGCTGACGCAACTCGGTGACCGGCACGCCGAGAAAATCACCGATCCGCCGTGGCAGCTCGTCCATGACCACCTCCGCCGGCGCCGGAACTTGAATCAGCCGCCACATCCGGCGCTGTTCTCCCAGAAATTACAGAGAGATAAAAGATCTTGGTAATTTTTTCGAGAATAGTACATAGGAATTTCCATTTAGACAGAAGTTTCCATTTAAAATGCTGCCGACGTGGTTGACCGCGGGAGGCTGGCGGCGGCGCGGCTGCCAGCTAAGCCCACCGGCGCGGCCGCCCACCGAGACCGGGCGATCGCCGGCCGCCGAGACCAGGGGCTCGGCCGCCGCCGAGGACAGCACCTCGGCCTCGGCCCGGCTGCTAGCCGAGGCCGCGGATCGTCCAGCTGGACCGCGGGACGGACGGGGTGAAGACGAGGAGGACCCGGTCGTCGGCGATAAGCTCGGCGGCCAGCTGATCGGCGGCCGGGATGACGCGTCCGTGCTTCTCCCTGATCGCACGGAACAGGGCGACGTTAGCCGGGACATCCTCGCGGATGGTCACCGTCGCGGGGACTTCGAGGTAGCGGAAGCCGGTCGCGTCGTCCACCACCAGCTCGGCCCGGGGATCACGACTGAAGATGGTGTACTTCGCCCGCTTACGGGTGGTCGAGACGTAAAAGTGTTCGCCGTCCCAGAAGAACCAGTTGGGCGAGAGGTGGGGACGGCCGTCCTTGCGGATGCCGGCCACGATCACGTTGCGCGGCTCGGCCAGGAAGGCGGCTAGCGCCGTATCGGATGACATGACAGCAACTCTAATATCCGGCTTTGCCGGCTGGAATATTACTTTTCGCCGCGCGCGGAGCCGGGGAGCGGGATGCCGGCGGCGGGAGGACGCAACCACGGGGCCCGGCCGGCGGGGCGGCGGGTGGAACGGGGCGGAAGGGGCGAAGCTCGGGTTCGTTCGGGATACTTGGGGGGTGAATTTTCGCATTGCGCGTGACGAGTTCGGGGTGCCGCATGTCGAGGCCGGGACGGCGGCGGAGGCGTGGGCCGGGATGGGGTACGCGTGCGCGCAGGACCGGCTGTTCCAGATGGACTACGACCGGCGGCGGGCTTGCGGGCGGTGGGCGGAGACGGCCGGCTCCGCGGCGCTCGGCAGTGACGTGCTGGCGCGCCGGCTCGGGCTGGCCGCCGCCGCCCAGCGTGATGTCGCCGCTATGTCCCCCGCCCTGCGGTCGGCCTTCGAGGCCTACGCCGACGGGGTGAACCGGGCGGTCAGCGACGGAGCGCAGCCGCTGCCCGGGCGGTACCCGGTCGAGCCCTGGGAGCCGTGGCACTCCGTGGCCGCGTTCCTGGTGCGGCACGTGCTGATGGGCCAGTGGCAGCACAAGCTGGCCAACGCGGTGCTGCTCGCCCGGGCCGGGGCCGTCACGTTCGAACGGCTTGAGTCGCGCCCAGTCGCCGGGTCGCCGGTGGCGGTGCCGCCTGACGGGCGGCTCACCCACCCGGTCGGCCGCCTGCTCGACGAGGCGCTGCCCGATGTCGAAGGACACCTCGGCTTCCTCGCGGAGGTCGAGCCGGGGTCCAACGCGTGGGCCGTCAGCGGGCGCCGCACCACCCACGGCCACGCGGTGATCTGCAACGACTCGCACCGGGCGCTCGACACCCCGAACGTCTACTGGCAGTGCCGGGTCAGCTGTCCTGACTTCGACGTCGTCGGCGCGACATTCGCCGGACTGCCCGGCTTTCCGCACTTCGGCTTCAACGGCAGCGTCAGCTGGGCGATCACCCACGGGGACGCGGACACCCAGGACCTGTACCTGGAGCGGTTCCAGGGGACCAGGTACCTGACGCCGGACGGCTGGCGCGAAGCCGAGGTCAGGCACGAGCGGATCGGCGTGCGCGGCGGCTCCCCCGTCACCGTCCCCGTGTGGGTGACCAGGCACGGCCCCGTCGTGCACGGGCACCCGGAGAGCGGCATCGCCCTGGCGCTGCGCTGGACCGGCACGCACCGGCCCAACCGCGGCTTCGAGTGCCTGCTGCCGATGCTCACCGCCCGCAGCGCGGCCGAAGTCGCCGCCGCCCAGGCCGGGTGGGTCGACCCGGTCAACAACCTGGTCTGCGCGGACGACGGCGGCCAGATCGCCTACCAGTGCCGCGGCGAACTGCCTGTGCGGTCGTCCGACGCCGGGCGGCGGCTGCCGGTACCCGGCTGGGACGACTCCTGCGAGTGGACCGGTACGGTGCCGTTCGCGGACCTGCCCGCCTTGCGTGATCCCGAGGCGGGCTTCGTGATGACCGCCAACAACGCGATCACCGACGCCAGCCAGCCGTACATCTCCTACACGTTCGCCCAGCCCTGGCGGGCCGAACGGATCCGGTCGCTGCTGACGGCGCCCGGCCCGCTGAGCCCGGCCGACCTGGCCGGCATGCAAGCCGACACGGTGTCGCTCGCGGCCCGCGGCTGGGGCCGGGTGCTCGCCAGGCTGGGGCCGTTTCCTGACAAGAACGCCGAGGCGGGGCGGGCGCTGCTGGCCGGCTTCGACGGCGACCTGGCCGCCGGGTCGGCCGCGGCGCTGCTCTACGCGTGCTTCGTCCGGGCCCTGGCCGAAGCGCTCTACCAGCCGTTGCTCGGCGCTGAGACCTGGCGCTGGGTAGCCTCGGGCGCGCTCGCGCCGACGCTGTCGATGATCAGGCGCTGGCTCGTCAACGACACCTGGGAGCTGCTCGGCGGTCCGGTGCCGCCGGCGGGACCAGAGGCGAGCCAGGGAGACGCGACGGCGCAGGCATCCGGAGACCGGCGGACCGGGCGGCAGGAGCAGGTGCTAGCCGCGGTACCCGGCGCGCTCGCCAGGGCCTGGACGGCGGCCACCGCGGCCGGCGGGTCCGACCCGGCCGGGTGGCGGTGGGGCGACGCGCACCAGGCCGTGCAGGTGCACCCGCTGGCGGGCTCGTTCCCTGGCGTGCCGGCGGGCGGTGACGCCGACACCATCCAGGCGGCCGGCTACGGGTGGCGTACCGGCAGCCCGTTCACCGTGACCAGTCTGTCGGTGTACCGGCAGGTGGTGGACTTCGGGACGCCGGGCGCGGCCAGCTTCGTCATCCCGGGTGGCGCTTCCGGCGACCCGGACAGCGCGCACTTCGCCGACCAGCTCGCGCGCTGGGCCGTCCACCAGCGCATTCAGATGGGCGGCGCACCGGGGTAACTCACGGGCCGCAGACTGCGCGGCTCACCACGCGCCGCCGCTAAGAAGACGATGACCTCGGCCCCGACGGGCAGGTGCGCGTTGTAGAAGTGCGCGTTGCTGACGGTCAGGTGCAGGCAGCCGTGCGACCACTCGTTCAGCGGGCCGCCGTGAAACGCGATACCGCCCGCCGCGAAGAACGTCGCCCATGGCATCGCCTCGTGGTAGGTGGTGCTCATGTACGCCGGTCCGGCCTTCCAGGAGACGTGGAAGGTGCCGACCGGGGTCACGTGACCGCCGCCTGGTTTGCCCGGCTCCATCTGGACCGGGCCGAACGTAACCTTGCCGCCGGCCTGGAGCCAGGTAACGTGCCTGGCCAGGTCAACGCATGCGGTTGCCGCAGGCGGGCAGTCGCGGTGATCGGCGGCGGTCAGCACCAGCGAGACGGGCGACGGGCCCGCGGATGCGGCCGTACCCGCCGATGCGGATGTGCGCGCTGAACCAGCCGTGCTCGCTGAGCCAGCGGTGCCCGAAGAACCAACTGTGCTCCCGGAACCAGCCGGACCAGGGAGGCCGGCCGCCGCACTGGTGCTCGTGCTGACCGGCCCGGGTGCGGCCGCCTGCGGCGGCCCGGAGGCCGGAGCGGGTGATCCGGCCGGCCTGGCCGCGAAGACGGCGGCCACGATGGCCGCCACCGCCACCACGGCCGCCACCACCGCCGTCATGCCGAGGCGCCAGGTGGGGTCAGCGCGCATGCCGATCACATGCCTGACCGTGCCGTTCATGTCACTTCTCCGCCCGTCAGTGACCAGAAAGTACAGGTTCAGTTACCAAGGGTTATCACATCGACGCGAGTCTACGCGTGATGACGACGGAACCTGCCCGTCCGGCCGTTAGCGAAACAGGCATTTCCGATGGTGCGTACCCTTTGTCTGTGGCGGTGTTCTGGGATCGGCTGACCGAGGCGCAGGGCGTTCCGCCCGGATGGGTGATCGCCGCGAGCGCCGCGGTCGCCCTGCTCATTGTCGTCAGTCCGCGGTTGTGGCGGCTGACCAGGATCGCGATCACCATCGCGCACGAGAGCGGCCACGCGGCGGCCTCGCTGCTCTCCGGCCGCCGGCTCGAGGGGATCAGGCTGCACGCCGACACCTCGGGCGAAACCGTGTCCAGGGGCAGGCGCCGCGGACCCGGGATCGTGATCACCGCCCTGGCCGGGTACGTCACGCCGCCGCTGCTCGGCGCGGGCGCCGCGGCGCTGCTCGCCACCGGGCTGGTCAACCTGCTGCTAGCAATGCTGCTGGTGCTGCTGGCGGCCACGCTGCTGATGATCCGCAACTGGTACGGGCTGCTCGCGGTGCTGGTGACCGGCGGCGCGATGGTCGCGGTCATCCTGCTGGCGGGCCCGGCCCTGCGCGCCGCGTTCGGCTACGCGACCGCGTGGTTCCTGCTGTTCGGCGGGGTGCGCCCGGTCTTTGAGCTAGCCGGGTCGCGGCGCCGGCCGCCCCGGCTCTCGCCCGGTTACCGGCCGCCCGGTGTCCGCCTGGCCGACGGCAGGCCCCCCGCCGGCAATTCCGACGCCGACCAGCTCGGCTGGCTGACCGGCGTGCCCGCGGGAGTCTGGGTCACGCTGTTCGCGCTGGTCGCGCTGGGCGCGCTCGTCCTGGGCGCACGCCTGCTCATCCCCTGGCCGGTACACCTGCCAGGGCATCTCGGCTAACCCGCAGCCCAGCCCGAAATGGATGATCAACTTATTGTGTGTCGTTAACGTCAAATACGGCCACTAAGGACACCCGATAATCTGCGTCACTGACGGCTGGGACGTCCGGGGCGGCTGTGACCGCGATGGCAGTGAAGCGCGGGGCGGCCGGGATGGCCGGGGTGCGCGGGATGGCCGGGGTGCGCGGGATGGCCGAGGCGCTTACGCCGGGCCGGGTTCGGGCCACCAGCCGTTGGCTACCACCTCGGACAGGGCGGGCGGGTCGGCGCCGGGGCGGGCGCAGGTGAGCGCGGCGACCGCGGCGGCGGCATGCAGCGCCCGGCTAACGAGCTCTTCAAGGCGCTGGCCGGTGCCGCCCTGACTGGCGTCGCCCTGACCGGCACTGTCATCACGGGCGCGGTCATCACCGGCATTGTCATCCCCGGCACTGTCATCACGGGCGCGGTCATCACCGGCACTGTCATCACGGGCGCGGTCGTCACGGGCGCGGTCGTCACCGCTGCGGTACAGGTCGCCGCGGACCAGGCCGTGCTCCGTCCACCAGGCGAGGAAGCCGCCGCCGAAGGCGTCGCCCGCGCCGATGGTGTCGGCGACGGTGACGCTGGGGGCTTCGGCCGACAGCACCGTGCCGGCCAGGAACGCCCGGGCCGGGTGCGGGCCGTCGGTGACCAGCACGAGCGGCGTGCCCGCGGCGAGCAGCGTCTTCGCCGCCGCCTCGGGCGACGCACCGGGATAGAGGTAGGCGAGGTCCTCGACGCTCGCCTTCACGATGTCGGCGCGGCGGGCGATGGCACTGATCCGCGCGCGGTAGGCGGCGGCGTCGGTGACGGCGCCTGGACGGCAGTTGGGGTCGAGGAACACCAGGACATCCGGGGGCACGTCGGTCAGGACCAGCCGCTCGATGGCCGCGCCGACCGGCTCCATAAGCAGCCCGAGGGTGCCGACGTGCACGGCGGTGAGCCCGCCCGGCCGGGCCGTCAGCGTTTCCAGCGCGGCGCGCAGCACTTCGTAGGACACGTCCGCCGCGGCGGTGCCGTCCAGGTAGAAGGCGTAGTCGGCGACGCCCGCCGCGTCGAGCGCCGCGACCGCCAGCGTGCTCGGCCTGGCCGACGGCTCGGGCAGGCCCAGCGTCACGCCCTCCGCGCTCAGCCGCTCGCGCAGCAGGCGGCCGAAGCCGTCGCCGGCCAGCCGGCCGAGGAACGCGACCGGAATGCCGAGCCTGGCCAGGGTCCGCGCCGCGTTGTAGGGTCCGCCTCCGGGATGCGCGTCGACCTGGCCGCCGGTGCCCGCCACCAGGTCGATCAGCGCCTCGCCGGCGACCGCGATCATCGCCATCTGCCTTTACCGCCCTTCGCCACGTCCAGATCCGGCTCCCGCGTGGCTCAGGGCACCACACCTCCCCTAAGTTAACGCCCGTCGCGCCTAGGTTGCCATCGCCCCGGTCAGGCCGGCTTGACGTGCCACTTGATGCCCTGGCCTGTGCGCACCCGGCGCAGCGCCTCGCCGAACTCCGCGAGCGGCAGCGGCGGCGACAGCAGCGGGCGCGGGTCGATCGCGCCGGTGGCGATCAGTTCCACCGCCGGCGCGAAGCTGCGCAAGATGGCCATCGAACCGGTCACGGTGATCTCGTCGTTGTAGACGCGGAACGGCGACAGGCTCATCGTCGCCTCGGCCGGAGTGACACCGAAGACCAGCAGCCGACCGCCCCGGTCGAGCAGTCCGGCCACGCCGTCGACCACGGCCGGCACTCCGGTGGCGTCGACCGCGACCTCGAAGCGTTCGTCTGCCAGCTCCTTCAGGTCACCCGCGGTCTGCGCGGCCCCGAGCTTGCGGGCGACCTCCAGCCGGCCGGAAACCCGGTCCACCACGGTGACCGGGCCCGCCCCTGAGTGCACCAGGAGCTGCAGCAGCAGCAGGCCCATGGTGCCCGCCCCTGCCAGCACCACCGTGTCGCCGAACACCGGGCCGAGCCGCCGCAGGCCGTGCACCGCGCAGGCGAGCGGTTCCACCAGCGCGCCCAGCTGCCCGTCGACGCTGTCCGGCAGCAGGTGGGCGTTCACCGCGGGAACGGCGACGTACTCGGCGAACGCGCCGTCCACGGTGTCGCCGATCGCCGCCCAGTTCTCGCACAGGTTGTCGCGGCCTGAGCGGCAGCGGCGGCAGTAGCCGCAGTACAGCGACGGATCGACCGCGACCCTGGCCCCGACTGGCAGGTTCATCTTCACGTCGCCGGCCACCGCGACGACCGTGCCCGCGAACTCGTGGCCGGGCGTGATCGGGTACGGGGTCGGCGGGAACTCGCCGTCCATGATGTGGATGTCCGTGCCGCAGACCCCGCAGGCTTCTACCTTGACGACAATCTGCCCCTCCCCCGGCACGGGGTCAGGCACCTCTGCCACCCGGAAACTGCCCGGGCGGTCGAGCACGATGGCCCGCATGAGCCCTCCATCTCGTAGTTGTCAGGCCGCTAGCCAGCGAGGCGGGCGCCGGTCGCCGGGTTGAACGCGAAGACGTGCTCGGACTGCACGCGGAAGGCGACCTTCGAGCCTGGTGCGGGCGACGTGCGGCCCTCGGTCCTGGTCACCACGGTGCCGCCGCCTGCCCGGCGCTCGCCGGACACACTGTTGCCGGCCACGCTGTCGCCGCTGAGGCTGTCGCCCCCGACGCTGTCGCCGGTCACGCTGACGTCGGCCAGCCGTACGTGCAGCAGCGCGTCGGCGCCGAGCTCCTCCACCAGCAGCAGCTCGCCCGACACGAGCGCCCCGCCGGGCGTCGTGCCGCCCGCGGCGCTGCCGTTCGCCCCGGCGCCGCCGTTCGCCCCGGCGCCGCCGCTCGCCACCGCGCCGCCGCTCGCCATCCCGCCGCCGGCTGCCGCCTCGGTCTCGGCCCCGCTCACCAGGTGCATGTGCTCGGGCCTGATGCCGATGACGATCTCGGTCAGCCGGTCCCGGTCCACCGCGGTCCGCACCGGCGGCGGCAGCGGGATCACGGTGCCGCCCACCCGGGCGCCGCCCTCGGTCAGCTTCGCGGTGAGCAGGTTCATCGCCGGCGAGCCGATGAAGCCGGCCACGAACTGGTTCACCGGATTGTCGTACAGCTCGCGCGGCGAAGCGCACTGCTGCAGCTTGCCGCCGCTGAGCACGGCCACCCGGTGTCCCATCGTCATCGCCTCCACCTGGTCGTGGGTCACGTAGACGGTGGTGATGCCCAGGCGGCGCTGCAGCTCGGCGATCTGGCTGCGGGTCTGCACGCGCAGCTTCGCGTCCAGGTTGGACAGCGGCTCGTCCATCAGGAAGACCTTCGGCTCGCGGACGATGGCCCGGCCCATGGCGACCCGCTGCCGCTGCCCGCCGGACAGCGCCTTCGGCTTGCGCTCGAGAAGCGCGTCGTCCAGGTCGAGGATCCGGGCCGCCTCGCGCACCCGCCGGTCCCGCTCGGGCCTGGGGACGTGCTGCATCTTCAGCGCGAAGCCCATGTTCTCGGCGACCGTCTTGCTCGGGTAGAGCGCGTAGTTCTGGAACACCATCGCGATGTCCCGGTCCTTCGGCTGCACGTCGGTGATGTCCCGGCCCGCGATCTCGATCCGGCCGCCGTCAAGCGGCTCGAGCCCGGCCAGCATCCGCAGCGCGGTGGTCTTGCCCGAGCCAGACGGCCCGACCAGGACCATGAACTCGCCGTCCTCGATCTCGAGGTCGAGCATGTCGACGGCCGGCGTGACGCCCTTGGCGTAGACCCGGCTCGCGCCTACGTACCTAACACCGGCCATGGGAGGACCTCCGGGGAACAGTTGGAACACGCTTCCGTTCGGGATGAGTGCATTTGAAGAACCGCTTCACTTGATCGCCCCCATCGACAGACCGCGGACGAGCGAGCGCTGCGCGATCCAGCCCACGATGATCACCGGGACCGACGCGACGGTCGCGGCCGCGCTCAGGTGCGCGATGTAGAGGCCTTCCTGCGGGACGGAGCTGATGAGGAACATCGGCAGCGTCGACGCGTTGGTGACCGTGAGGTTGAGGGCCAGGAAGAGCTCGTTCCAGGCGAAGATGACGCAGATCAGCGCCGTCGACACCAGGCCAGGGCTCACCACCGGCATGATGACCTCGGTGATCTCGCGGAACCGGCCCGCGCCGTCGAGCCGCGCCGCCTCGAGCATCTCGCCAGGCACCTCGAGCATGAACGAGCGGATCATCCAGATCGCCAGCGGCAGGTTCATCGCCGCGTAGAGGATGATCAGCAGCCAGATGCTGTCGAGCAGGTGCGACTTCAGCGCGATCACGTAGAGCGGGCCGATCGCCGCCACGACCGGCAGCATCTTGGTCGAGATGAAGAAGAACAGCGAGTCCCGCCACTTGCCGACCGGGTGAATCGACAGCGCGTAGGCGGCGGGCAGCGCGAGCACCAGCACCAGCACGGTGGACCCGACGGTGGCGATCGCCGAGTGCTCGATGAACGGGCCGAAGCCATTGAAGACCAGCCGGAACTCCGACAGCGTGGGGCTGAAGGTGAACTGCGGCGGCCAGGTCTCGGCGGCTGACTCCGGCTTGAACGCCGTGATCACCATCCACAGGATCGGGATGAAGAAGGCGATGCCCACCACCCAGCCGAGCACGGTCCAGCCCGCAAGGCCCGAGATCTCGCGGGCACGGCGGCGGCGCCGGGGCGCCTCCGGCGTCTGGGCGGTCACCCCGCTCGCCGTTACCGCGGCCACTGTGTCTCCCTTGTCACTGTGCCTCCTCGAACTGGAAGACCCGGGCGAACATCCGCAGCGCGAAGCTGGCCACGATGATCGTCAGCACCACGGTGACCACGCCCGCCGCGGCCGCGCCGCCGATATCGAAGGCGAAGTTCACCTTCTGGTACAGGTAGAAGGGCAAGGTGGTGGTCTCGGTGCCCGGCCCGCCGTTGGTCATCAGCCGCACCTGGTCGAAGGCGGTCACCAGATAGATCGAGCCGAGCAGAATGCCGAGCTCGATGTACGGGCGCAGGTGCGGCAGGGTGAGCTCGCGGAACGTCGCCCACGCGCTCGCACCGTCGACCTTGGCCGCCTCGAGCACGTCCGACGCCTGGCCTTGCAGGCCCGCGAGCACGATCAGCGTCATGAACGGCGTCCACTGCCAGATCATCACCACGATCACCGAGCCGTAGGCGTGCGTGGTCAGCCAGGCCACGTGGTTGACCCCGAACGGCTCGAGCAGCCAGTTGAGCAGCCCGAACTGGGGGTCGAGCATCGGTCCGCTCCAGATCAGCGCGGCGGCGGCGGGCATGACAAGGAACGGCGTGATGATCAGCGTGCGGACCACGCCGCGGCCGAGGAACTTCTTGTCGAGCAGCACCGCCAGCAGGATGCCGAGGATCATCGCGACGATCACCGCGATCGCCGTCATCGTCACCGATTTCCACAGGGCGCTGCGGAAGTTCGGGTCGGTGAAGACTTCCTTGTAGTTGGATATCCCGGTCCAGTGCGCGCCGCCTGGCTCGTTCCAGAAGTAGCTCTGGAAGCTGTACCAGAGTGTCACCAGGAACGGGACCTGGGTGACGACGATGGTGTAGACCAGCGCGGGCAGCAGCGGGAGGCGCCGCTGCCATCGCTCGCGCCGGCCCGCCTCCCGCGGCCGGAGCCCGGCCGCGGGAGGCGAGGAGACGTCCTCAAGAACGGCCATGTTCCCGGTCGTCCCTAGTTACTGCCGGACAGTTCTTGCGGCGTGTAGGCCGAGGCCGCCGACTGCGCGGACGATATCGCCTGACTCACCGATTCCGTGCCGGCGATCGCGCCGGCGATCTGCTGCCCGACCGTCATGCCGAGCGTCTCGAACTGCGGGATGTCGACGTACTGCACGCCTACATAGGGCACCTTGCCCACCGTCGGGTGATCTGGATCGGTCCCGTCGATCGACTGCAGCGTGATGCTGGCGAACGGCGCGGCCGCCTTGAGGTAGCTCGCGTTCTGGTAGAGCGAGGTCCGGCTGCCTGGCGGCACCGCCGACCAGCCGTACTTCGACGCCACCAGGGTGTCGTACTGCTTCGAGGTGGCCCACGAGATGAACTTCCAGGCCGCCCCCTGGTCGCTCACGCCCTGCGGGATGCCGAGGGACCAGGACCAGAGCCAGCCCGACGACGTGGTCTTGTCGACCGGCGCGAAGGCGTAGCCGGTGTCCTTGTATACCGACGGGTAGGTGGTCGCGAGCGAGGTCGCCGCCACCGTGGAGTCGTACCACATGGCGCACTTGCCCTGGCCGTACAGCGTCAGCAGCTGGTTAAAGCTGTCGTTGGAGGCGCCGGACTCGCCGTACTGCTTGACCAGGTTGACGTAGAAGTTGATGGCGGCGGTGTCCGCGGGCGAGGTGAGCTGCGCCTGCCAGCTGGTGTTGTACCACTCGCCGCCGAAGGTGTTGATCACGGTGTCGAGCGACGCCATGTTGTCGCCCCAGCCAGCCAGGCCGCGCAGGCAGATGCCCGCTTCCGAGCCGGGCTTGTTCAGCTTCGCGGCCGCCGCCTCGACCTGGGTCCAGGTCGGGTGCGCGGGCATGGTGATGCCCGCCTGGGCCAGCAGGGTCTTGTTGTAGTACAGCATCGACGACTCGCCGTAGAACGGCGCCGCGTACAGGTCGCCGTTGTACGACAGCGACTTGGCGACGGCCGGCAGCAGGTCGGACACGTCATAGGACGGGTCGCTTGCGGTGTACTGCTTGGTCAGGTCGACCAGCCAGTTGTTCTTGGCGAACAGCGGCGCCTCGTACGGGCCGACCATGACGACGTTGAACGAGTTGCTGTGCGTGCTGACGTCCTTTTCGATCGCCGCCCGCAGGTCGCCTTCTGTGTAGGTGGCGAACTTGACCTTGATGCCGGGGTTCTGCTTCTCGAACACCGACTCCGTGAGCGGGATCATCTGGCCGGTGATCAGCGGGTTGGACACCACCGCGACCGTCACCGTGCCCGTGTCGCTGTTTGCGCTGGCGTTGCCGGCACTGCCAGAGCCGCCGCCGCTCGAGCACGCGGCCGCCGCGGTCACCGCGACGGCCGCGCATGCGGCGGCGGCGAGCCTGCGCTTTCTGAACCTGATCCCGGGGCTGGTCCTGAACCTGGACGAATTCATCAATGAACCTCCACCGCGCTGAGGACGCTTTGGCGATTGACCTCTGCTCATTTGAGCGCTTGAATGCTCAGATGAACATGAGTTCACAGTGAACTGACGGCTAGGCAATGTCAAGAAAAGCTGCAAATATGAGATATGAGCGCTCAAATGAGCGTTTGCGGAGGAATTAGATGGCCAGCTTGTCGGCGGACCGCCCATCAGAAGTCGTCCTGGCCGCGCGGGTGGCGCGCCAGTTTTACCTGGAGGGCATTTCCAAGGTCGACATCGCCGACCGGCTGGGAATCAGCCGGTTCCGGGTCGCCCGGCTGCTCGACTCGGCGCGGGAAAGCGGCCTCGTCCGCATCGAGATCGGCCTGCCAGGCGGCAGCCTCGACGCGGGGCTGTCGGCCGAGCTGTGCTCCGTCTTCGGCCTGCGGCACGCGTTCGTCTTCAACTTCCCAGAAGACGAGTCGCCGCTGCGCCAGCGGCTCGGCGAGGCGGCCGGCCAGGTGCTGACCGACCTGATCGCACCGGGTGACGTGCTCGGCCTGACCTGGTCGCGAACGCTGAGCGGGCTCACCGCCGCGCTCACCAGGCTGCCGCCGTGCCCGATCGTCCAGCTCACCGGGGCGGTGCCGCCGCCCGACGGGCAGGACCTGCTTGAACTGGTGCGCGGCGTGGCCCGGGTGGGCGGCGGCACCGCCCACGCGTTCTACGCGCCGATGCTGGTTGACGACGCCGCGACGGCCACCGCGATCCGCCGCCAGAGCGACATCGCCGAGGCGTTCGCACTCATTCCGAGCGTGACGATCGCGGTGGTCTCAATCGGCGCCTGGGGCCCCGGGCTGTCCACGATCTACGACGCGATCACGCCCGCGGAGCGCGCGGAACTCGCCGCCGCCGGCGTGCACGCGGAGGTCGCCGGGGTGTTCATCGGCGCGGACGGGCGCCCGCTGGCCACCCCGCTGGACGGCCGGATGATCGTGGCGCCGGTCCCGCTGTTCACACGGATCCCGTTCGTCCTTGGCGTCGCCTACGACGCCGCCAAGAGCCCCGCGGTCTTCGCCGCGATCCGAGGAGGGCTTGTCCATGGCCTGGTCACGCACTCAAGCCTCGCCCGAGGCTTGCTCAGCCTTGCGAACAGCACCCCGCACCGAGGCGGTGCCTAGGGCGCGCGAGGGCGACGGGCGGAGCGCGGCTAGCCTGCCGCCGGCCGGCCTGTCTCCGGCCGGTCTATCTCCGGCCGGTCTGTCTCCGGCCGGCCTGCCGCCGGCCGGCCTGCCGTTGTGCGGCGGCACCGCCAACCGGGGACGGGTAGTCCGGGTAGGCGACACGGTAGTGCGGCCGGCCGCACCGTGCAGGCCCGCGACGCACGCACTGCTCGGCCACCTGGCCGCGGCCGGCTTCGACGGCGCGCCCCGGGTGCTCGCGGCCGGCCCGGTCACCGAGACGCTCAGCTACATCGACGGCCAGGCGGCGCTGCCGCCGCTCTCCGAGGACATGCTCAGCGACGAAGCGCTGGTCAGCGTGGCCACCCTGCTGCGGGAGTACCACCGGGCGGCGGCCTCGTTCGACCCGGCGGGCTACCGCTGGCCCCGGCCGGTCCCGGCCCGCTACCAGGCCGGCCTGGTCAGCCATAACGACGTGCACCCGGCCAACGTGGTCTTCCGCGACGGCCGGGCGGTCGCGCTCATCGACTTCGACCTGGCGGGGCCGGGCAGCGCCGCCTGGGACTTCGCCGCCGCCGCGCGCTCGTTCGTGCCGCTGCTCGACGAGCGGGACATCACCGACAGCCGCCAGGGGCGCGCCCTGGACCGGTTCCGGGTCTTCCTGGGCGCCAGCGGCCTTAACCGGGCCGGCCGCCTGGCGGTCGCCGAGGCCCTGGTCGCCAACCACGACTGGACCTACGCGATCGTCACCGAAGCGGCGGCGGCCGGGCACGCGGGCTTCGCCGACCACTGGCGGTCAGTCGCCCCGGCGGCCGGGCGCGCCCGGCGCTGGTGCGAGCGGCACCAGCAGGCCCTGCTCACCGCCGCCGGCTAGCGCACCGGATACTTCATCGATAGCCTTAACATTGACGATTACGGAATCAGCTGCCGCGGGTGACAACAATCTGGTTAATCTGCGAAAAATCTTCGTTCCGTTTCGCCTCGCCATTCACACAAGACAACCCTTGCCCCATCCATAACGGGGGCTGGTTACTCTCCGAATTCACCGGGATTGACCTCCAGGCAATCTCCAGGTTCACTTATTCCGGGTCGTCCGAATCAAGCAGGGTGACCGCCTGAACGTGCCCGGGAATCTGGTCCGGGCTGGCGGTGACTCCGGGCGGGAGTGTGTGCATGGACGGGGAGAGCACTAATGGTTGACTTGCCGCTTGTCGGGGAAGAATTCGCCGGGTACCGCCTGACCGCGATTATCGGGCGGGGCGGTATGAGCACCGTCTTCCGGGCCGAGAACCCGCGTCTCGGCAACACGATCGCGCTGAAGGTGCTGGCGCCCGAGCTGGCGACCAACGACATTTTCCGCACCCGGTTTCTCGAGGAATCGCGGATCGCGGCGTCGATGAACCACCCGAACGTCATCCCCATTCACGACATGGGATCGAGCGGGGGGCTGCTTTTCATCGCGATGCGCTACGTGACGGGCACCGACATGCGGCAGATGCTCAAGAAGCGCGGGCGCCTGCCCGCTGACCGGGCACTGCTGCTGCTCAGCCAGGTGGCGCGGGCACTCGACGCCGCGCACCGCCGCGGTCTGGTCCACCGCGACGTCAAACCGGGAAACCTGCTGGTCGAGCGGGCCAACGACGACACCGACCCGGACCACGTGTACCTGGCCGACTTCGGCATCACCAAGCACATGGGCGGCCAGTCAGGGCTGACCGCCACCGGGCAGTCCATCGGCACGATCGATTACGTGGCGCCCGAGCAGATCCGCGGCATCTCGGTCACCGGCCTGGCCGACCAGTACTCCCTGGGCTGCGTCCTCTACGAGTGCCTGACCGGCCGCGTCCCCTTCGAGAAGGACCTGGACGCCGCCATCATCTGGGCGCACATGGAGGAAATGCCCACCCAGCCCACCATGCTTCGCGCCGAGCTGCCGCCCGCCATCGACGAGGTATTCGCCCGTGCCCTCGCCAAGAACCCCGGCGACCGCTACGAGACGTGCCGCGAGTTCATGGCCGCGGCCCGCGACGCGCTCGGCCCCATGGGGGAGCCTCCAACGGCCAGCGGATCGCTGCAGGCGGTGCCGCCAAGGACCGGATCGTCCGCCTATCAGGCCGGCCCCGAGTCCGGGGCCTATATGGGCGCGCAGTACAGCCCGCAGCCCGGGTCGTACCAGCCCGGGCAGTACGGCTCAACCGCTGGCCCGCAGTACGGCTCCCAGGCTGGCGGCCAGTACGGCACTCAGTACGGCGCTCAGTACGGCTCGGGGGCTGACCCGCACCCGCCCACTGAAATCACCCATGAGCCGGCCGGGGCCTACTCACCCGACGATTACCAGGCACCGACCGCCAACTGGCCGGCCGTCCAGACCGCCCCGCCTCCGCCGGGGCGCCCGTCCGTACCTGGCGGCCCCGGCGGCCCGCCCGGCCACGGGAGGTCGCCCGAGCGCAGGCGCCGCAGGCGGGACTGGCTGCTGATCGCGCTGGCGCTGCTGCTGGTCGCGGGCGCCGCGGCCGGCGTGACGCTGGGACTGACCGGAGGCAAGGGCACCCCGCAGGCAAGCGGCAGCAAGTCGCCGACAGCCGGGGCCGGGACAAACCCGGCCGCTCCGGGAACCGCCGCGGCCGGGACGGGCGGCGGCGGCGGGAGCGCCCTCGCCGTGCCCACGGTGGCGGAGAAGCTCACGGCCGGGAAGAACCCGAGCTTCATCCAGGTCGCGCCGAACGGCAAGTTCGCCTACATCGCCGATCCAGGCACCGGCGCGGTCACCGTGCTCAACACGAGTACCGACAAGGTGTCAGGAACCATTCAGATTCCGCAGGGGCCGCCGCAGTTCATCTCGTTCTCACCTGACAGCAAGACCGCGTACGTCAGCGTCTACAGCGGAAGGAAGATCGCGCCGCTGATCGCGTTCGTCGACACCGCGTCCGGCACCGTGACGTCCACCGTGCGGGTGAATAACTTCACCCCGGGCCCCGCGGCGCTCAGCCCGGACGGGAAGTACCTCTACGTGCCCAACCACAACATGGCAACCTCCGGCACCAACGAGGACGTCATCGACGTGATCGACCTGGCGAGCCAGAAGCTGACCGACAGCATCCCCGTCGCGCCGAACCCGCACTGGATCGTGTTCGGGCAGAACGGGCTGTTCTACGCTACCGACCACATGTCGACCGTCGTCACCGTCCTCAGCGCCAGCGACAATCACGTCGTCAAGCAGATCCAGGTGGGCGAGACCCCGCACAGCATGGCCATCTCGCCCGACGGCAGCCGCCTGGCGATCACCAGCTTCAACGGCAACGAGGTCTACCTGGTCGACACCGGGACCGACAAAGAGGTCGCGGTGATCCCGGTCGGCAGGAACCCGCTCGACGTCACCTATTCCCCCGACGGGCGCTACATCTTCACGGCTAACAACGAGGACAACACCGTCACGGTGATCGACACGGCGTCCAGCAAGGTCATCGGCGAGCTACCGACCGGGAAAGCCCCGACGAGCATCTCAGTCCTGCCGAACGGACGCCAGGCCTACGTCACCTGCGAGAACGACGGCACCGTCGAAGTGCTGAACATCGCGGCGGCCGGGACAGCGCAGGCCAGCGCAGTGCCCACTTCAGGGCCCAGCGCGGGGGCGTCGTCGTCCGCACCGCAGGTGTCCTCGTCCCCGGCGGCGTCGGCGAGCATGTCGAGCATGGCAGGCATGTAGCGGCGGTTGTCAGTCGCCTTGTGAACCGCTCCCAAGCGAGGGGTGCGGCTCGTTTGCAGTGCGGAGTCAGGCACCGAGTGCCTGGCAGTCTCGGCTGATGGCTTCAGGTGTCTGTCTCGTCGCCGTGACCGGCTGGCCTGCCGAGCATCCCGCTGGCTGTGTGCTGGATCGTGGCCAGCATTTCCAGCAGGGACCGGCGTTCGGTCTCGGTAAGACCCTCGGTGACCTTGGCCTCAAGGGACTGCCGGGCTGACCGGACTGGCTCTTTCAGGGCCAGCCCGGCGTCGGTGAGCCAGAGGCGGACCAGGCGGTTGTCCCGGTCGTCGCGGCGGCGGGTAAGCAGTCCGGCGGCAGTCATCCGGGTGGCCATCTTCACAATCGTGGGCGTGGTGACATGCAGCGTGGCGGCGACCTCGCCGGGCGTTCGCCCGTCGCGCTCCCACAGCGCCGCCAGCACCAGGTCCTGGCCGTAGTGCAATCCGTGACGCCGCATCTCCACCTCGGTCAGGGCACGGAGCACCTTGGAAGTCCGCCCGTGCAGGTCCAGGAACTCAGGCATCCGAACCTCCGGTAGTCAGCGCGAACCGAGCACCAGCTCAGCAGCCAATAGGTCGATTGACGGCTAATCATTTGCCGGCTAACGTTCTCCGCAGGTACTCACTAGACGGCAAACGATCTCAGGAGCCACCATGCTACTGGTCACCGGAGCCACCGGGAACATCGGCCGCGAACTGACCCGCGAACTCGACGCCAGGGGCACCGGGTTTCGCGTTCTGGTCCGTGATCCCGCCCGCGCAGCCTGGCTGCCGGCCAGCGCCGAACGCATCGCCGGCGACCTGGACGACCCGGCCACGCTGGCGCGCGCGTGCGGCGGCGCCGGCAAGCTTTTCCTGCTCACCCCCGGCATCGGCACCAGCCACGTGCGCCATGCCGTCGCCGCGGCCCAAGCCGCCGGCGTGCGCCATATCGTTCACCTGTCCTCGTTCAACGTGCTCGGCGACCCGATGCCCGCCATGGGCCGCTGGCATCGCGAACGCGAGCAGGTCATCCGAGCCTCCGGCATACCCGCGACGTTCCTGCGGCCCGGCGGCTTCATGACCAACGCCCTCGACTGGCTGCCGACCATCCGCGAGGGCGGGTACGTCCTCGACCCGGCAGGCCCCGGGCGCTACGCCCCGATCGACCCGGCCGACATCGCTGCCGTCGCCGCCGTCGCCCTCACCCAGGAAGGCCACCAGGACAGGGAATACGTCCTCACAGGAGACGAGGCGCTTACCATCGCCGAACAAGTGCGGATCCTCTCAGCGGCGACTGGCCTCGACATCAAGGTCCGCGAACCCGCCACACCAGGAGAGGCCGTCCGCGCCCGCTTCCCCGGCGGAGCACCCCCGGCACTCGCCGAGGCATTCCTTGAAGCGATCGCCCTCATGCGCGCTGACATCACCGGGCTCCGCACCGACACCGTCCAGCGCCTGCTCGGCCGCAAGCCCGCCACTTTCACTGACTGGTGCGCACGTAACGCCGGCCTCTTCCACCAGGCAGTAACCACGACCTGACCACGCCGGCCGGCACGGGGGGTAAGGGCTCTCGGTCTTTGCGCCGCCAGGGCCGGCGCCGCCGGGATCGCGGCAGCCAGCGCCACCGCCGCCAGCGCCGTCGTCATCAGGGCCGGTGCCAGCCGGGGTGGCGCCCTCCGGGCCGTCGCCTTCAGGACCAGCGCCGCCTGGGCCGCTGCCGTCTGTATCTCCGTCGGGCCCGTCGTTCTCTCCGGCGGCAGCCGGTTCCGGTCCGGGGCCGTGTCGCAGCACGCCGACCAGCTCATCCGGTTCGCCTCCGGGGCACCGCCAGTCCGGTCCGGCTACCGCGGCCAGCGTCGCCGCCAGTTCCGGGCCCGGTCGGCAGGCATCCCACTCGCCGCCTTGGGCGAACCCGGCGACGCGTTAAAGGGCGACACGGCGTGGCGGCAGGCGGCGGGCAGACCGATGAGCGGGCCGGGTGCGGCCGGGCTGCCCCTGAGTGGGGGTCGTCGGGGCGCACGAGGCGCGAGCCTGCCCGCCGCAGCAGGCCGGAAGCCGCCGGCCTACTCGTGGAACCGGGTCTGCGGCTCGCTGAGGACCCGGTCGAGCGCCGCCCGGCCCGCCGGGCCCCACGCGGGCTTGCCGCCGGGCAGTCCGCGGTCCCCGTTCTGGCCCATCAGCATCAGGAAGAGGCTCTTCAGCGCGGCCAGCCCGCGGGCGCGGCGGACCGTGGCCTCGTCAGCTTCCGCGTACGCGGCGAAGAAGCGGGCAGCCGCGCCCGGCGGCAGCAGCACCCAGGCGGCCCCCAGGTCCACCGCCGGGTCGCCGGCGCACAGGTCGCCGAAGTCGACCACGCCCGCGAGCGTGCCGTCCGCGACGACGACGTTCGCGGGATGCAGGTCGCCGTGCACCCATACCGGCGGCCCCTCCCAGGCGGGGGCCGCGACTGCGTCGTCCCAGACGGCCCGGACACCGGCGGCGTCGGAGCCGATCGCATCAGCGTCGACGGCCTCGAAGAACCGGTCGAAGCCGTCCGTGCAGTCCCTGGGGTGCGCGCCGCGGTCCGCGTCAACCGGGGCGTCGGCGGGCGCGGCCACATGCAGCGCACGGAGGAACGCCGCCAGGGTGCCGGCCGCGTGCTCGCCGCGGGTGATCGACCCGCGGTCCAGCGGCAGGCCAGGCACCCACGTCATGACCGTCCAGAGCTTGGGGAACCGCGCGGACGGAGCACCACTGCGCACCGGGACGGGGACCGGCAGCGGCAGGCGCGGGGCGAGCACGGGCAGCCACCGGCGCTCCTTGAGCTGGGGCTCGGGGCTGTTTTCCATGCGCTGGATCCGCACGGCCAGGTCGTCCCCGAGGCGCCACATCTGGTTGCCCCAGCCGCCCTCCACCTCGCGGAGAGGCAGCCCGGCCAGGTCAGGGTGCTGGTCCCGCAGCAGGTCGCGGATGAGACCCGCGGTGATCTCGGTCCCGGTCATGCGGAGCAACATACTGGGTTCGGCCGCGACAGCGCTGGCGACCGGGACCGCCAGCTGGTGACCACCGCGACGGCTAGCTGGTGACCGGGACCGCTAGCTGGTGGCGGCGTCGAGCAGGTGGTAGTTGCGCTTGCCCTTGCGCAGCAGCAGCCAGCGGTTGTAGAGCAGGTCCGCCTCCGTGAGTGGGCGGTCGGCGGGGACCACCTCGCCGTTGACCGAGGCGGCGCCCTGGCTGATCGTGCGGCGGGCGTCGGACAGCGACGAGGCCAGCGGGGTCGCCGCCAGGGCGGCCGCCAGCGTCACCCCGTCGGTGAACGGCGACGTCGGGACCTCGGTCGCGAGGAACTCCAGGGCCTGCACGGAGGCGCCCGCAGGGGAGCCGCCGAACAGGATCGCGCTCGCTTCCTCGGCCGCCGTGGCCGCCTCGGCGCCGTGCACCAGCGTGGTGATCTCCTGGGCGAGACGGCGCTGGCCCGCCCGCTTATGCGGCGCCTCGGCGTGCGCGGCCGCGACCGCGTGGCATTCCTCCACCGGCAGCAGCGTGAGCTGGAGCAGGAAGCGCTCCACGTCGGCGTCCGCGACGTTCATCCAGTACTGGAAGAACTGGTACGGGGAAGTCTTGTCGGCCGCCAGCCAGACCGCGCCGTCCTCCGACTTGCCGAACTTCTTGCCGTCGGAGCGGAGCAGCAGCGGCCAGGTGAACGCGTGCACGTGCTTGCCGTCCGCCCGGCGGATCAGGTCCACGCCCGCCAGCAGGTTGCCCCACTGGTCCGAGCCGCCGATCTGAATCTCCACCTGACGGCTGCGGGACAGGTGCAGGTAGTCGTTGGCCTGCAGCAGCTGGTAGCTGAACTCCGTGAACGAGATGCCGTTTTCGCTCTCAAGCCGGGCTTTGACCGACTCGCGGGCGATCATCTGGTTGACGCTCGCGTGCTTGCCGATGTCACGCAGGAAGTCGAGCAGGGTGACCTCGGCGGTCCAGCCGAGGTTGTTCACCAGCTCGACCCGGGAGATCCGCTCGAGCTGGCCGGCGATCCGCTTGGTATTACGGTCGAGGGTCTCGGCGTCGAGCAGGTTCCGCTCCTTGGAGCGGCCGCCCGGGTCGCCGATCATCCCGGTCGCGCCGCCCGCCAGGGCGACCGCGTGGTGCCCGGCGTCGGCGAACTTCCGCAGCACGAGCAGGCCGATCAGGTTGCCGATCTGGAGGGAGTCGTTGCTCGGGTCACAGCCGTAGTACACGCCGACCGGGCCAGCCTGGAGCCGGGCGCGCAGCGCGTCGCGGTCGGTGCTGTCCTGGATGAGGCCCCTGGCCTCAAGGTCGGCGAGAAAGTCCATGGGGTTCATAATCCCACATCGCACCGCGGCCAAGGTCATGGTTAACGGGTGCCAGTGCGCGACCGCACATACGATCACGAGTATGAAACCCCGCCCGTCCCGTATCAAGCGGACCGCGCGGGTAGCGGCGATCGCGGCCGCGGCCGGGCTCGCCGGGCTGACCGGCCTCGCCGCCTGCTCGGCGAACGCCACGTCAGACAGCCCCGGCGCTACGGGCGCCGCGAGCAGCGCAGGCGCTAGCGCGCCGTCCGTGTCTGGCAGCGGGACCGCCGCCGCCGCCGGCGCCGCCAGCACCCCGGCCCCGGCCGGCACACCCCGGCCGACCAGCTCGGCCGCGCCGGACACCCAGGTGACGGGCACGCTCGCGAACGGCACCACCTGGGTGGCGGAGTACCCGAAGTCGTGGAACGGCACGCTAGTCCTTTACAGCCACGGGTACGGCGCGCTGACCGCGGCGGACGCGCCCGACTCGGAGACCGAGGCCGCGCTGCTCAGCCAGGGCTATGCGCTGGCGGGTTCCTCGTTTGACCCCAACGGCTCCGAGTGGGCGCTGAACACCGCCGTCAGCGACCAGTTCGGGGCGCTCACCGCCGTCGAGACCAGCGTCCTGCCGCACGTGCCCGCGCACGTGATCGCGTTCGGCACCTCGATGGGCGGCCTCGTCAGCGCCCTGGAGGCGCAGGACGGCGCCGGCCGGATCGACGGCGCGCTCACCACCTGCGGCGTGGTCGCCGGCGGGGTCAACCTGAACGAGTACCAGCTCGACGGCGAGTACGCCATCGCGCAGCTGCTCGGCAACCCGGACACCCCGCTCGTCGGCCTGAACGACGACTCCGCGGAGAGCACCGCGGACGCGCTGACCGCCGACGCCGGGCAGGCCCAGGGATCGGCCGCCGGCCAGGCCAGGCTGGCCCTGGCGATGGCGTTCCTCAACGTGCCCGCCTGGGACCCTGACGACTACGCGCCCGCCCCGGCCGGCCAGCCCGCGGCGGAGGAAGCCGCCCAGTACCAGGCGCTCACCAGCGGCTCCTACAACGCGATCGACTTCATGATCGGCGGCCGCGAGTCGCTTGAGCAGGCAGCCGGCGGACAGGCGGGGTTCGACGCCGGGACGAACTTCGCGGCGGCGTTCGCCGCCTCGCCGCAGGCGGCCGAGGTCAAGGCGCTGTACAAGGACGCGGGCCTGAACCTGCCGGCTGACCTGGCCACGCTCACCGCGCACGCGAACATCAAGGCCAGCCCGCAAGCGCTGGCGTCGCTGCGGGCCAGCTCGGACCCGACAGGCAAGCTGGCGGTGCCCGAGCTCGACCTGCACACGGTCGGCGACAACCTGGTCCCGGTGCAGCAGGAGAACTACTACGCCGCCCAAGTCGGCCAGACGGGCAGCGGCGGCCTGCTGCGCCAGGCCTACACGGAAAGCCCCGGTCACTGTAACTTCAGCGTGTCCGAGCAGGTCGCGGGCATTGCCGCCGTCCTAAAACGGGTCACAAGCGGCCAGTGGGGCAACCTCGCCACCGCGGCCAGCCTGGAGAAGACGGCCGGGAAGCTCGGCATGGACCAGGCCCGCTTCACCGGCTACTCCCCGGGCGCGCTGGCCGGCGCGGTCGCGGGAAGCTAACGCTGGGCCCGTTGCCTGCGGCTATGCACCCCGAAGGTAGTAACCTCGGCAGATGCCGAGTTCCGATTCCGCGCCGCTGCTGCTGTACCTGATGAAGCGGGTAGAGCTGGCCGTGCGTTCGCAGCTTGACGACATCGTCCGCCAGGGCGGGCTCACCACCAACCAGTACACGGCGCTGACCGTGCTCGAACGGCACGACGACATGTCTTCGGCCCAGCTGGCCAGGCTCTCGTTCGTCACCGCCCAGTCGATGGCCGACGTGATCACCACGCTGGAAGAACGCGGGCTGATCGAACGGCACCGCGACCGGGCCGACCGGCGCCGGCTGGTCGTCGGGCTCACCGGCAGCGGGCGGGTCCTGCTCGACCGTTACCGCGACGAGGTCGCCGCGCTGGAGAAATCCATGCTGGCCGGGCTGTCAGACGAAGAGACGGCCGCGCTGCGGAGCGTGCTCAACCGGTGCTACGACAACGTCGCGGGAAAGACCGCCGCCGGGCGGTGAGCGAGGCGCGGCGGGGGACGGAGTAAGCCGCTCCCGTTCGGGATGATGCTGGGTCTGACTCTGGAACCGCACGCAGTCAGCTGGCAGTATGCGGAACTATGGAAACGCCGCTGACTCCGCTTGAGTTCGCTCGCCGTACCCGTCGCCTGCACGGCGCGCGCGAGGCCGTCGTCGATGGTGACCTGAGGCTCAGCTACGAGCAGTTCTTCGACCGCTGCGACCGCTGGTCGGCCGCACTCAGCGTGCTCGGGGTCGGCCAGGGCGACCGGGTGGCCACCATCGCGCCGAACACCCACGCGCAGCTCGAGGCGTTCTATGCGGTCCCCCAGATCGGCGCGGTGCTGGTGCCGATGAACTACCGGCTCACCGCCGACGACTTCGTCTACATGGTCAACCACTCGGGCTCGACCGTGCTCTGCGTGCACAGCGACTACCTCGACGCGATCGACGGCGTCCGCGACCAGCTGCCTGGCGTGCGGCACTTCGTGGCGTTCGAGGGGGCGGAGAACGGACGCGACGGATGGCTTGACTACGAGGCGCTCATCCGGGTGACCGGGCCCGTTTTCGTCCGGCCGGAGATCAGCGAGCGCGACCTGCTGACGATCAACTACACCAGCGGCACCACCTCCCGCCCCAAGGGCGTGATGATCACCCACCGCAACGCCGCCATGAACTCCATCGGCACCCTGCTTCACCTGCATCTAAGCGTCGGCGACCGGTACCTGTGGACGCTGCCGATGTTCCACGCCAACGGGTGGACGTTCACCTGGACGGTGACGGCGGCCGGCGGTACGCACGTGTGCCTGCGCAAGGTCGAGCCCGCACTGGTCTTCTCGCTGATCAGGG
>DASYAD010000120.1:0-21931 GCA_036501515.1 Trebonia sp. | reverse complement strand
GGAGCCCCTTTACGGAATCGAACCGTAGACCTTCTCCTTACCATGGAGACGCTCTGCCGACTGAGCTAAAGGGGCTTGTCGCAACTGCCGACGGCCATGAGCTTACCGTACTTTCGGGGTGCGGGGTGTCGCCGCTGCCGGGTTCCCCGCCACCCTCCGGGGGCTGCCTGTCTGGACCCACGGTCCCGGGTGCCGTGCGCGCGGCGATGGGCGAAGTCCGACGAGACCGGCTGGCGGTCACGTCCCCGGCAGGCCGACTTGCACCTCAGGCGTGCTGCGGCGGACGAGCCCGGTGTAGGCGCGGACGGGCCGGAGCAGCAGCCCGGCGAACGCGACGAAGAACACGGCGGCCAGCACGGTCAGGTGCCACGCGAGCGGCCAGTCGAGTGGCCAGTTCTTGAGGGTCTCGAAGGCCAGCGCGGCGGCCGTCGCGGCCCACAGAGCCTCGACGAGCAGCGCGTTAACCGCTGCCCATCGACGGCCTCGCCGGAGCAGGACCGCGGTCATGATCCCCGCCAGGGCGAGGCAGGTCAACAGCAGCGTGATGGCGTCAAGCACCAAGAGGTCACTGCGAGATCCGTGGACCGGCCAGAAGGCCCAGGCCCAGAACCCCGCGTACAGGCTCTGCAGGCACAGGAGCACGCGCACGTAGGTAAGGAATGCTGTTCTCAGTACGGTCAGCAGCATCTCGGGTTCTTCCGACGAATGGTCACAGCGTCTTCACGAGCTCAGCGGTGAGCTGGCCCACGGGGGCAAGCGGATGCCCCTCACGGTTACATCGCCACCAGAGCACCTCGTCGATGAGCTCGACACGGTCCTCGCCGTCCCACTCTGGGATCATGGGATCACCGCCGTGACTGGCGCAGGCCGGCCACTCGATCTCACAGACCTCTCGGAGTGTGTCGGAAGCCAGGTCTGCCGCGCGGAAGAGCAACCAGGCACCAGCCGCGTCGCGCTTAAAGCCCTCGCCGCCGCCCCAGTAAGAGCCATCTGGCAACGCCGGATACACCGTCGCGGGCCACGCCGGGCCTAGGCGTGCGTGAATCCGGTACTGGTTGAAGCCGGTGGCGTCCAGGTCTCGTTGCACGATATCCAGCGCCGCCTGGCAACGGCCGACGAACTGATCGTCGGCGGCAGCCGGGTCGCAGCCGATCGACCGGAGAACCTCGGGCATCAGCATGATCGCGGCATGCATGTCCGCAGGCTGAAGCCCTGCCAGCTGACGCAGTGACTCCGAGTCGAACCCGGCCGCGAGCCAGTGCAGCGCCAGCCTGGGCCACTGGTCGGGCGGAAGACGGTCAAGAGCACCGCCGGCGGCTTGGTCGGGGCGCGGCCAGCGGTTGCCGATCCTCATCTCGAAGATCAGCCACCAACGCAGCAAGCCCTTGAGCACAGGCCAGACGCTAGCCGACAGAACTCCACCGGGCGACTGAAATACGACTTACCGGCTAACTGGTCCGGTCGGTGAGGAACTCCGTGATCGCCGCGGCGAACTCAGGCGCGGTGAACGTGTCCCCGTGGTTTCCTGGCACGCGGATGTAGCGGCCGCCGGGCAGCAGCGCGGCCAGTTGGTCGGCGTCGGAGCGTTCATCCTGGTCGCCGATGACAACGAGCGTCGGGGCCGTGATCCGCCGCAGGTCATCCTCGGGGGTGGGGACGAGCGAGCCCATCAGGTGCAGCAGCGCATGGGGGTCGGCATCGAGCATTCCGGCCCACTGTGCGGTCTGGGCCTCGGGCGAGCCGGGGGCGAGGGTGCCTCCGCCGATGAGTGCGGTCAGCGCGCGTTCCGATGCGCCGCCGCCCTGCGGCCCGCTGACCTTGGCGAGCCCCTGCCCGGCGACCACGGCGCGGCCGGGTCGGGCGCCGCGCGCGAGCAGGCGCACCACGATCCGGCCGCCGAGTGAGTAACCGCCGAGGTCGTACTCGCCGGGCCCGAGCCCGAGGTGCTCGATCAGGGCGAGGCCGTCGTCGGCGAGCACGTCGGGCGGGTAAGCGCGAGGGTCGTGCGATCTCGTGCTGTCGCCGTGGCCGCGGAAATCCGGCAGGACAAGACGAAAGCGGTGCTCGACGAGCATCTTGGCCGGGCCCGGGTCGAGCCAGTGCGACCCCATGCCCATGAAGCCGTGCAGCAGGATCAGCGGCCGGCCTGCCCCGGTCTGGCGGTATGTCAGCTGCGCGCCGTCACGGCCGGCGAATTGAGAAATGTCCATCGCGTGCCCGATCTTAGACAAGGTGACTTCCACGTGTCGCGGCTTGTACCGCCTGGGTCCAGGATCTCCCCTCATTAGCATGTTCGCAGGCAGAGTGGAAGATCTTGGAAATTTTTCGGGCTCTGATACATAAGAGTTTCCGATTAGATAAAAGTTTCCATTACTATGAGCTGATCAGTCACATCGGCCGCTTGCGAAGCTCTGGCGGTTCACAAGCTCCCGGCAAAGTCGAGAGCAGGGACCGCTGGCGCCACTCGTGGCTCTGGCGCCACTCGTGGCCGCTGGCGACGCCCGCACCGCGCTGACGACGCCCGCACCGCACTGGCGACAGCTGCACCGCACTGGCGAAGGCCGCACCGCACTGGCGACAGCTGCACCGCACTGGCGAAGGCCGCACCGCACTGGCGAAGGCCGCACCGCACTGGCGAAGGCCGCACCGCACTGGCGACGGCTGTACCGCGCTGGCGACGGCTGCGACGATGAGTTTTCGGTGCGCCGGCGGTCAGTAAGGAGACACCGCGCCGACGTAAGGAGGACGAGATGGCACTGGATCTCTTCGCTGGCATCCCCGTCACCGACTACGCGGCCGCGCTGCCGTGGTACGAGCGGATCTTCGGCGCGAAGCCGTCGTTCCTGCCCAACGATACCGAGGCGGTCTGGCAGGTGGCGGAGCACCGCTACGTCTATATCGTGCAGAAGCCGGAGCGGGCAGGCAACGGGCTGGTGCTGTCGTTCGTCGACGATCTCGACGAGCGGGTGGCCGCGATCGGCCAGCGGGGCATCGAGCCCGCGACGCGGGAGACCTACGACAACGGCACGACGAAGGTGACCTACCGGGACGCGGAAGGCAATGAGATCAGTTTCGGCGGCGGCCCGGGCTGACGCTTACGCGTGCTTGATGACCGTGAAGTAGATCAGACCGAACACCAGCACAATCCCGATGTTCACCAGCAGCCGCGGCAGGAACAGGTGCCGGAGGAACAGCACGTCCACGCCGACGATGAGCACCACCATCAGCACCACGTACAGCGCTACGAGAACCGGTCTGCCCATGGTTTCTTTCTACTCTTGCGCGAAGTAGCGCAGCAAGAGCGGGGGCCGGCTCAGGCTCCGTCTGCGGGCAACTCGGTCGCCAGCAGCGCACCGTAGGCCTCGATGGCGAGGTCGATGTCCTTCGACGCCATGTGGCCGACCAGGAAGGCCAGGCCTTCACGGCCGAGATCACCCATCATGCACAGCAGCGCGACAAGGCGGTCGGCGTACTGCGGGGTGATCTCTTCGGGGGGGTTCATGCCGGTTACGGTACCTTTGTTACCTTTGGCGCCGCAGCGTCATCGGGAAATGGAACCTGTGCAAGGGCCGTAGGTGGGGGGAAGGCGGCCCTTGCACAGGGGTAGGTGGACCCGGTTCCCTGGTTACTTGGTGAACTCCGGGTTCGCGGTGGTGATGTCGTAGTGGCTGCCCCAGTACCACTGGGTGGCGCTGGAACCGGGCACAATGTGGTTGACGCCGGTCGGGTCGGCGATCCAGTACCTGACCTTGGAGTGCATCCACTCGGGGAGGGCTGCCACGTTGGCCTTGACCTGCTGCCAGTCCGACTTCATGGTGTAGACGATGGCGACCGAGTGCCGGTTGGCGGTCAGCTTCTGCTCCACCCAGTGAGCCGCGCCGGCCGGGGTGGCGTCGCCCGGCTCGACGTCGAGGACGTTGGCCCCCGTGTCGCTGCCGTTGGTGTCGATCCACAGGACCGAGCGGTGCCCGGCCACCGAGGACGGCTGGGTCGCGTACGAGCCGGTCGCGTAGACGGCAGCCGCCGCACCCGACGGGATACGGCCCGGCTCCACCGAGTCGTAAATGGTGTACGGCTTGGCCGCGGCGGCCTTCGCCGCGGCGACCTTGACAGCCGCCGCCTTGGCCCTGGCCGCGACGGCCCTGGCGGTGGCCGCCTTCGCGGCGGTGGTCTTCGCGGCGGCAGCCTTGGCCGCGGCGGTCTTCGCGGCGGCGACCCTGACAGCAGCCGCCTTGGCGGCGGCGGGGTTGGCCGCGGCCGGCTTCGCGAGAGTCGCCTGGGTCGCCGCGGTCGCCGCAGAGTGCCTGCTCAGCGCCGTCGCGGTGGTGTGCGAAGAGATCGCCGCCGAGTGCAGGGCGTCCAGTTCAGTGCTGCCGGAAGCCGTCTTGGTCCCGGTGATCGTGCCGAACGAGAAGGCGCCGGTGGTCGCCGCCCCGTCGCCCTGCGCGGTGTGCGCGACGTTACCGAACGCCTGCGCCCAGGGCGCTGCTCCGACGGCGAAGCCGGACGCGCCAAGCACGCCCGCCGCGGCCGCCGAGGCCGCGATCATCGACATGCGCGAGTGCCTGCCGGCGAAGCTGCCGGCAGTGCGGGTGAGGGAAGTTGCCGCCGCGGCGGTGTTTGAAGCGACCCGCGTGAGGGAAGGGGTGGACATGCGTGACTGGGAACGGTGTTGCAAGAGATAGCCCTTGGGGTGGCGCCCTCAGTTGGAAGGCGCTCTGCTTTCACCCTCCACGCTGTCGGCCAGTGCGACGCACCGTAGCGACGACAGGGGTATGGACGTTGACGCGGGTCAAGGCGACGTGTTGCGGGGGAGCAACCATCACACACCTGGGGTGCTTAACTACTCAGGAGTAAACACCACTTCACGCAGCCCCATACCAAGATTGCACGAAAACGCTCCGTGACCTACATCACGGGGAGTAACCATAGCGCAAGCGCGCCGACCGCATGTCCTTGCCGGCACGCCGTTTGAGGTCCGACACCTCAGTGCACTCTGCGCTAAATTTTCTTCCGTCCCCCGGCCGCAGACGGCCCCGGAAGCAACACGCTCCGCACACGGAGCATCACGAAGACGACACTACCGGACACAATGAGTATTCGCAAGGTGACACCGTGATCATGGCGAGCATCCGGGTAGGACAGCAGTGGCGCTCGCGCGGCGTTTGCGGTCCAATGGGTGGCGAATCGGGCCAAGCCGGCAGATTCCGCGTCACGAAGCCATACTGAAGAAGTCGTTCCAGAGCAGTAACGAGCAGCACTTGGTAGGGCGTTCTCATGCGTTTGGCGCACGCACGACCCGCGACCGTTGCCCTTGTGGCGGGGGGTGTCCTGGTGACGGCCGCAACGGGGGTCAGCGTCGCCGCCGCGGCGGGCACCGCGACGGCGGCCGGTCTCACCACGGCCGCGACCACGTCCTGCGAGCAGGTGCGGCTGCCAGGCACCCAGCCGAGTCCCTCCCCGTCCCCCACCAGGACGCTGACGCACTCGGCGTCGCCTTCGCCGAGCTCGCCCCCCGCCACAAGCGGCTCCGCGTCCGCGCGCGCAAGCACGTCAGGCACGGCCTCACCGACGGACACAGCCTCGTCGACCAGCACCGCCTCACCGTCTGTCACCCCGACCAGGACCCTGAAGTCCTCTCCGCCGGCCAGCGGCTCTCCCTCCGCGAGCCCGACCGGCTCACCCAGCGCGACGGACACGCCCACCACGTCGCCCAGCCCGACCCCCACGCCGAGCCGCGCGCTGAAGCAGCGGCACCCGCACCGCCACGCTAAGACGGTCCAGCTGACCTCGCCGGTTAGCCTCTGCCTTAAGGTCGTCGCCGCGCAAACGACCAGCCCGCGCGGCACGTCCGCCCAGTGGACGGTCAGCGCCTGGGCGACCGGGGGGGACATACCCGATGCCACCATCCAGCTGCAGGCAATCCCCGCTGTCGGGGGCGCTCCCGGATTCAGCTCCGGCTGTGGCAACGGCAACGGCACATCCTCGTGCGACCTGGGCGCGGTGGATTATGCGGCCGCGCCACGGCAGCTCCAGGCGGCGCTCACGGTGCCGGTTGACGCCTCGTCCGTCACCTCGGTCAGCCTGACGGTCACCGGGCGCGCGGCGCACCTGGCACAGCCGCCCCAGGCCTCGGCGGCTGTCGCCATCACCGCGCCCGCGGCCCCCAGCTCATCCTCCGGGTCCACTGGGCCCTCAGCCACCACCGAAACTTCGCCGCCCGCGTCCTCCTCGGCGCCCACCGGATCCACCGGGTCCGCAGCGCCCGCTACCTCGTCCGCACCCGCTACCTCGTCCGCACCCGCTATCTCCTCAGCCCCCGCTATCTCCTCAGCGGCGGCGGGGTCCACTGGCGCGGCGGGGTCCACTGGAGGGACCGGGCCAACAGGAGCGGCCGCACCCACAGGAGCGGCGCCGCCCGCCGCAGCCGACCCGGTGCCCACGGGGGCCGCTGAGCCCGCCAAGGGAGCAGACCCGGCGGCCGCGCCGGAAACCACACCGCTGCCGGTCAGCAGCCTGCCCGGCCTGCCCGGTGACTCCTCAAGCCTCTCCGCCGGGTCATCGACCCTCCCGGCCGTGCCCGACCTTCCCACCGCGAGCCCGAGCCTGAGTCCTGGCGGCAACGCATCCGGCCTGTTCCCGACCCTCGACCCGAAATCGGATCCGGGTTCGGCCGCGAAAGAGGGTGCCCGCCAGGTCGCGAACACGTCCGCGCTCCCCGAGGGCGCTCCGGTCGTGGGCGCCCAGCTGGCCGGGCTAGCCGCGCTGGCCCTCGCGTTCGTGCTGACGGTCACCCGGCTGTCGTTCCGCCGCCGTGGCGCCACGCCCGCCAAGAAGCCGGCGGATTCCGCCACGGCCGCAGGCGACGGCAAGCCGACGGCGGAAGAGGACAAGGGCACGGCGACCAAGCCGGAGTCCGCCGGAGAAGCACCGGCCGGCAGCGCGGACACTCCCGGTGGCGCTAGCCCTGACGCCTAGCCGGTTCCCGCACCGTCGCGCAGGACTACTTGGCGAGGAGTTCCAGGCTCGGCCGAACCGCGTCCATCGTGGCCGCGAGCTTGGCGGTCGTCATCGTCGGCGATACCACGGTGCCGAAGGTGTCGTTGTCGAACCACACGCACATGGAGGCACTCTGTCCGTTGAGGTGCGTCTCTGTGCACGCCGCCTCGCCGGCCATCGAGCCGGCCGACACGGCCTTGGAGCCCACGTACGTCTGCTCGAAGTTGGTCACTGACGCGCCCGGATCGGCGCCTGCCAGCTTGCCGCCGACGAACATGAAGATCTGCGCGTCGCTACCGGAGGTGGAGCTGATGCTGCCCTGCTGGTAGACCGCTGACACGACGCTGCTAGCCTGGCCGCCGCTGGCCGCCGCCACCTTCTGCGCCTCGGTGCTGACCTGAAGCTGCTTCTCGAGGTTGGCCGACCGGGTGAAACCGTCGACCGTCTGCGGCGCGACAACCGAGTGCGCGGGCCCGCTCGGGCCGGAGAACACGTATTTCATCAGCACGCCGCCGATGGCGCCGGCCGCGACGACTGCGATAGCACCGAGGGCCATCCACTGCCGCCGGTCGCCGCTGCGGCCGCGCCGACGGCCGATCGCCCGCCTGGTGGCGGTGTCGTCGTCCTGCTGGGGACGGTCGAGGGTGCGGGTGAACGCGGCCGGGACGGGCTCGTCGGTCAGGTCAAGGTCGGCGAAGTGGTCGAGGGAGGTGTCCTCAGCCCAGCTGCGCGGCTGGGCGGCGGGCGGCGCGAGCACCGCGGTGCCAACCGCCCGCATGCCCCGGCCCGGGGTCAGCGGCCGCAGGTTGTCGAGGCGCGTCTCGTCGAACACCGGGACATCGAACCTGGTGCTGTCCGCGGCCTCGGTCAGCGCCCGCATGTCGTAGCGGGTCTCGGCCGCCCGGCGGCCGCGCTTGGGACCAGGGTCGAAAGCAGAAGGGGAGTCAGAACGGGAGCGGCTGTCACCGAATCCGTTATTCCCGTACCCAGCCTGGCTGGCCTCGCGACGCACGTCGTCGCCGGCCGCCCACAGGTTGTCGAGCCGGGTCTCGTCGAACCGCGGCACGTCGAAGCGGGTCTCCTCGAAACGCGGCCCGGAGCCCGGGTAACCGGGCGTGTCTCCGTGCCGCGGCTCGTTGTACCGCGGGTCGTCGTAGGAAAGACGCCCGTAGCTCGGCTCGTCGTAGCCGATCGCCTCGAAGTCGTTGGTGCCGATGATCCCCGACAGGTCGTACCCGGGACCGTTGATGCCCGGCATGGAGTAGTCGGAGCCGTTGTAGGCGGCGGGGTCGAAGGCGGGCGGCTGGTAGCGCACGGCCCCCTCGTCTCCCAGGGCGCCGTAGCCGCCGCTGCGTGCGTGGTCGCCGGCCGCCCGGTAGTTGTCAGGCGCCGGGTACGCGTCAGGTTCGCCGTCGTAACGAAGCGGCTGGTCGTAGTCCCACGGCTGGCTGTAGAGGTCAGCCTGGTAGCCGTCCGCCGCGGCCGGCGGGTAAGCGAGCTCGATCTCCCCGTATCCGGGGTAGCCCGCTCCGGCGTAGCCGGGCTGGGCGTAGTCGTCGCGCGGACTAGCCGCGTTCAGTGCCTGCGGAGGATACCCCGGCTGGCCGTACCCGGACTGGCCGTAGCCCGCGTCGACGGGGGCCGAAAGGGGGTAGCCGCCCTGGCCGCGGTCCGACTCGACGAATCCGCGTACCGTCCTGGTGCCCGCGATGCCGGCGTCCTGCGCGGCGGGGCCCTGGTAGCCGGGGTCGGTGTAACCGTCGTCGCCGTAGCCCGCGCCATTGAACGACGCGTACGGGTGCGCCCCCTGGCTGGCCGCCGGAAGCTGAGCTGACTGCTGTGCCGCGTGCCGGTAGTCGCCGTTCTGGTATTCCGAATTGGAGTACCCGCCCGGCCACGAGACTTCCGGCCCGAACGGCACGCGCCCTTGGTCGGGAGAGTTCATACCCTGCCCGTCCTCGGCATGCGGCCATCCGTTCCTCATATGGCAGTCACCTCGTGTTGTCTGTGGTACCTGCGGTTCGGCAAGGTCACAACATCATCTCGGCTGAAGTGCACCTTCGCTACCTGAACGGGCATATCGGCTTGCCAAATGCGTAAACAACTCGGCAAAACATCCCATTACCGGACATTTCTCAGCCTCTAGTGGCCTGTTCGCAACCCAACGTAGCGCTTAACACGGGCCGCCGGCGGGAACTCCGCCGCGACGCGCCGCGCACAAGCGGCAACATAAGCCGCATACCGGGCTAGTAGGACCGGCCGAAGATAACGCGCTTCCCGTATGCGGACGGCAGGTCGCAGCGGACGCACCGGCCTTCCTCGGCTGGACCGCCGGCCGGAATGCACCGGGGCGTGGCCGACGTGGCGGCCTTGATCTCTTCTTCGCACTGGGCCAGGCCGCAGTGGAAGGCCAGCGCCCAGCCGGACTTGACCGCCTCCACGAACTCACCCCAGGTATTCACCGTGGCCGTGTGCGAGTCCCTGAACTCAGTCGCCCGTGCGAGCAGCAGCTCCTGGAAGGCCGTCAGCTCGAAGGCCAGCCTGGCCGGCGCGGAGTCGAGCGACACCGCGGACTTCCCCTCGCCGAGCCGGGTGGACATCAGGGCCGACCCGGCCGCCAGGTCACGCGGCCCGAGCTCGAGCCGGATCGGCACGCCGCGCAGTTCCCAGTCGTTGAACTTGAACCCGGGCGAGAGCTGCGTGCGCGTGTCCAGGTGGGCGCGGATACCGGCCCTGGTGAGCCGCTCGGCCAGCTCCCTGGCGGGCGGCAGCACCTGGTCAGCCTGGTCACCGCGGCCGATCGGCACGATCACCACCTGGTACGGGGCCAGGTTGGGCGGCAGTACCAGCCCCTTGTCGTCCCCGTGGGTCATGATCACGCCGCCGATCATCCGGGCGCTCATTCCCCAGGACGTGGTGTGGCAGTACTCCTGCGCGCCGCTCTCGGCCGTGTACTGGATGTTGAAGGCCCGGGCGAAGTTGGTGCCCAGGTAGTGCGAGGTGCCGGACTGCAGGGCCCGGCCGTCGCGCATCATGCCCTCGACGGTGTACGTCCTGACGGCACCGGGGAACCGCTCGCCTGCCGTCTTCTCGCCGTCCACGACCGGCATGGCGGCTATCTCGCGGGCGACCCTGGCATAGGTGTCAAGCGAGCTCAGCGTTTCCCGCATCGCGTCGGCCTCGTCGGCGTGAGCGGTATGCCCCTCCTGCCAGAGGAACTCGGTGGTGCGCAGGAACATCCGCGGCCGCATCTCCCAGCGGACCACGTTGGCCCACTGGTTGAGCAGCATCGGCAGGTCCCGGTGAGAGCTGATCCACCGGGCCATCATCTCGCCGATCACCGTCTCCGAGGTGGGCCGGACGATCAGCGGCTCGTCGAGTTCCTTGCCGCCCGCGTGGGTGACCACCGCGAGCTCGGGAGAAAAGCCTTCGACGTGCTCGGCCTCGCGCTTGAGGTAACTCTCCGGTATGAGCAGCGGGAAGTAGGCGTTGACGTGCCCGGTCTCCTTGATCCGCCGGTCGATGTCGGCCTGCAGCAGCTCCCAGATGCGGTAGCCGTACGGCCGGATCACCATCGTGCCGCGAACCGGCCCCCGGTCGACCAGCTCGGCCTTGAAGACCAGCTCGTTGTACCAGGCGGAAAAGTCCTCGCTCTGCGGAGTCACACCGCGTTCATCGCGCGCCACCCTCCGAGGCTATGACATGCCGCCAGCTGGTATCTAACCGTTTCCGGCCGGGCATTGCCTGTGTGCGTTTCATGCGCAATCCTTGCGGACGTGTTTGCTCCGCGTGGTTCACTGCCGGTTCGCCGGATGACCGCGCACTGGGTGGTGATCGCCGCCGCCGCACTGACCACCCTCGTGGCCGCCGCCGTGGCGGCGGCACTGGCGGCGTTCGCCGGGCAGGCACTCCCCCAGGCCGTCAGGCACGACCTGGTGGTCGCCCCTGGCACCGCACTGACGGCCAGCGGTTCGTTCTACGGGGCCAACGTAGCCACGACGACGGACGCCCTGCGGTCGACGGTCGGCTCGGCGCTGCCGGGCGTGCCCTTCGGCTTCTGGCAGGGAATCTGGTCCAACCCGCTCGGCCTGGTCCCCGGCGCGCTGCCCGCCCGGCCAGCCGGGGTCAAGAGCACCCCGCTGCTCGAGGCCGCGTCGCTCGACGGCATCCAGGCGCACGCGGTGCTGGTGTCAGGCAGCTGGCCCGCCGCCGGCGCCCGGGCGGCGGGCGACCCGATACCGGCGGCGCTTCCGGCCACCGCCGCCGACCTGCTGAAGCTGCGCACCGGGGACACCGTCCAGCTGCAGGACCGGTCGTCGGGCGCACGGCTGACGTTCACGGTCACCGGCCTTTACGCCCAGCGTCAGCTGTCCGGGCCTGCCGCCTCGTACTGGCAGCTGAGCACCGTGCCCGCCAGCGGTTCGGTCACCGCGAGCGGCTTCACTACCTACGGGCCCCTCGCGGTCGCCCCGTCGGCGTTCTCCCTTCAACTCGCGGCGCCGGCTTCCTCCGGCCGGCTCGCCGTGGCCACCGGGACCTGGGTCGCCCAGCCCGACATGTCGCGCTTCTCCTTCGGCGACCTGTCCGCGATCTCGGCCGACGTCAGCTCCCTGACGTCTGGAAGCCCGAACTCGGCCGCGCTGAGCTCGGTCACGCTCAGCACCAGCCTGCCGACCGTGCTCGCCGACACGGCCAGCAACCTGGCCGTCGCCAGGTCGCTGCTCGCCGTCAGCGGTTTGCAGCTGATCGTGCTCGCGCTGGCGGCGCTGATCGCGATCGCCCGGCTGCTCTCCGCTCAACGGGAGGGCGAGACGGCGCTGCTGACGGCGCGGGGAGCCACCCGGTGGCAGCTAACCAGACTGACCGCCGCCGAGATGGTGCCGCTGTCGGTGCTGTCCGCGCTGCTCGGCGGCGCCGCCGGCGTGTGGCTGGCCCGGATCCTCGGCAGCACCCTCGAGGGCGGCACCGCCTACAACGGTGTCAGCCCGCAGGCCGCCGGCACGTGGCTTGACGCCATGACGGCCGCGGTCGTCATCGTTGTGCTGGCGATCGGCGCGATGCTCTTCCCGGTCATGCGGCAGACGGCCGCGACCGCCGCACGGGCCAGCCGCAGCCGTCAGGCGGTCATCACGGGTGCGACCAGGGCCGGCGCTGACCTGGCACTTATCGCCCTGGCGGTGCTGGCCGGCTGGCAGCTGCGCCGCTACTCGGCGGTCACGCCGTCCCCCGGCGGCGGTGCGCCATCCATTGACCCGGTCCTCGCCCTGGCGCCCGCGCTGGCGCTGGCCGGCGGCACCGTGCTCACGCTGCGGCTGCTCCCGCTCGGCGCCCGCGCCGTCGACGGGCTGGCAGCCCGGGGCCGCGGGCTGACCAGTGCGCTGGCCGGCTGGCAGTTCAGCCGGATGCCGCTTCGTCAGGGGGGCGCCGCCCTGCTGCTTGTCATGGCGGTCGCCACCGGCACGCTGGCGCTGGCACAGCACGCGAGCTGGTCGAGGTCGGCGGCTGACCAGGCCGCGTTCACGACGGGCGGCGACGTGCGGGTGGACCTGGCGGCGCCGTTGTCCGTCGGCGCGGGCGCGACGTTCAACGGCGTGCCCGGGGTCACGTCGGCAATGGCGGCCGCGGCCACTGTGCAGTCGGTGCCGGCCGGTGTCCTGGCCATCGACTCGGCGAAGGCCCTGCCTGTCGTGCGGCTCCGTCCCGATGAGGCGCCGCTGCCGGCTAGCAGGCTCTTCGCGGCCATCGCACCCGAGTCCGGGACCGGCGGGAAGCAGATCTCCGGCCGGCCAGTGGCCGTCGGCCTGACGGCCACGCTCAGCCGTGCGCCGATCGGCACGGTCACCGCAGTGTTCACGGTCACCGACGCCGACGGTGCGGTATTCCAGCTTCCGGCGCAGGCGACGCTGCCCGCTGACGGCCGGCCGCACGTGCTCACGGCCGCGCTCGGCGGCCGCCAGGCCGCCTACCCGCTGCGGCTCACCCAGGTCACGGTCTACTACACGGTCCCCCAGAAGCAGCTGGCGGCGCCCGTCGAGCTCACCATCGGCGGTGCGACCGCCGTCAGCTGGAACGCCGCCGCCTCTTCGGGCGACCTCGACTCGGTCATCCAGAACTCGCCCGAGTCCATCAAGTACGCGGACCCGGACACGGCTGGCTTTGTACCCGCGGCCGGCGGGGCGACGCTGACCTTCGATCCAGGCTTCGGCGCCGCGGTGCAGGGCCAGGTGACGCTCAATGCCGCGGGTGCGGCGCCAGCCGTCGTCCCGGCGATTGCCAACCAGGCGTTCGTCGACGCGAACAAGACGCGGCTCGGCTCATCGGTGAACGCGACGGTCAACGGCGTGACCGTCCCCCTTCGGATCGTGGCCGTGGCGGACACGTTCCCGACCGTGGCCGGCAGCGGGATCATCGTCGACCTGCCCACCCTCCAGGCTTTTCTTGTCACGAGCGGCACCAGCCCGCTCAACGTCACGCAGTACTGGCTGACGACCCGCGACGCGCAGGTGCCGCCGCTGCTGGCCCGGGCGCTGCCGCCGGGCGCCGCGGTGACGAGCAGGGTCGCGCTCACCGCGACCACGCTTTCCGACCCGCTGTCGGCCGCGCCGCAGCAGGCCCTGCTCGCGATGACGGTGGCGGCGGTGCTGCTCGCGGTGACGGGGTTCTGGGTCTCGATCGCGGCCGACGTCCGCCAGCGGCGCGCGGAGCACGCGCTGCTCGCCGCGCTCGGTGTCAGCCAGCGGTCCGCCGCCGCCCGGCTGTTCCTTGAGAAGCTGCTGCTGTCGGTTCCCTCGGCCGTGCTCGGCCTGGTGCTGGGCACCGTCGTCGCCCGGCTGCTGGTGCCCGCGGTCACTCTCACCGCGACGGCGCAGACCCCGGTGCCGCCTGCGGACACGCTGTTCGACCTGCCCCAGGCGGCGGCGCTGGCGCTCGTGGTGGCGGTGCTGCCGGCGCTGGCGGCCGCCCTCGTCGTCTTCCGCCGCCCGGACCCGGCGGCTGAGCTCCGTGCGGCGGAGGCACCATGAGCGACAGCGCGGACGGTGACAGCGTGCCCGGTGACAGCGTGCCCGGTGACAGCGTGCGCGCGAGGCCGGCAAGCGAGGAAACCGGTGTCAGCGGAGCCGGGGTGCGCCGCGGACCTCTTTCCCAGCGCGTCCGCGGGATGCGCACTCCCCGCGGTATCAACCTCTGGCTGGCCCTGCTCACGCTGTGCGTGGTGTTCGCCGCGACCGCGGGCGTCAGGGAAGCGCTCGCCACCAGGACGGAGGCGCTGCGCCAGACACTGGCGGCGGCCCCGGCGCTGTCGTCGACCATTCAGGTCTCCGGCACCTGGCAGGCCATATCGTCGGCGCTCTTCGTGCCCGGGCAGTCGACACCGCCGCAGCTGACCGAGCAGCAGGCAACCGAGATCACCGACCAGCTACGGGGCGACCTGAACCAGGGCGCGGTCCGGCTACAGCCAGCCTCGGCCGACTGGGCCGCGCTGACCACCCAGCTGAACACGCTGCTGGCCACGCCGCCAGGCGCGGACGGTGCCGCGGTCAGGCTGGAAATCTCCTACCGGCAGCCGCTCAGCCAGCACGTGCGGCTTGTCTCCGGCGCCTTTCCCGCGGCGCCGCAGCCCGCACCGTCAAGCAAGGGCATTCCAGAAGGGGCCGACTTCTACCCCGACCTGCAGGTCCTGGTGACTCAGCAGACCGCGGCGCAGTTCCACCTGAAGCTAGGCTCGACGCTGAAGATGCCAGGACCGGAACTCGAGCTGGTCGGACAGGCCCCTCCGGTCGCCCTCACGGTGAGCGGCATCGTGGCGCCGGTCGCGCCGGATTCGGCCTACTGGACATCCGACCCCACCCCGCTGGTCCCCGCGCTGCAGATGCCGCCGAAGGCGCCGCCCTACTGGATCGCCGGCGTGCTGGCCGCTCCGGGCGAGAGCGCCGCGCTGCAGGCTGACTTCGGCAGCCAGGGGATCAACGTCCAGTGGGTATTCCCGCTCGCGCTCAACGAGCTCAACGGACAGCTGGCCCAGCCGCTGCACGACGCGCTCACCGCCCTCAGCAGCACCACGTTCCCGCTGACCGGCGACGTCGCGCCCGTCGACACTCAGCTCTCCGGCTCATCCGGGCTGCTGTTCCCCCTGGCGTCGTTCATCGCCCAGGCGCAGTCGGCCGATGTGCTGCTCTGGCTGCTCTACGTGAGCCTCACGGTCGCGGGCCTCGTCGTGCTGCTGCTGGCCGGCCGGATGGTCGTGCTGCGCCGGGCGGCCGAGCTGACGCTGATCCGGGCCCGCGGCGCGTCGCTGCGGCGGCTCGGCGGCGCCGTCGGCGGCGCCGCCGCCGTGCTGTGCGTTCCCGCCGCGGCCGTCGCCGCGGGCCTGGCCGTCCTCGCGGTGCCCGGGGCGGGCGGGCTGCAGCCTGACGGCGCGACGTTCAGCGTCTGGTGGCCGGTCGCGGCCGTGCTCCTGGTCGCCGTCTGCGGCCCGGCCCTCATGGCCGTATGGCGCAACCGGCTGCCGCGCCGCCGCGCCGCCGCCCGGCGCCGCCCGCGGGCGCGGGTCAGGCCGGTGGCCGAGGTGACGCTCATCGCGGCGGCGGTCGCCGGCGTGCTGATCTTGCACCAGCAGGGCCTGCAGGCGGGATCAGGGGTGAACCTCTACACCAGCGCCGTTCCTGTGCTGATCGCGATCCCGGCCGTCGTCGTCGTGTTCCGGCTGTACCCGCTGGTGCTGCGCGGGCTGCTGCGCGGCGCGGCGCGCACGCCGGGCGCCCTGGCCTTCCTCGGCCTGGCCAGGGCGGCGCGCACCGCCCTCACCCCCGCCCTGCCCGCGTTCGCCCTCGTCCTCGCACTCACCGTGGCCGCCTTCGCCGGCATGGTGCGCGACGCCGTCACGAACGGCGAGGTCGCCGCGTCCTGGCGAACCGCCGGCGCTGACGCGACCGTGACGCCGTCGCCCTCCGCCCCCAGCTTCACGATCCCGGCCGCCGCCGCGCGTGCGATCGCCAGCGTGCCTGGCGTGACCCACTCGGCGCAGGTGTACCAGACGACGTGGTTCTCACCGAGCGGCACGCAAGTCACGGGCCTCGCCGTCGACCCGGCCGAGTACGCGGCGCTGGTCGCGGCGACCGAAGGGTTCCCCGCGGTCCCGGCCGGGGCGCTCGCGGTGCCCGCCAGCGCCGGCGCGCCGCAGCCGGTCCTCGCGTCGCCGGCCGCCGCCGCGGCGCTCGGGACCGGCACGGTCACGCTGACCACGCAGGAGCAGAACCGCCCGCTCAACGTCCGGATAGCGGGCACGCTGTCAAGCACGCCGGCGCTCCCGGCTACTCCCACGGGGACCGCCAGCTACTCGTTCATCATCATGCCGCTGGCGGCCGTGAAGTCCTCGGCTACCCCCGCGGCGCCGGTGCTGGCCAACGAGATCCTGCTGACCGGACCGGGGATCGACCGCACGCGGCTGACCGCGGTCGTTCACCAGCACCTGAACGGCGGCGAGATCAGCTTGCGGGCCGATGTGCTCGCAGGGCTGACCGGGGCGCCGCTGCAGCACGGGGCGGTCACGGTGATCACCCTGGCGGTCGTCGCGGCCGCGGGCCTGGGGCTGGCGGTCATGCTGCTCGAGCTCGCGCTCGGCGCCGCCGAGCGCGAGCTCACCCTGGCCCGGCTGGCCGTCATGGGCCTGGGCAGGCGCCAGCGGGCCCGGGTGGTCGCGCTTGAGCTGCTGCCCGCGGTGATCGCGGCGGCGGTGGCCGCCCTGGCGTGCGCCTTCGTTCTTCCCCCCGTGATACGTCCGGTTATTGACCTTTCGGTATTTACTGGTTCTGCGACCGTGGTGCCGCTCGTGCCTGACGTACCCGCGGTCGTGCTGCCGCTGGCGGGGCTACTGGTGCTCGCGGCCGTGTCGCTTGGCATCGAGATCTGGGCGGGGCGGCGGCGTGGTGTCGCTTCGTCTTTGCGGGTGGGCGGATGAACAGGAGTCCGGAATGACAACTGCAGACGACCAGGCATCGTTCGGCGGTCTCGCCGCGGCCGCCACCCGGACACACGACGACTACGGTGCGGGCGCGCTGATCGTGTGCGACCGGCTCGTGCGTATCTACACCGCCGAGGGCATCGAGGTGCAGGCGCTTCAGGGCCTCGACCTGGTGGTAGAGGCCGGGGAGCTGACCGCGCTTGTCGGCGCGTCCGGCAGCGGCAAGTCCACCCTGATGAACATCCTGGCCGGGCTCGACGCGCCCACCGCCGGCGCCGTGCGGGTAGCGGGGAACGACCTGGCCGTCATGTCGGCCGGGCAGCGGCTCGGCTACCGGCGGTCCGTGGTCGGCTTCATCTGGCAGCAGACCGCGCGGAACCTGCTTCCGTACCTGACCGCGCTGCAGAATATCGAGCTGCCGCTCCGGCTGGCCGGGACCCGCCGCGCGGCTCGCCGGACCCGGGCCGGCGACCTGCTCGACGTGCTCAGCGTCGGGCACTGCGCGGGGCGGCGGCCTGACCAGATGTCAGGCGGCGAGCAGCAGCGGGTCGCGATCGCAGTGGCACTGGCCAACGCGCCGTCGGTGCTGCTGGCCGACGAGCCGACGGGTGAGCTCGACAGCGCGACCGCGGCGTCGGTGTTCGGCGCGCTGCAGACGGCCAACAGCGAACTCGGCGTGACCGTTCTCGTGGTCACGCACGACCCGGCGGTGTCGTCGATGGTCCGCCGGACGATCGCGATCAGGGACGGCAGGACCGCGACGGAGACGCTGCGGCACGGCACCGCCGACAGTTCCGGCGGGCTCGGGCACGGCGTCGAGTACGCGGTGCTTGACCGGGCCGGCCGGCTTCAGCTGCCGCACGAGATGACGGAGTCACTCGGCATGCGGGACCGCGTGCGGCTTGAGCCCGAGCCCGACCATATCGGCGTCTGGCCAGATACCCGGCAAGTCCAGGACGCCCAAGCCCTGGACGCGGTATCCCCGGCCACGGCATTCCCGGACGCTGTACCCCCGGACACCGGGGAAGCGCCGGCCGGCAAGCAAGACCCGGGCACCGGGCAAGACGGTGCTGGCCAGCAGGGAGACGCAGAATGAGCATGGTCGACGTGCGGGACGTAACCCGCACCTACGGCAGCGGGCCGACCGCGACCGCCGCGCTGCGCGGCGTTTCCTTGTCGATCGGCGAAGGCAAGCTAGTCGCGCTGCGCGGCCGGTCGGGATCGGGCAAGACCACCCTGCTCAACGTCGTCGGCGGCCTCGACTCCCCCGACAGCGGCACCGTGGAGGTGGCAGGCCAGGACGTGACGGCGATGGGCGAGCGAGACCGAATGCGGCTGCGCAGGGAGACCGTGGCTTACATCTTCCAGTCGTTCGGGCTGCTCCCGGTGCTGTCCGCCGCCGAGAACGTCGGCGTGCCGCTGCGCATCGCGGGCACCGCACCGCGCGAGCGCGAGGAGCGGGTCGCGCTCATGCTCTCCATCGTCGGCCTCGCGGACCACGCGCGGCAGCGCCCGGGCGAGCTGTCAGGCGGTCAGCAGCAGCGGGTCGCGATCGCCCGCGCCCTCGCCAGCCGCCCCGCCCTGCTGCTGGCCGACGAGCCGACCGGCCAGCTCGATGCCGAAACCGGCAAGCAGATCATGCGGCTGCTGCGCGCCGTCGTCCGTTCCGAGGGCGTCACCGCCCTGGTCGCCACCCACGACCCGGCGCTGATCGAGCTGGCCGACGAGGTGCTGCACCTCCAGGACGGCAAAGTCGCCGCGGCAGTCGCGGGATAGTGGATCGTTTTGTACATCCACGTGTATAAAACTATCCACAATCAGCGGGTACTCGCCTTAGGGCGCCTCAGCCAACGGATAGTGGACATTTAGGCGCCGTCGAGTGTGCCCAAATGTCCACTGTCTTCGTGGGCCCGGACGCGGGGTCAGGCGACGATGGTGCCGGTGGTAGCGGTGAGGTCGCCGTAGACCTCGGTGAGTTGCCTGGTGACCGGGCCGGTGGCGCCGTCGCCGATCGTGCGGCCGTCAACCGAGACAACCGGGGCGAGGCCGCCCATCGTGCCGGTGACGAAGACCTCGGCCGCGTTGTAGAGCTGGGTGAGCGAGTAGTCCCCCTCGACACAGTTGAGCCCGGCCGATGCGGCCAGCCGCAGCACGGTGGCCCGGGTGATCCCCTCCGGGCAGGCAGCCGTGGTCGGCGTCGCGAGGGTCGCGCCGGGCGTTCCTGAGCTGTAGCCGCCGACGGGGAAGACCATGAACAGGTGGGTCGCGTTCGTCTCGGCGATGAAGCCGCGGCTGTCCAGCATGACCGCGTCGTCGGCGCCGGCCACGTTCGCCTCGATCTTGGCCAGGATCGAGGTCAGCAGGTTGTTGTGGTGAATCTTGGGGTCGAGGGAGTCGGCCGCGTGCCGCCGCACGCTCGACGTGACCAGCCGGATCCCCGCCAGGTCGTAGACCGGGTCCTTGAACTCGGCCAGCACGATCAGCGTCGGCCCGGACTCGTTCAGCCGGGGGTCCATGCCCGAGGTGACCTTGACGCCGCGGGTCAAGGTCAGCCGGATGTGCACGCCGGTGCGCATCGAGTTGGCGGCCAGCGCCCGGCTGATCTCCGCGGTCATCGACTCATCCGACGGCACAGAAGCGAACCCGAGCGCGTGCGCGGACCGGCGCAGCCGGGCCAGGTGCTCGTCGAGCGCGAAGATCCGGCCTCCGGTCAGCCGCAGGCCTTCCCATACCGCGTCGCCGCCCTGGACCACTGAGTCGAACGGCGACACCCCCGCCTCGTCGCGGTGCGACAGACGGCCGCCGACGCTGACAATGAGGTCACGGTTACGCTCGTCGAATTTCTGCAGCATGAACCCTTCTTATCCTGACGCGCCCGGCCAGTGAGACCGGGGTCAGCCGATGGCGTTCGGTATATCGATCTTGAGTTTGTTTTCGCTGAGGCGCTGGTAGTACGGCAGGCACTCCTCGAGCAGCGGCTCGAGGGCCGGGTCGAGCGGAGGCGGCGGCCCCGGCGGGCGCGGGGCGAACCCGGTCGAGCGCCAGACGCTGTCGTACCAGTGCGGCGCCCAGACGCCGTCCGAGGCACGGGGCCCGGCCGGCCACGTCAGCATCGACGGGGAGAACGGCACGCCGAGCGCCGCGCACAGGGCGCGGAGCGCGGCCTCCGGCGCGGCCAGCACGTCGGCGGAGTCGATGACCGGGCCGCCGAACTCCGCGAACAGCGCCGCCTGCTGCCGCAGTCCCAGGTCGGACAGGGTCGGCGCGGAGCGGACCCGCGCGTAGGAGACGAGCAGCGACCGCGGGTCCCTGATCAGGAACGCGTGCCTGAACGGCGCGAACGCCGCCAGGTCGACCGACGGCAGCACGTGGTGCGTCATGTGCTTCGCGTAGCCGATGGTGACGCCGGGCGGCAACGGACCCGAGGCAAGCGACGACAGCACCGGCTGCCACGCAACGGGCTGGCTGGCGATCACCTCGTCACGCCCCGGATGGTCGATTCCGGTGGACGACAGGTAGAACGCGTACAGCGGCTCGTCGAAGACCACCGTGTCGGGCCGGTTCTCCCAGGCGCGCATCATCGCCGTGGACACTGTCCGCGGCCCGGACCACATCGCGATCCGGGCCGCGGCTGACTCAGTGTTCGTAAAGCCAGTGTTCGTCAGGCCAGTGCTCAAAAAACGACCACGCTGCGCAGCACGTCGCCGTGCTCCATCTTGGCGAAGGCTTCCTCGATGTCGCCGAGGCCGATCGTCTCGGAGACGAACTTCTCCAGCGGCAGCCGGCCGTCCAGGTGCAGGTCGACCAGCATCGGGAAGTCGCGCGACGGCAGGCAGTCCCCGTACCAGGAGGACTTGAGCGCCCCGCCGCGCCCGAACACCTCGAGCAGCGGCAGCTCAAGCTCCATCTCCGGGGTCGGCACGCCGACCAGCACGACCACGCCCGCGAGGTCGCGGGCGAAGAACGCCTGCTTGTAGGTCTCCGGCCGGCCAATCGCCTCGACCACGACGTCGGCGCCGTTGCCCTCGGTCAGCTCGCGGATCGCCTCGACCGGGTCGGTGCTGCGCGAGTTGACCGTGTGCGTCGCGCCGAACTCGCGGGCCCACTGGAGCTTCCTGTCGTCGATATCCACCGCGATGATCTTCCGCGCGCCGGCCAGCCGCGCGCCGAGCACGGCCGCGTCGCCGACGCCGCCGCAGCCGATCACCGCCACCGTGTCGCCGCGGGTGACGCCGCCGGTGTTGATCGCCGCGCCGATGCCCGCCATCACGCCGCAGCCGAGCAGGCCGGCGGTGGCGGGGGCGATGGCCGGGTTGACCTTGGTGCACTGCCCGGCCGCGACCAGCGTCTTCTCGGCGAACGCGCCAATGCCGAGCGCCGGCGAGAGCGGGGTGCCGTCGGCCAGCGTCATCTTCTGGGTGGCGTTGCGGGTGGCGAAGCAGTACCAGGGGCGGCCCCGTTTGCAGGCGCGGCACTGGCCGCAGACAGCCCGCCAGTTGAGGATCACGAAGTCACCTGGCGCCACGTCGGTCACGCCGTCGCCCACCTGCTCGACGACCCCGGCCGCCTCGTGCCCGAGCAGGTACGGGAAGTCGTCGCCGATGCCGCCCATCTTGTAGTGCAGGTCGGTGTGGCAGACGCCGCACGCCTGGACGCGGACGAGCGCCTCGCCAGGCCCGGGCTCCGGCACTAGCACCTCGGTCACCTGGACCGGCTCGCCCTTGCCCCGCGCCACCACGCCGTGCACGCTGATCGCCATCCCGCGGCTCCTGTTCTCCTGGTTAACCCCAGTCACATCATCCCGAACGGGTGCATGCTTCGCCTCACCCGCCTACGGCATTCTCTGATACGAGGTGGCGGCGCGTACAGCACTGACAAGCACCGGCGAGGGCGGTCCTGGTTCAGCGTGACCGGTTGTCACCCTGCGGTTTCCTGTGCCCGCAGCGGGTAGGCGGCAGTGGCCGCGAAAGG
>DASYAD010000119.1:0-3096 GCA_036501515.1 Trebonia sp. | reverse complement strand
CCCCGCGGTCAGGTCCGGCTCGTCCCGCGCCAGGTCCAGGCACTTGATGTCGCTCGGCCCGAGTCCGAAGCGGTCGGCGACGGCCTGGTGCAGCATCAGGGCCCGGCTGGCGCCCTCGCGCGAGACCTGTGCCATCTGCGCGAGCAATTCGTCTCGGTCCATTGACGTCCGGGCCTCCGTGAGAGATTATTTCGATGAATCGAAACATTCGATCTACCGAAACATTCTACGCTGTCGACAAGGGGGCGCGCCATGCGAGAGCCGTCGGTCGTGATCGCCGGGGCAGGCCTGGGCGGGCTGTCCACCGCCGTGTCCCTCGGGCTGCACGGGGTTGACACGCTCGTCGTGGAGCGTCACCCGGGCTTGTCCACCCAGCCCAAGGCGCGCGGGCAGATGCCTGCCACGATGGAGGCCCTGGCCGCCGCCGGGCTCGCCGGCCGGTTCGCGGCGGCCAACCCGCCCGGACGCCATGAAATGAAGATCGTCATCGCGGAGAGCCTGACGGGCAAGACCCTGCACAGCTTCACCGAGGCGATGCCCGACTTCTCGCGGTTCTCGCCGCAGCCCGACGGCCTGGTGAGCCAGCAGCGGGCCGAGCGCATCCTCGCCGACCGGGCAGTTGAGCTTGGCGTCACCATCCTCTTCAACACTGAACTGGAGTCCTTCGAGCAGGACCGCGACTCGGTCACGGTCCGGCTGCGGGACCGCGCGACCGGTGAGCCCGCCGTGACCAGCGCGCGGTACCTGGTCGCAGCCGACGGGCATAAGGGCACCATCCGCGCCGCCGCCGGAATCGGGGTCCACGGCAGGCAGCGCGCCGCGCCCGCGTCGGCCATGTTCGCGTCCTTCGACGCGGACCTGCGGCCCGCGCTCGACGGCGCGGCGGTCGGGCTCTGGCATATCCAGAACGCCGCCCTCCCCCACGGGAACGCCACCGTGTTCACCACCGACGACCCGGGGCGGTTCGTGATCGGCGGCGGCTTCAGCACGGCCGACGCGTCGCCCGACCGACTTGTCGAGCACATCCGCGCTGCCGCCGGCGTCCCCGGTCTCGAAGTCCGCAACCTCGACGTCGCCTGGACCAGCGGCGAGACGTGGATCACCAGGGTGGCCGACAGATTCCGCGCCGGGCGGGTCCTGCTTGTCGGCGACGCGGCGCACCTGATGCCGCCCACCGGCGGGCAGGGCGGCAACGCGGCCGTGCTCGACGGCTGGCACCTGGCGTGGAAACTCGCCGCCGTCCTGGCCGGCCAGGCCGCGGACCGCATGCTCGACAGCCACGACGCCGAGCGGCGCCCGTACGCGGGCCAACTGGCCGAGCAGCAGTACGCCAACTACGTGCGCCGCATCGATCCCGGCCTGGCCGACGAATCCGTCGCGGAGATCATTGACCCGGCACGCGGCCTGTTCGGATACGTGTGTCCCTCCGGCGCGTTCCTTCCCGAGCCAGGGCACGCGGGCGGCGGCCCGTTCGAGGACCCGGCGCATCCGACCGCCCGGCCCGGCGCCCGCGCCCCGCACGCCGTCCTGGCCGACGGGACTTCGACCCGCGACCGCTTCGGCCGCGGATTCGTGCTGCTCACCGGCGGCCGTGACAGCGACTGGAGGCCGGCCGCGGCCGGCCTGCTCCCGCAGGTCAGCGTTTGCCGCCTGGACGAAGACGCGCGGGCTCTCTACCAGCTTCCGGCGGGCGGGGCCACTCTTGTCCGTCCCGACGGGATCATCGCCTGGCGGTCCGACGATCCCCGCGCGCTCGCCGCGGCGTTGCACGACGTCCTGCACTGACCGAGGCGGCCGGCACCCGGGCGCCCGCTAGGATCGGATGGCATGGCGCGCCGGACTGCGAAGACGCGGCAGGGCGAACTCGCTGCCGCATTTACGGACCTGGGACCCGCATGGGGCCGCTGGGTTACGGTCTGCACTCCGGCCGCTTCGGTCAGCTACATCCGGTTGCGCTTGCTCCGGGCGCTTGAGCAGCACGGCGACCAGACGATGACGACGCTGGCCCTGTCGCTGAACATCACCCAGCGCCGGATCACCTCACTGGTGGCCGCCCTGGTCTCGGACGGACTCGTCTCGCGGGCACCGAATCCCGTCGACGGCCGCAGCACGGTGATCAGCATGACTGACCCCGGCCGGAAGCACCTTGAGACCTACTGGCCGCAGTTCCAGGCCGCTGTCAGCGCCGCTTTCGGCGACATCCCGGCGGAGCAGCAGGAACAGCTGCTGGCGATCACGCCGGTGCTCACGCAGGCCTTGCGGAACCGGACCCGCCTCGTAGCAGGCGACTGAGGCCCTTCTGGCCGGGTCGCCCTGGCTGGATGCCCGCTGCGTCACCTCTCGAGCAAACTACTAGCGGCATACAGTTTTCTTTGACAGGGCCAAGGCTTCTGAAGCTGCCGATTGTCACTGCCCGTTGAGTCTGAAGGGACTGCTCTTCCGGAGCGGACCGGCCAGCTTCAGTCCAGCCGCTCGGGCGCTTCGGCGACCCCCGTGACATCGCCGAGGCGGTGGCCTTCCTGGCCTCGAACCGCGGGCAGTGGATCACCGGCGCCGAGCTCGACGTCACCGGCGGCCAGTAACCGCGGCAGGCCGCTGCTCCGGCGCCACCAGGTGCCGGAGCAGCGGGCGGCCCGCACGCCTGGCGGCTCATCGTGGGTGCCGCTCAGTCCCGGAGAATGCTGTCGGAACCGATCCGTCAGCCGACATGGCAGGATGGCCACAGGGCGGTGCGGGGTCGCCGGCCGCCAATGCAGCAGCCGGCTGGACGGAGGAGCGGTGCCGGTATTCGCCGTCACGACGGCCAGGGATGCGGGCTGGGATTACGACCGGGGCATCCGCGAGCAGCCCTTCTGGGATCAGCACGCCGCTTTCGCCGACGAGCTCGTCGACCGCGGGGTCATCATTCTCGGCGGGCCGATTGGCGGCGACGGCGAGGACCTGGCGCTCCTGGCCGTCGAGGCCGCCGACGAGGACGCCGTGCGGTCGGCCTTCGACGCCGACCCGTGGACTGTGCACCAGGTCTTCAGGCTCAAGCAAATCCGGCCCTGGGCCTTGTGGCTCGATGGGCGGTCCCGATAGGCGGGGCCTTAATTC
>DASYAD010000118.1:0-20715 GCA_036501515.1 Trebonia sp. | reverse complement strand
GGGGACGGGCGCACCGAAGCCCCCCACCTCAACGTCAGCGTGCTGGCCCGCGGCATGCTCGACCGCTCCGTCACCCGCATCTACTTCCCCGGCGAAACCCGCGCCAACGACAACGACCCCGTCCTGCAGCTAGTGCCCGCCGGACGCCGCCACACCCTGATCGCCGTCCCGGCCGGCGAGAACCTGCTCCGCTTCGACATCTACATGCAAGGCGACCGCGAAACCGTCTTCTTCGACCTGTAGGGGCGGGGCTAGCTCATCGGCCAGGAGGCGGGCGGGAGTGTCCACGGCACGCCCGCGGCCTTGAGCACCCGCGCTGCGAGCGAACGGGCCGAATCCGGCTCGCCCAGGGCATAGTCCTTGGCACCCACCGTCAGGTCGGTGCCCTCGCAGCCGTTCAGTGCCAGGGTCGCGGTCGCCAGCGCCGGACCGTCCGGCTGCGCCCGGAAGGTGGCGATCAGCGCCATGCCGTCGGCCGACGGGCAGTTGTAGGTGCCCGACGGCGACGGCGGCTGGACGGTGACAAGCCCGGCCACCGCACTGACCTTCACGGAGCTGGTGACGGTCACCGGCGCGGGCGGCTTACGGCTGCCCGCGTTGGCGCCGTACTTCAGGCTGAGCGTCACCTGCCTGGCGGCGCCGGGGATCACCGCCCCACTCCGTGCGACCGCGGGCTGCGCCGACGCCGGCGCCGTCTGCCCCGCCGGGGGCGAGCTGCTGCCGGCACAGGCCGTCAGCGCCAGAGCCAGACCTAGGGCCAGGACCGCCGCGCGCAGCAGCGGCACGGAACGTCGCGCATCACCACCAGTCATGCTCCTTGGACGCGCCCGCCGCGCCGGCGGTTCCGCGTCAGCCGGCGGGATTGATCCTGGCGGCCACGGCGGCGGCGGTTTCCCGCAGCCAGAGGTGGCCGGCGTCGTGCGTGTGCACCGGGTGCCACCAGAGCGCCTCGCGGACCGGTACCGCGGCGAAGGGGCAGTCAAGCAGCCGCACGCCCTGGCCGTAGCCGGCGGCCGGACCCGGGCCAGGGTCGCGGGCGAGGCCGAGCCTGGCGGCCAGCAGCGCGTGCACCATCGCGACCCGGCGGGTGCCCGCGACGAGGGCCGGGAGCAGCTGGAAACTGTCCACCGAGACCTGCACGCGGGGCTCGATGCCGAGCATCGACAGCTGCCGGGCGGCGGGCGCGTCGTGCGCCCGCTGGTACACGGCCCAGGGCAGCGTGGCCAGCTGGTCGAGGGTGATCGCCGGGCCGACCTCCGGGTTGTCCGCGGACACCAGGCACAGCCAGTCGTCGCGGAACAGCTCGACCGCGGGCAGGTCGCCGATAATCCCGTGCGGCATGAACAGCCCGTCGACGGTGGACAGCAGGGCGGCCGGGTCGTCGGTGACCGTGACTGGTATCTGGCGGAAGGTAATCCGCACGCCGGGGGCCTGCGCGCTGATCTCCCTGGCGAGCTGGTCGCCGAACACCGTGACGGCGTAGTCGGAAGACAGCAGGACGAACTCGCGGTCCTCGCGCGCCGGGTCGAACCGCGGCTGGCTGCCGAAGACGCGCTCGAGCATGTCGCAGGCGACCTCGGTGCGGTCGAGCAGCACCACTCCCAGCGCGGTCAGCTGGTAGCCGCTGCCCTTGCGGGCCAGCAGCTCGTCGCCGAAGTGCCGGCGCAGCCGGGCCAGCGCGGCACTCATCGCGGGCTGGCTGAGCCCGACCCGCTCCCCGGCCCTGGTCACGTTGCGCTCGGTGAGCAGCGCCCGCAGCGCCACCACGAGGTTCATGTCGAGTCCGGCGAGGTTCATCAGGCGATGCTATCCGCCACATGGATGATCCCCATCCGAAGAATCGATTTCATAAATCGTGGCGAAGACCACACAATTCCTGATTAGTCGTATTTCCGCATGCGAGGAGGCATGCCCGTGTCTGAACTAGAGACCCCGCCGGAGCTGACCCGGCCGGCGGTCACGCTGCCGCAGCTGTCGGTGTACACGCTCATCGCCGCCGCGCTGGCCGCCTGCCTGGCCGAGGCGGCGCTGGCCATCCCGGCCTCGCTCACCGGCCTGTTCCAGCAGGACATCGGCCCTTCGTCCTCCCAGCTGACCTGGATCAGCGACGCCTTCCTCGTGCCGGTCAGCCTGTTCGAGCTCACCTTCGGCGTCCTTGGCGACCTGTTCGGCCGTAAGCGGCTGCTGATCGGCGGCGCGCTCCTGCTGGCCGCCGGCGAGCTGGTCGTGTTCCTGTCGCCCGGCGCCGGGGCCGCGGCGGGCAGCCGGGTGCTGTGGATCTGGATCGGGCAGTCGCTTGCGGGCATCGGGGCGGGCGCGCTGTTCCCGACGAGCCTGGCGATGATCGCCGCGGGCACGCACACCGCGAGCGCCCGGGCCCGCGGCATCGCGATCTGGGTCACCGGGTTCACCTTCGGCGCGTTCATCGGGCCGGTGATCGGCGGCGTCACCGCGGCCGCCCACTACGGATCCGATGTGTACGCCGGCTGGCGCTGGGCTTTCCTCGTCATCTTGATCCTCGCGGTGCTCAGCGCGGGCGTCTCGTTCCTGGCCCAGGACTCGAAGGCACCTGAGGGGCGGTCGCTCGACTGGGCCGGCCAGGTCACCATCGCCGTCGCGCTGTTCGCGCTGCTATTCGCCGTGATCCAGGGGCCCACCACCGGCTGGGGCAGCTGGCAGGTCATCGGGGGCTTCGTCCTCGCGGCCGTTTTCCTGGCCGCGTTCGTGCTGGCCGAGCTCAGGTCGCCCGCGCCCCTGCTGCAGCTGTCGTTCTTCCGGCACCGCAGCTTCGCCGCCGTCTCGGCCATCACGCTGGTCGGCATGTTCGCCTTCCTCGGCACCGTCTACTCGGTCGCGGTCCGGCTGTCCACCATCCAGGGCTTCTCGCCACTGCGGACCTCAGTGGCCTCGGTACTGCTGGTCGGCATGATGCTGGTCATGCTGCCGGTCGCCCCGCGCCTGCTGCTGCGCTACAACCCCAAGTGGGTGCTGGGCGCCGGGCTCACGATCATGGGCGCCGGCGACGTGTGGCTGGCCGCGACGGCGAACACCGACGTGTCCTACGGCGTGATCGCCGCCCCGCTGCTGATCGTCGGCGTCGGCATCGCGCTGACCCTGGCGTCGTTCACCGCCGCGGCCGTCAACGGCATGCCCACCCACCTGGCGGGCATGGCCAGCGGGGCCAACAACATGCTGCGCGACCTCGGCGCGACTCTCGGGCCCGCGGTTATCGGCGCGGTCGCGCTGAGCCAGGCGGCCGGGAAGATCTCCAGCACGCTAGCGGGCAGCCCGTCGCTCCGCGCCGCGGTCGCGGGCTTCACCGCCTCGCCCGCCCGCGCGCCGGCCGCCCAGCGCGCGGCGCTCGAAGGCGCCGTGCACGCGGTGCAGTCCGGGCCGCTGGGCGCCAACGGGGTGCCCGCCACCGTGGTCGCGGACGGCCACCCGATCCCGTTCAACCCATTGCACGACGTGGCCTACAGCGCACTGACCCACGCCTACTCCCTCGGTTACGTGATCTGCGCGGTGGCCGCGTTCCTAGCCGCCCTGGCCGCCTTCACCGCGATGAGCGGCCGGGCGCACGGCCTGGAACTCACCGGGGACGCGGCCGAGGCGGAGGTGACGGCCTGATGCCGGCGCAAGCCCCGGTACCGCCGGAGACCCGCGTGCCCGCGGAAGCGGACCGCCTGCCCGTCACCGCACCGGAATTGCTCGACCGGGCCAACCCGGAAGCCGAGATCGCCCGGGCGGCCCGCGTGTACTCCAACTGGGGCCGGTGGGGCGCCGACGACGTGCTTGGCACGGTCAACTTCATCACCGACGAGCTGCGGCTGGCCGCCGCCGGGCTGGTACGGCGGGGCGCCAGCTTCTCGCTGTCCCAGCGGTTCGACATGGACGGGCCGCAGCGCGGCTGGCGGCGGCGGACCAACCCGGTGCACACGATGCTGGACACCGGGACGGATGCCGTAGCGGGCAACCAGGGGTTCCCGCACGGGATCGGCGGCGCGGACGACGTGATCGCGATGCCGTTGCAGTGCTCGACCCAGTGGGACGGCCTCGGCCATATCTTCGACCACGGCAAGGCGTGGAACGGACGGAACGCGGCGAAGACCGTCACCTCCGACGGCGACCTGGTCACCGGCATCGAGCGGCTGGCCCGGCCGGTCTGCGGCCGCGGCGTGCTGCTTGACGTCGGCCGGGTGATCGGGCCGGCGCTCGCTACCTCCCCGTCCGGCGCCGGCGCCGCGGGGACTGGTACCGATCCGCAGTACGAACTGCCCGACGGGTTCGCGATCACCACCGGGCACCTGACCGCCACCGCCGCCGCCCACGGCGTCACCGTCAGGCGCGGCGACCTGCTGCTCGTCCGCACCGGCCGGTACGCGCGGGCGCTGCGCGAGGGGTGGGGCGAGTACGCGGGCGGCGCCTCCCCCGGGCTGTCGTTCACCACCGCGGGCTGGCTGCACCGCACCGAGATCGCCGCCGTCGCCACCGACACCTGGGGCTTCGAGGTGCGGCCGAACGAGTTCGACGACGCCTTCCAGCCGCTGCACCAGGTCGCGATCCCGAACACGGGACTGCTCATCGGTGAGATGTGGGCGCTCGAGGAGCTGGCGGCCGACTGCGCCGCCGACGGCGTCTACGAGTTCTTCCTGACCGCCGCCCCGCTGCCGGTCACCGGCGCGGTCGGCTCCCCCGTCAACCCGATCGCCGTCAAGTGACCGCAGGAGGAACGCCCGTGCCAGCCGTCAGTCACGTCCTAGTCGCCGGTGCCGGCCTGGCCGGCACCGCGGCCGCCATCGGCCTCGCCGCGGCCGGGGTCGCCGTCGACCTCATCGACGTCAAGCCCGAACTCGCCGCCGTCGGCTCCGGCATCACCATGCAGGGCAACGGGCTGCGTGAACTGCGCCGCCTCGGCGTCTGGGAGTCCGTAGCAGCGGCGGGCTACCCGTTCGACAGCCTGGGGCTGCGCGCCCCCGACCCGGCCGGCACGCTCATCGCCGAGATACCCGACGTACGGACCGGCGGACCCGACCTGCCGGCCACGGTCGGGCTGCCCCGGCCCGCGCTGGCCCGGATCCTGGCCGGCCGCGCGGTCGCCGCGGGCGCCAAGCTCAGGCTCGGCACGTCCGTCACCGCGCTGGCCCAGGCCGCCGCCGGGGTGGACGTCAGCTTCTCCGACGGCTCGGCCGGCCGCTACGACCTGGTCATCGGGGCCGACGGCATCAGGTCGGCGACCCGGCGGATGATCGGCATCACCGACGAGCCGGCATCCACGGGCATGGGCATCTTCCGCGCGTTCGGGCCCCGTCCCGCCAGCGTGACCAGGACTGACCTGTACTACGGCGGCACCGCGTACATCGCCGGGTACTGCCCGACCAGCGCGGACACGCTCTACGCGTACGTTGTGGAGGACGCGCGCGACCGCTCGGCGCTGACCCCGGCCAAGCGGCTGTCCGCGATGCGCGAGCTGGCCGCCGCGTACCACGGGCCCTGGGACGACATCCGGGTCACGCTCACCGACCCGGCCACCGTCAGCTACACGCTGTTCGAGTCGCTGATGGTCCCCGCTCCGTGGAACCGGGGCCGGGTGGTGCTGATCGGCGACGCCGTCCACGCCTGCCCGCCGACCCTGGCCCAGGGCGGGGCGCAGGCTCTGGAAGACGCGGCCGTGCTCACCGAGCTGCTGCTCTCGCGTGCCGTACTCGACGACGGCCTGTGGACGGCGTTCACCGCCCGGCGGTTCGACCGGGCCAGGGCCGTCGTCGAAGCATCCTGCCAACTCGGCCAGTGGCAGCTCGACCACGCCCAGGGCGACGTGCCCGGCCTCCTGGCCACGATCACCGCGCTGGTCAGCGAGCCGGCCTGACTGGCCTGACTGGCCTGACTGCCCTAACGACAAAGGAGGACCGCCATGACAGAGCGGCTCATCACCCACCTGCGCCACGTCGACCTCGCGGTGCCCGACCACGCGAAGCAGCTGGACTTCTTCACCGGTGCCTGGGGCCTGGTCGCCGAGCACAGCGACACCGGGCTGACGTTCCTGGCGGCCGAAGGCTCACCCGAGCAGTACGTGGTCCGGTTGCGGCAGTCCGCCGACAAGCGCGTCGACCTCATCGCGTTCGGCGCGCCGACGGCGGCGCACGTCGACGACCTGGCGGCCCAGCTTGCCCGGGACGGAGTCCGCCTGGTCAGCGAGCCAGGCACGCTCAGCACCCCCGGCGGCGGTTACGGGTTCCGTTGCTTCGACAACGAGGGCCGCACGGTCGAGATCAGCTCCGACGTCGCCGTCCGCGAGCACCGCAGAATCGCCGACGGCGAGTCGGTCCCGGTCCGGCTGTCGCACGTGGTCGTCAACTCGGCCGCCCCCGAGGCGACCGTCGCCTGGTACGAGCGGCACCTGGGCTTCGCGCTGTCCGACACCCTCACGCACCCGCAGATGGGCGCGATGATGTGGTTCCTGCGGATCAACCGCTGGCATCACAGCCTCGCGATCGCCCGCTGCCCGCACCCGTCCCTGCACCACGCGTCGTTCGAATTGCGCGGCATCGACGAGTACATGCGCGGCACCGGCCGGCTGCTGCGCGCGGGGGTGGAGAAGATCTGGGGACCCGGACGGCACCTGGCCGGCAACAACACGTTCAGCTACTTCCTCGACCCGCACGGGAATACCGTCGAGTACACGACCGAGCTCGAGCAGCTGAACGAGGACACGTGGCACCCGCACCAGTACGACTTCACTCAGCCGGGGGTCGCCGACCAGTGGGGCACCGCGAACCAGATGAACGAGTTCGTCGCTGCCAAGTCGTTCAACGACCCCGACCGCGGCCTGTTCAGCGCGCCGCCGGTCTGACGGGAGCACCATGCGATTCGCCACCTACACCGAGCCAGCAGCAGACCCCGCTGGCGCCGCGACCGACGGCGCACCGCCCGACCGCGGTGCGGAGCACGGTGCCGTGTCAGCGCGGGCCGGCGTGGTCAGCGACGCGGGCATCCACCCGCTGCCGGCTGACGTCACCGTGCTCGACCTGGTCCGGTCCGGGCTGGCCGCCGCGCGGGCGGCGGGGGAACGGGCACTGGCCGGGGCCGCCGTCCCGCTCGACGCCGTCCGGCTGCTGCCGCCCCTCGAAGCGCCGACCGTGCGCGACTTCGTCGCGTTCGAGGAGCACGTCGAAGGAGTCGCGGCCAGCGTCAGCGACAGCGTTCCCGGGCAGCCCGCGGTGGTGGCCGAGTGGTACCAGGCGCCGACGTTCTACTTCACCAACCCGTACGCGCTGACCGGGGCCTACGACGACGTGCCGGTTCCGCCCGGGTCGCAGCTGCTCGACTTCGAGCTCGAGGTCGCGGTGGTGATTGGCCGGGGCACGGTCTCGCAGCAGACCGCCGGGGCGTCGCTGACGCCGCAGCAGGCTCGGGAGCACGTTTTCGGCTACACCGTGCTGAACGACTGGTCCGCCAGGGACTTGCAGCGCCGCGAGATGAAGGTGCAGCTCGGGCCAGCCAAGGGCAAGGACTCGGCCACCACCCTCGGACCCTGGCTGGTCACCGCGGACGAGCTCGAGCCGTACCGCGACCCCGACGGGTTCCTGGCCCTCGACCTGCGCGCGTACGTCAACGGCGAGCTCATCGGACAGGACCTGCTGTCCAACATGGGCTGGCCGTTCGAGGAGCTCATCGCCTACGCCTCGCGGGGCACCGAGGTCCGCGCGGGCGACGTGCTCGGCTCAGGCACCTGCGGCAACGGCGGCTGCCTGGCCGAGCTGTGGGGCCGCAAGGGCCAGATCGACCCGCCGCCGCTTCGCCCGGGCGACATGGTCGAGCTGACCGTCGAAGGAATCGGCACGGTCCGCAACCGGGTGACCGAAGGGCTCACGCTGGGGCCGGTGCGCGAAGCACGCCCCCGTTCAGTACCGCGGGCGAGAAAGCGCGGATAAGCCGCGGCCAGCCGGCTGGCCGCATGACAGGAGACAACGGTGTTCGAGTATTTTTCCGGCAACTACGTGTGGAACCTGGCCGTGGTCGCGGCGCTGAACAGCGGCGGGCTCATCGACGAGGTCGACCGGGCCTGCCGGCCGATCCGCGACGCGGCGGCGCGCGGCGATGACGCGGGCACGGCGGAGTTCCTGGCCGCCTGGACCACGCTGACCGACCAGCTGGACGAGCGGGCCGGCGCCGCGCTGGCCGCCGGGCACCGCAAGACCGCGGGCGACCTGTACTTCCGGGCCGTGGATTACCTGGGCAACGCCGAGCGGATGCAGAGCGCCTCGTCGCCAGGCCGGGCGGCGGTCTACCGCCGGGTCCTCGCGCTGGCCGCGCTCGCCTTCGAGCACCGCGACCCGCTGGTGTCGCGGGTAGCGGTCCCGTACGAGGGCACCACGCTGCCCGGTTACTTCAGTCAGGCGCCCGCCACGGCGGCCGGCCCGGCCCCGGTGATGATCTTGTGGAACGGACTCGACTCCACCAAGGAGCACATGTACACCTCCTCGCACTGGGCCGAGCTGGCCGCGCGGGGCATCTCCTGCCTGATGGTCGACTGCCCGGGCTCGGGCGAGGCGCTGCGGCTGCAAGGACTCACCGCCCGGGTCGACAGCGAGGCGTGGGCCGCCGCCTGCGTCGACTACCTGCTCACCCGTCCTGACGTGGACCCGGCCAGGATCGGGCTGGCCGGCTGGTCGCTCGGCGGCTACTACGCGCCCCGGGCAGCCGCCTTCGAAAAGCGGCTGGCGCTGGTCGTGGCCTGGGGCGCCAACCACAACTGGGGCGCGGTGCAGCGGCGGCGGCTCGAGCGCGAAGGCGAGCGGCCGGTGCCGCACTACTGGGAGCACGTGCTGTGGGTCTGGGGCCAGCCGGACCTGGACACGTTCATCAAGTTCGCCGACCAGGTGCACCTCGACGGAGTGGTTGAGCAGATCACGGTGCCGTTCCTCATCTGCCACGGGGCCAATGACCGGCAGATCCCCCTGGAGCACGCGCACCGCTCCTACGACCAGGCGACCGCCAGCCCACGCCGGGAGCTGCGCGTCTTCACGCCAGACGAGGGCGGCGCCGAGCACATCGGGCTCGACCACCTGCCGTACGTCTCCGCCTACATCGCGGACTGGGTCAGCGACGTGTTCCGTGCGACGACGTAAGGGGCCATTAGGGGGAGATTAACGAACGCTCAAGAGCGCACGCGCACTTCGGCTCATGCCAGAAAGTAATGCTGCATTCTCCAACAGACCGGTTTCTTATCTGTTTCTGAATCGCGGCAGTACTGATTCCCCCGGCGGGTCACCCCCTCCCGCCGGACACTGGCCGAAGGGATCACCCGATCAGAATGCGTGCAGCTAGAACCCTCAAGCGCCCCTGGACGGTCGCACTGTCCGTGGCCGCCGTCGCCGCGGTCGGCGCGGGCGGCCTCGCGCTCGCCCACGCCAGGTCAGCCACCGTCGAGCTGGCCGCCGCCACCGTGGCCACCGCTCTGCCGGCCCACTACGCCGCACCCTACCTGCAGATCGACTCGGCGGACGCGGGCGACATGGCCGCCGACGACGCCGCGACGGGGCTGAAGAACTACACGCTGGCCTTCCTCACGCCGAAGTCCGGCTGCACGCCGGAGTGGGAGGACGGCGGCTCCGCCGTCGGCGCCTTCGCCACGCAGATCAGTGCCGTGCAGGCGGCCGGCGGGAACATCATCATCTCGTTCGGCGGCGAGTCCGGCGGCGAGCTGGCGCAGACCTGCACGAGCGTCTCGCAGCTGACCGCCGCCTACCAGAACGTGGTGAACACGTACGGCGTCACCCGGCTTGACTTCGACATCGAGGGTGGCGTGCTGTCCGACACCTCCGCCACCGCGCTGCGCGACCAGGCGCTGGCCGCACTGCAGGCCGCCGACCCGGCGGTGCAGGTCGACTTCACCCTCGCTGTCTCGCCGCAGGGGCTGCCCACTGGCAGCGGCTCGGAGTACGCGCTGCTGCAGGACGCCAAGGCCAAGGGGGTGAAGGTGTCGGTGGTGAACCTGATGACGATGGACTTCGGCAACGGCCAGAACGCGCTCAACGACGCCGAGTCCGCCGCGAAGGGAGCTTCCAGCCAGCTCGCGAGCCTGTACGGGATCTCCGCCTCCGCCGCCTACGCGATGATGGGCCTGACGCCCATCGCCGGACAGAACGACGATAACGAGGTCTTCTCCACCGCCAACGCCACGACGCTGGAGAGCTTCGCCGCCGCCAACGGCGTCGGCGAGCTGTCCTTCTGGGAGGTCGACGGCTACGACAAGCCAGCCGGCTACCAGTACTCGACGATCTTCAGCAAGATCACCGGCGGCACGGTCAGCGGAGGCGGCGGCTCCACCACGGCCGCCGGGGCGATCACCGGGTACCAGGGCCTGTGCCTGGATGACCGTGCGGCCAGCACCGCCAACTTCAACCCGGCCCAGGTGTACACCTGCAACGGCAGCGGCGCCCAGCAGTGGACCGTCGGCTCCGGCGGCACCCTGCAGGTGCTCGGCAAGTGCCTGGACGTCGACGCGGCGGGCACCGCCAACGGCACCGCCGTCGACCTGTACACGTGCAACGGCACCGGCGCGCAGGTCTGGGAACCCCAGTCCGACGGAGAGCTGCTCAACCCCGCGTCCGGCAAGTGCCTGGACGACACCGGCTACGGCACCTCCGGCACCCAGGTGCAGATATGGTCCTGCGCCGGCACCGCTAATCAGACATGGAAGCTCCCGTGACCTGGCGACCGAGCGGCAGCTGAAGCACCGCCATACGAATCCCGGCCGCGTCGGCCCAGCACCGACGCGGCCGGGTTCGGCTGCGCGTCACGTGCTGAGCGCGGTCTCCTGAGCGGGGTCGGCCGTCTTCCGGCGGGGCAGGCCAAGGGGCCGGCGGCCGGTGCGGTCGAGGTCTGTGTTCGGCTTGATGAACATCGCGGCGGCGGTCAGCCACAAGCCGGCGAACACCACGCTGGCGAGGATGTCGGTCGGGTGATGCTCGCCGCGGTACATGCGGGCCAGCGCGATGGTGACCGGCATGACGACCGCCGGGATGAGGAACAGGTACCGCCACCAGCCGCGCGCGTGGCCGATGACCAGGATCGCGATGCCGACGTAGAGGCACGTGGTCGCGGCCATGTGCCCGGACGGGAACGCCGACGTCGGCAGGTTCGAGTCGAGGTGCGGCACGGCCGGCCGCGGGCGCCTGACCACGGCCGCGACCGTGAGGAACGCGGCCAGCTCACCGAGCATGACCACCGCCACAAAGATCACCGGGCGCCAGCGGCGGGTGATCGCGAGGAAGACGACGCAGGTCACCGCGCTGACGATGAGGATGTCCTGTGTCGCTCCGAGGTTGCTGGCGATCAGGCTCAGGTGGTTCAGCGCCGGGGTGCGCTGCGCCGCGAACCAGCGCGGGATCGTCCGGTCACCGAGCAGGTCGCCGTTCCCGTTGCCGGTGCTCATGATCAGCTTGCCGATGCCGGTGAGCACGCCGACGATCAGCACCCAGGCAACGACGACTCCGGCGGCGATCCGGCCGTATCTGCGCAGGCGTTCGTGATGGTCCATGGTCGTCTCCGGTCCTGCTGGGTGGAGGTCGTGATCTGCCTCGGGCTCAAGGCCCTCGGTGACCGGGTCGGTCACTGGCGTGCCGGCGGCGTGACGGGCTAGCTCGAAGGCGAAGGCGGTCACGCCGAGCCAGGCGACGCCGAGCGCCCAGCCGCCAAGCACGTCGGAGACGTAATGCACGCCGAGCAGCAGGCGGCTGATCCCGATGGCGACGATCAGCGTCACGATCGCGGCCGTGAACAGCCGGCGCCACGCACCGCGCACCGCGGGGAGGAAGACCAGGAACAGCGCGCCGTAACAGACGATCGAGCCGAGCGCGTGCCCGCTGGGGAAACTGTTGCCGTTGCCGTAGGCGACAGGATGGGCGACCACCGGGCGCAGCCGGCCGACCAGGGCCTTGAGCACCGGATCGAGCGTCAGCGCGCCAGCGCCGGCCACCAGGAGGTAGACGGCGAGCCGCCACCGGCGCCTGATAACCAGCGCGACGGCCGCGAGTCCGATCAGCGTCCACAGCACGCCGCTGCTGCCCAGCCAGGTGACCGTCTTCACGATGCTGACGACCGCCGGGTGACCGGAAACCAGACTGTTCAGCCCCGCCGCGGCGTGGTGATCAGCCGACTCGAGCGGCGCCCACTGCAGCCGCACGCAGACCAGCAGCACCGCGAACAGGAACGCCGCCGCGGCGACCAGCGCAAACGGGGCGAGTGCACGACGGGCGGAGGCTGGCATGGCGCACCCACTGCCCGGCGTGAGCCGTTTCACACCCATTCGCCCTCCAGCGTCTGCTCAACGTTTGCCGGCCCAGCGCTGAGGTAGTGACGGGTATGCACCTTTCATCCGCGCCGCGGGCGACACGCACGACGAGACGGGCTTCCCACAGCCCGGCGGCACATCTCCTGGCGCGAGCCGGCCTGACGGCGCGCGGTGTCATTTACATCCTCATCGGCGTGGTCGCGCTGCTGGTCGCCCTCGGGCAAAGCTCGCGCGAGGCAGACCAGCTCGGCGCCCTGCAGCTGCTCGCGGGCAGGTCCTACGGGCTGGTCGCGCTCTGGCTGCTCGGCATCGGCTTCGCCGCCTACGCGCTGTGGCGGCTGAGCGAGGCCGCGTTCGGCGTCGCTGGCGAGCCCGGGGCCGGTCCCCGGCTCAAGTCCCTGGGCCGGGCGGTCATCTACGCGTTCCTGTCCTACCTGACGTTCACCGTGATCGCCGGGACCGCCCGCAACGAGTCCCAGCGGCAGCAGGACATCACCGCCACGGCCATGCAGCACACGGGCGGCCGGGTGCTTGTCGGCATCGTCGGCCTGGCCGTCGTCATCGCCGGCATCGTGCTGATCGCGGAGGGTGTCCGCAAGAAGTTCATGAAGCACCTGGAAACCGCGCGGATGAGTGCCAGGACCCGCCGCGTGGTCGAGCTGCTCGGTACGATCGGGACGATTGCCCGCGGGGTGGTCTTCGCCCTGGCCGGCGTGGGTGTGATCGCCGCGGCGATCACCCACAAGGCGTCCGAGTCCGGCGGCATCGACAAAGCACTGCTCACGCTGCGGGATCAGCCGTTCGGCGAGTTCCTGATGCTGGCGGCCGCGCTCGGCCTGGCGGTCTTCGGCGTGTACGGGCTGTGCGAAGCCCGCTGGCGAAAGGTCTGACGCCGTGGCCGACGTAGCGGTGGTGGCGCACGCGGGGAAGACCCTCGGCGGCGGACTGCCGGAACTGCGGGAGATCCTCGCCAGCGAAGGCGTCACCAACCCGCTGTGGTACGAGGTCAAGAAGAGCCGCCGCGCCCCCGAGTTCGCGCGCAAGGCGGCCGCCAAGGGCGCCGACGTGCTGTTCGTCTGGGGCGGTGACGGCACCGTGCAGCGGTGCATCGACGCGGTCGCGGGGACGGACACCGCCGTCGCCATCCTGCCCGCGGGAACCGCGAACCTACTGGCCGAGAACCTGCGGATACCGGACGATCTCGCCGAGGCGGTGCGGGTCGGCCTGCACGGGGACCGGCGCCGGCTCGACAGCGGGTCGGTGAACGGCGAGCACTTCATGGTGATGGCGGGCGCGGGCTTCGACGCCCGGATGATTTCCGACGCGGACCGGGGCACGAAGGACCGGCTGGGCCGGGCCGCCTACGTCGTCACCGGGATCAGGAACCTGGCGGCGCGCCGGGTGCGGGCGACGGTGGAAGTCGACGGCCGCCGCTTCTTCACCGGCAAGCTCTCCTGCGTACTGGCGGCGAACGTCGGCAAGATCCTGGGCGGAGTGGAGGCCTTCCCGCAGGCGCGGCCGGACGACGGGCGCCTCGAACTGGGCGTCGTCACGGCCAGGAACCCGGTCCAGTGGGCCAGGACATTCGGCAGGCTCGCATTCGGGCACCCGGACCAGTCCCCCTTCGTCAAGGTCACGCAGGGGAAGAAGATCAAGATCCGGTTCGACCAGAAGGTCCGCTACGAACTCGATGGCGGGGCCCGCCCGGCGAGCAAGAAGCTGCTTATCAAGGTGCGCCCGGGTTCCGTGACGGTCTGCGTGCCGCGCTCGGGCGCCCGGTAAGCGTCCGCACTACGACCGCTCTGGTGACGAACTTCCGTGACGCCCGCCGGGACGAGGTCCCGGACATCGCGGCCCTGCTGGCCGACGACGTCCTCGGCGCTGGGCGTGAAGTGTTAGGGCCGGACGGGCGGGCCGCGGTGCTCGAGGAAATGCGGGCACGGAGTGAACGTTGAATATGCGGGTAAGCGGAACGCACTCGTGCTCGAATTCCTCGCAGGCCAGCGCCCGAATCCGGGGTAAAGCAAATGCTGGATCGAAGAGCCGGAATGATCATTCCGGCCCGGCCGCGGCCGGAACTTACCGGCGCAGCGCGAGCACGATGAGCACGATGATGACGATAACGACGACGGTCCCGATACCGATATACATGAGGTAATCCCCTCGTTGTGCGGTTAAGTCGAGGCTTCTTCTACCCGGACGGCACGGGACAAACAATTAACCGGGCTCAAATCGAGAGGGCGGTCTCAGGCAGGCCCGGTGACGTTCACGGGGCCCGTACCGCCGCCCTGCCGGGTCATGTTGTGCAGCGCGACGGTCGCCGCCTGTAGCCGGTGCCGCTGCGCGGCCAGGTCGGCCGCCTCCCGCGCCAGCGTCGACCAAAGCTCCGCCGCCGGGTCGACCAGAGACTCGAGTTCGGACTGCCACGCGGAGGCTGGCCCGCCAGGCGGCGGCAGGAACTGGACGGGCACCGGCCCGCTGTCTTGCCGGTAGAACTGCAGTGACGCGGTTTCCAGGTCGTCGTTGACCAGTACCGCGACGCCGCCCTGGACCGGCGCGGGCCCGGCCGTGTCCACCACCCAGCCGCCGGTGTTGGCGATACGCACGCCTGCGCCGCCTGGATAGCCGTTCAGGCTCAGCCGGCCGGTGAACGGCTTGTGGGTGTGGCCGTAGACGAATGTCACGTCCTCGGGAACCTCGCCCCACTCGTGGAGCAGCTGCTGGCGGACCGGACCTTCCAGGTACTCCCGCAGACCCGCCTGGCCGGCCGCCGTCAAAGTCACTGACGGCGTGCCGCGTTCGCTGCGGGCCACGTGGTTGGCCTCCCGCCGGAAGATCGCGTTGAGCACCACGCTCTCCGCCGGGTGCAGCCATGAGTGCCCTTTGCCCTTGGCGAGCAGTGCCGAGATCAGGTTGGACACGAAGGCATCGATGTCCTGCGGGCTGGTCAGGTCGGCATAGATCAGCCCGACGTCGGCCCCAACCTGGCCAGACCGGCCGAGCGTCGACCAGAAGAAGTCGATCCAGGCGAAGTTCTCTTCCTCGAGCCGCTCAATGTCCGCTGGCCCCGACGGGCGCTGCCCCGGGTAGAGGATGTCGCGCAGCCGCGACATCAGCGTGTAGATCGACTCGGTGAAGTGCCCGTGGCTGACGATGAGAGAGCGGCGGCCGTCCCTGGTCCGCAGGGCCAGGTTCGGGTAGGAGACCCTGACCTCGATCCCGGTGTCACGGCCCGCCTGGACCCGGGTGAGCCCGGTGAGCAGCGCCGAGCTCGCGGTCGGGCGCTCGGCGGCCGGCGCGAGCCTGGTGGTGTGCCAGGGCGCGTCAAGCGGAGCCTGGGCCGGCTGGCCGCAGACGTAGCGGACGTACTGGCTCTCCCGCGCGATCTCCCACTCGTGGTGGTCGTGGTTGCCAGGCACGTAGTGCACCACCGGGTCGAACGCCGGCCGCCCGTCGCTGAAAGCCAGGTGCGCGAACAGGCGGAACACCATGGCGGCGGACTCGTCAGGTGACAGCGCCAGGTCGAGGATGTCGCCCGCCAGAATGAGCGTCGGCGGCCTGTCCTGGCCGCGAGTCAGCTCGCGGAGCCCGTTGACCAGCCCGGACAGCACCGCGCTTGGCCGCTGCGGGTCGACGCTGAAGCCGGTGTCAATGCTGCTCGGCGGCCGCTCGTTCAGGGCGGTCAGCACGCTGTTCTCCGCACCGAAGTGCAGGTCGGACACGATCACGTACCGGATGTCTGCCATGCCGCGCCCTTCGCCGCCCGGTTCCCGCCTGGATCTTCCCACCGGCCGCGACGAAGTGCACGCGGAAACGTCGCAAGCTTGGTTGACCAGGTCTTACATCTGGCTGGCCGAATCGTGTCCACGCGGTAACATACTGTTTCGATTTGTGTGATCATTGGCCGACGTGTCCTTGTCGGTCAAGGAACGAGGCAACGCATGGCAGACACGGCTTGCAGCGTGCTGTGGCCGGGCGAGCCGGGCTGCGCCGCGGAAGCGGTCCACGGACCAGCGGCGAGCGACACCGGCGCGGACCAGGCGGCGGCGGCTGAGCTGCTGGCGCACGTCGCCCGGCGCATCGCGGTGAGCCTTGACCTCAGAGAGACCCTGCAGGTGGTGGCGCAAGCCGTCGTCGACCACCTGGGTTTCGGTGTCGCCGTCGCCAACATCATCCGGCCCGACGACATGTGCGAGGCGGCCGCCGTCGCGGGTCCGGACGACGCGGTGCAGGCGATGCTCGGCACCTGTGCGCCCGCCGAAGATATCCGGGCGCTGCTCGCGGCCTGTGAGCCGTGGGGCGAGCTGCGGTTTCTCGATCACCGCAAGGACAACGGTGTCACCGACGCGGTCCCCGGCTGGACACCGCCGATGGAGCACACCGACGAGCCGGGCGCCTGGCATCCGGAAGATGTCCTGCTCGCGCCCCTGAACGCGCCTGACGGCACGCTTATCGGCCTGCTGAGCGTTGACCTGCCGGCCAGCGGACGGCACCCAGGGCTGCCGCAACGCCGGCTGCTTGAGCAGTTCGCGACGCACGCCGCGCTGGCGATCGAGCATGCCCGGATTCACACGCTGATGTCGGACTCCGAGCAGCTGTTCCGGGCGATGTTCGACCGTTCGCCGATCGCCATCGCACTGATGACCGAGGACATGTGCGTGACCAGGATCAACCCGGCCTGCGTGCGGCTGCTCGGGCGGGACGCGGCGGACCTGGTCGGGCGCCCCGTGGTGGAGCTCAGCCCGCCAGGCCCGGCGTCCGCGCAGTACGAAGTCCACTTCACCCGGCCGGACGGCACCGAGATCTGGGGACGCGTCAACAGCACCCCGCTGGTGCCTGAGACCACCGGGGAAGCGCGGCTGATCCTCACCCAGGTGGAGGACATCACCCAGTTGCGCACCGTGCAGGCCCAGTTGGCCCACGCCGCCACGCACGACCAGCTGACCGGCCTGGCCAACCGCGCGCTGGTGCTCGACCGGCTGACCGAGGCGCTGGCGGACGCGCGGCTGCGTGACGACAGGATCGCTGTCTTGTTCTGCGACGTCGACCACTTCAAGCAGATCAACGACACGCTCGGGCACGCGGCGGGCGACCAGCTGCTGGCCGAGATCGGACGGCGCCTGACGCTGGCGACGCGGTCCCGTGACGTCGCGGGCCGGTTCGGCGGCGACGAGTTCGTGCTGATCGCCTACCCGGTGCCCTCCCAGGAGGAGGCGGGACGCCTGGCTGAGCGGGTGCTGCGATCGGTCTGCCGCCCGGTCGAGCTTGACGGCGGGCCGCTGTTTCCCTCCCTGTCAATCGGCGCCGCCCTGTCCGCCGCCGACGACTGCGCCGATTCCCTGGTCGCGGCCGCTGACCGGGCACTGTACGCGGCCAAGGCGGCGGGACGCGGGCAGTGGCAGCTCGCACCGGAGCGCTGAACGCCGCCGCTAGTTAAGAACTGGTCAAGAAGGTTAACGTGCCCTTCTGCGGGAAGCTGGGCGGATACCCCGCAACTAGGAGGCAGACATGGGCTTCATGGACAAGCTCCGCAACCGGTTCACGATGAGCAAGGGCCATGCCAAGCAGGACGTCGGCCGCGCGGCCGGCGACCCCTACCTGGAGGCCGAAGGCAAGGGCGAGCGCGTCGAGGGTGCCGGCCGGCAGGTCGGCGAGCAGGTCAAGGACGCTGGCAAGAACGTCAAGGACGCGTTCAAGCACTAAGCACAGTGCGCGCCGGGCACTGCCTGCCCGGCGCGCGGAGTACCGCGGGGCGCGCCACCCCGCGGTAGCACTCCTGTCCCTGGGAATTAGGGTTTCGTGCATGCGGTGCCTGCCGGATGACTGATGCCCGGCGGGCCGTTCCGGTCCTACGAGCCGAGGGAAAACAGCGTGCGCGCGGTACTGATGACAACGGTGGGCGGCCCTGAGGTCCTCAAGGTGCCAGACCCGGCAATCACCGGGCGCAGGGCGCTGGAAGCTAGTCAGGTAACCGGCAAGGCCGTCCTCACCGTCGCGTTATGACCATTCACGACTGGAGCGACTTCTACGTCGCCGCCGCGGGCGCCGGGGCCGCACTGGCGGGCCTGATCATCGTGGCCATGTCGGTCAACATCAAGACGATCATCGACATCCCCGGCATGACCTCGCGCGGAGCGACGACGATCGCGTCCCTGGTGCTGATCGTCATCGTCTCGTTCGTCGGCCTGATTCCCGTCCAGCCGCTGTACGCCTACGGGCTGGAAAACGCGGCCGCGGCCGTCGTCACGCTCGTCTTCGCGGTGCGCAGCGCCCGTGTCATCTTGGCCAGGGATACGACGGACCCGAAGCGAACCAAGGACACCAGGGGCGGGGCCGTTCTCAAGAGCCTCCTCGGCATCGTCCCCGTCGCGCTGGTGCTGATCGGGAGCCTGCTGGCCGTCTTCAGCGTGTCGGCTGGCCTGGGCGTGGTCGCAGCCGGGATTCTCGCCTGCGTAGCCGCGTCGAGCACCAACGCGTGGGTGCTGCTGGTGGAGATCCTGCGCTGACTGACCCGCGCCGCGGGTTCCGGGTGTTGTCCGCGGGACAGCGCGGGTCTCGATTGACATGGAAGGGCCGGACCCGGGTAGCAGGCAGCCGTACTGATGGTGCGGCGGGCTAGAGCTTGAGAGGGACGGAATCATGGGGCTTTTCCGAAGGACACCGCGGCCCGAGCGCGCCGGCCGGAAGCTGAGCCGGGGCGAGCGGCGGGCCGCCGAGCGGACGGCGCAGGCCGAGGCCAAGCTGGCGCAGACCGAGCAGCAGATCCACCAGCTGGCCGACGAGGTGCGCCGTGACCTGAAGGCGTGACCAGGAGGGCTGAGACAGCCAGCTAGCCGGCCCTCGCTGGACAGGCGGCGCCGAGCGTAGCATCGGCTCTCATGAATGGATCGGCAGCGCGGAATAGCAGTTACGACGTGGTGGTCGTCGGCGGCGGGCACAACGGCCTGACCGCCGCGGCCTACCTCGCGAATGCGGGACTTTCTGTGGCGGTCGTTGAGCGCCTCGATCACACCGGCGGCGCCGCGGTGTCGGCGCAGGCCTTTTCCGGGTTCCCGACGCGGCTGTCCAGGTACTCCTACCTGGTGTCGCTGCTACCGGAGGCGATCATCAGGGATCTCGGCCTCAATCTGCGGCTCGCCTCGCGGTCAACCGCGTCCTACACCCCGGTACTCCGCCACGGCGCCGCCAGCGGGCTGCTCGTTGAACGACCCGAGGGGCCCGCCACCAGGGACAGCTTCCGCGCGCTGACCGGTTCTGACGACGAGTACGGGGCCTGGCGCGACTTCTACGCGGAGGTCGGCGAGGTCGCCGCCGCCGTGGCCCCGACGCTCACCGAGCCGCTGCCGGCCGCGTCCAAGCTGCGGCAGCAGGCCGGCCCGGATATCTGGCGGGACCTGGTAGAGCGGCCGCTGAGCGAGGCGGTCGAGCGCCGGTTCCGCGACGACACGGTGCGCGGGGTGGTCGCGACCGACGCGCTGATCGGCACCTTCGCCCGGATGGACGACCCGTCGCTCATCCAGAACCGCTGCTTCCTCTATCACCTGATCGGCAACGGCACCGGCGAGTGGCGGGTCCCGGTCGGCGGGATGGGCGCGGTCACCGCCGCACTGGCCGCCGCGGCCCGCGCGGCGGGGGCCGAGTTGATCGTGAACTCCGAGGTCACCGCGATCCGCGACGGTCAAGGCGGAGCCGAGGTCGAGGTGGCCGACGATGCCGGCAAGTACACTCTCGGCGCCCGTTTCGTCTTGGCCAACGTTGCCCCCTGGGTTCTCGCGGGCCTGCTCGGCGACCCGCGCGATCAGGCCGCCAAGCCGGCGGGCGCGCAGCTCAAGGTCAACTTCCTGCTGAAGCGGCTGCCCCGGCTGGCGTCCGGCGCGGACCCGCGGGTCGCCTTTGCCGGGACCTTGCACCTCGGCGAGGACTACCAGGACCTCGACCGGGCGTGGGCGGAGGCGGCCGGCGGTCAGGTGCCGGCGCGGCTGCCAGGCGAGGTCTACTGCCACTCGCTGACGGATCCGTCGATCCTCGGTGACGTCCCCGACGGCACGCACACGCTGACCTACTTCGGCCTGCACCTGCCGGCCGCGCTGTTCGACGACCCGGCGACCCGGGCCGAGCGCAAGGAACTCGCGCTGGCCCGCGCGATCGCCTCGCTTGACCAGCACCTCATCGACCCGGTCGAGTCGGTGGTGGCCCGTGACGCCGACGGCCGGCCGTGCATCGAAGCCAAGATCCCGCACGATGTCGAGGCCGACCTGGCCATGCCGGGCGGGCACATTTTCCACGGCGACCTGAGCTGGCCCTGGGCGGCCGAAGAAGCCGCGCTCGACACGCCCGCCGCGCGGTGGGGCGTCGCCACCGGCCGCGACCGCATCCTCATCTGCGGCTCCGGCGCGGTCCGGGGTGGCGCGGTGTCCGGG
>DASYAD010000117.1:0-3018 GCA_036501515.1 Trebonia sp. | reverse complement strand
CTCACCTGGTTGTCGGTCGCCGTCTGCCGCATCGCGGCGACCGTGTTCTCCGTCTTGGTGCGGTTGCCGTCCAGGACGCTGAGCTTGTTCTGCCGTTCCGGCGTCGCGGGCTGCGCCGACAGCGCGGTGATCTGCTTGTTGATGGCGTCCAGGCCCTGCTGCGCCTTGTTGACCTGGGCCGTCAGCGCGTTCTCCACGAGCTGCTGCTGCTGGTTCAGCATCTGCGCCCGGAACTGGAGGAACGCCGAGGCCAGGGCCTGGGCCCGGGCGATGGCCTCGTCGGTGGTCGGCGCATTGGCGGTGAGGGCCAGGACCTGGTTGGTCACGACCGAGGCGGTCGAGGCGGCCTGGAAGCTGGCCGGGGTCTGGTTGAGTCTCAGCTTGTCGAGGGCGGCCTGGGCCACCGGACGGCTCTCCGCCAGCGTCACGTTCGTGAGCATGGCTGAGACCGCGTCCTGGTTCGGGTTGTTGGTGATGAAGACCGAGGTGGACGCCGAAGCCGCGGGCGGGAACTTCACGTAGAGGGCGAGGCCGGCGATGAGCCCGATCAACCCGGCCGCGACGCAGAACCGCAGGTTGCGCCGGATCGCGGCCCGGATGAAGCCCAGGTTGACGAATCCCCCGGTCACCTCGTCAACGGGGCGCTCTTCGGCGAGGTTCTCGGCGGGTTCGGGAGTGTCGTCATACGCCCACAGCTGCTCGTGCAGCCCCGTGTCCGTGAACCCCGTGTCCGTGAACCCCGTGCTAGCGGGCTCCTCGTCCGGGACAACGGGCAGGATTACTGTCTGGTCTGGATCGTTCACCGTCTGATTTCCGTACTGAAGCCGTTGAGGCGGGTGGGCATCTTCCGGCGGGCGGCGGGCTGGACGAGCCGCGGGACCCGGCCGGTCGAGCGGTCGGTCCGCTCCGGGTCGGCCACCAGGATGCCGATGACATCCCGGCCGTCGACGGCGGCGCTCACGGCCGCCCGGGCGAGCTGCTCGGCGGTGGCGGCACCGGCCGAGACGGCCAGCACCGCCGCATCGGCGGGCGTCGTTTCCGGCATCTTCGGCGCCCGGCTGTCCAGCACGGTCACCACGATGGTCAGCCTGCCCTTCGCCCTGCCGTCGAGTTCGCCCTCCTCGGCCACGCTGACCCGCAGGTTGGCCTGCCGCGACGACGCGGCGGGCGGCGGGACGGCACACGCGGTCCGCAGGGCCGCCGCGGTGTTCACGTCGCCGTGCGAGCCGATGACCAAGGTGGTGGGGATGTCCAGGGAAGCAGCGAATACGGCGAGCTGCGGACCGAGGGCAAGCGCTCCTTTGTCGGACGACAGCGAGATGACGCTGAGCGAGTGAGCGCCGCCCAGGCCGTTTCCGTTGCCGTTGCCGTTGGCGTGCCCCGCGCTGGGCGCGGATACGCGAAGGTACTGCAGGGCCTTGCGCAGATGCCAGGCGCCCACGGCGTCCGGCTGGTAGTTGTCGAGCAGCTTCACCCAGCCGGCCGGATCGGACGGATGGCCGACGGGAAGCGCGGCCAGGACGGGTACGCCGATGGAATTCGCTATCTCGTCACGCTCACGGAGCGCGCGATCCCGGCGGCGCGTGGCGAGCACCACGATGACGCCGATCACCATGCCGACGATCGCGAGGATCAGTCCCGTGGTGAGCAGGTGAGCGATCGGCGACGAGCCGGTCGCGGTGACGGCCGGCGCCAGGACGCGGCCGGCCACATGGCCGACCGGGCTGGTGGAGGAGCCGATGTAGGCCAGGTAGCTGGCGGCGACGGCGTTGGCGGTCGCCGTGGCCGCGGCCGCGGTCCGCGCTTTCGCGCTGATGGAGATGACCGTCGACGTCACGGTCTTGACCTGGACAGTGGTGCGCAGGCTGGGGAGCGTCGTCCCGGCCGGAAGGCTTTGCAGCGCGCTGTTCAGGACGGGGTCGCTGCCCGCGACCACGACCTCGGTGCCCATGTTCGGCGTGTTCTGCGGCAGCACGACCAGGGTCTTGGCGCTCAGCAGGGCCGGGTGGATCGAGGCGTACCCGGCTCCGAGGAGGAAGCCGAAGGCCGCCACGATGGCGACGACGGTCTTGTACCGCCACGCGATCGCCGCCGAACGCCTGAGGTCGAGCGCTTGCTCGCTCATGTGGCCTCCGCTCGATTCCCGTGCGTGTGCCCCCCCGGCGGCGCGGACGGGTCCCATGATAGGGCGTGTGCGGATGTGTCCGGTATCGGCACAGCAGTCTCACCAGTGAACGTGAGCCTGGTCCTGAGAAGTTCCCCCGGGCTGGTGTGCCCGCGTCCGACCAGCGTGAACGCCGGGACGCGGCGCCCCAGGCCGACGGCGTACCAGCCGAGGATGGGGTCGGTTTCACCGTGGTGCAGGCTCCACTGCAGCTGCGGCGGAAGCTCCAGGCGCCCGTGGCCGCCCGCCGCCCCGTGCGGCCCTTCCTGCGGCCAGCGCAGCACCGCGAGGGCCCCGTCGAGCTCCGCCTCGACCTCGGGGCCGCAGTGGAAGGCCAGGCGCAGGTCATGATCGCCGCCGCTGATCTCGTCCTCGATCTCGAGGCACCGCGTGACCCGGTCGAGCCGGACCGAGCGGCGATGGGTCGCCGCCGGGTCGAGCGACGCGTAACCGTCGTGCTCGGCCGTCCAGCTGGCCGTCTCGCCCCCGTCAGCCGCCTCGGTCTCGGTGGCCCGGGCGTGCCGGACCCACAGGAAGGGACCGCCCTCGGTCGAGGAGTTCCGGCCGGCCAGCTCCATCGTGTTGTGCGCGATCGTCGAGCGGAAGTACGACCGCCACGGCGGGTCGCCGTGGTAGCAGTAGGTGCCGGGGTCAGCGAGGATATCGACGCCGCCGTACCGGACCTCGACCGACAGGGCATCGGCGTGGGCGTGCGCGGCGATGCTGAGGAATCCGTGCGGGCCGCCGTCGCACCGGCACCAGATCTCGGGCCCCGCGGCGGGGTCCGAGCGGAGCAGGGTGATCCCGGCGTCGGCGAAGCGATCGGGCCGCCGCGCGGGCCGGCCCGGCATGTT
>DASYAD010000116.1:0-51614 GCA_036501515.1 Trebonia sp. | reverse complement strand
CCGCGAACAGGGACCGTCTACACCGGGGTCACCGTCCGCATCCCTGTGCCGGGCCTTGAGACCCCATACTCCCTGGTCATCGTGGAGCTGGATGACGTCGGCGTGCGGGTGCTCGCCCGGGTAACCGGCGCCGCTCCTGGCACGGTCGGGATCGGCGACCGTGGCCGGATGGTGCTGCGCCGGGTGGCGGTGCGGTCCGGGGTCCCTGACTACGGTTACGCGTTCTGTCCAGGGGACCGTCCCGGAGAGGCGCAGGAGAAGACGCGGACAAGGAGCGGGGCATGAGAGAGGTCGTGATCGTCGGCGCGGGGATGACCCCGTTCGCCGAGCATTTCTCGCTGGGGATCAAGGACCTGCTGCCGATGGCCTTCGCCGAGTGCGCGGCCAGCGTGGACAAGGGCCTGGCGGTCGCGGACATCCAGGCGGCATGGTTCGGCGAGCTGTCGACGACAGACGGCTTTCCTTCCGGGATCCTCGCGGACACCTGCGGGCTGCTGGACATACCGGTCACCCACGTGGAGAACGCGTGCGCGACGGGGAACGACGCGGTGCGCAACGCGGTGATGGGAATCGCGTCCGGATTCTACGACGTGGTGCTCGTGATGGGCGCCGACAAGGTGCGCGAGTCGGCATCCAAGGACACGTTCTGGGAGTGGGCGGGGATGACCCGCGACATGGCCTGGGACTACCCGCTCGGGCTGGTCGCGCCGGCTAACTTCGCCCTGCACGTGGCCCGGTACCTGCACGAGTCGCCCGCCACGCGGGAGCACATGGCGATGGTGGCAGTGAAGAACCACCATCACGCGGTCAGCAACCCCAAGGCGCAGCTGCGGTTCGACATCACCGTTGAGCAGGTGCTCAACGCGCCCATCGTGGTTGAGCCGTTCGGGCTCTACGACTGCACCCCGCAGAGCGACGGCGCGGCGGCGCTGGTGCTCGCTGCCGTTGACGTGGCCGACCGGTACACGAGCCGCCCGGTGCGGATCCGCGGCGTCGGGCTTGGCCTCGACCGGGTCATGCACCAGCACAAGCGGGACATGACCACGTTCCCTGCGACGGTCCGCGCCGCCAAGGCGGCCTTCGGCATGGCCGGGCTCACCCCCGGCGACGTGGACGTGGCCGAGGTGCACGACTGCTTTACCGGGGTCGAGATGATCAGCTACGAGGACCTCGGGTTCTGCTCCCGGTTCGAGGCCTACAAGCTGGTCGAGGCCGGCGCGACCAGCGTCGGCGGGTCGATTCCGGTGAACCCTTCCGGCGGGTTGAAGGCGAAGGGCCACCCGCCGGGCGCGACCGGGGTGGCGCAGTGCGTAGAGCTGTTCGAGCAGCTCCGCGGGTCAGCGTCTAACCAGGTGGACGGGGCCAGGATCGGGCTGGCGCACAACGTCGGCGGCCCGACCGCGGTCTCGGCCGTCACCCTGCTCGAGGGCCCCGGCGCCTAGCGGCAGCCGCCTGTCTGAGCGTGTCGACTGCGCGGTTCACCACGCTAGAGCGTGGTCGATTGCGCAGTCGACACCCGGGCGGCCTTACAGGTCCCACAGGTTGCTGAGGGCGGCGTGGCGTTCGGGGCGGGAGAGGCCGCGCAGGTCGGCGGCGCCGCGTTCGGTGACCACGACGTCGACGTCCTGGGACGAAGTGCTGACCGGGCGGGACAGCTGGCTGACCAGCGTCGGCTTGCCGTTGTGACGGGTGGTGAGCGCGATGACCGACACGCCGCCGACGGAGCGGGCGGCGGCCGCCGCGTAGTCCGCGTGGCCGCCGATGCCGCCGAGCACTGCGCTGGCCGTTCCCTCGACGTTGACCTGGCCGTCGAGGTCGATCTCGACGGCGGTGTTCACCGCGATGAACGGCCCGGCGGACAGGCGCCCGAAATCGTGGGTGTACTCGACCGGGTGCAGGACCGGGCGTCCGTCCGCCCATGCGCAGAGGCGCGGGCCGCCGGCCAGGTAGGTGGCCACCGGCTGGCCGATCAGCAGCCCGCGGCTGGCCAGGTCGACGACGGAGCCCGGCAGCAGGCCCGAGTCGATGGTGACGGGCACCGTGAGCCGGCGCAGCAGCGCGTCGCCGACCGGGCTCGGGCCGACCTGCAGCCGCACTCCCTCTGGGACGAGCAGGGCGACGAGGCGGGCGATCTCCTCGTGCTCCGCGCTCGGCGGGGTGTCCCGCAGCACGCCGGGTGGCGCGGTCTCCTCCCCCACCACGATGACCTGGTCCTGTTCGAGCGGTTCGCCCGCGTCGGCCCGCGGCGCGCCGCGGGAGATGACGGCGGCCACCCTGGCCCCGGCGTCGATGGCGGCGCGCTGCCAAGACACCTCGCTGCCGAACGTGTACCCGGCGCGCCGCGGCGAACCGCCGCCTCGCGCGGTGCCGGCCGCCGAGGTGCCGCCCGCCGAGGCGCCAGCCGCCGGGACGAGGGCGGCCACGAGCAGGTCGGGCCGCCAGGGCCCGTGCAGCAGAGCGGGGACCGCGGACAGCCTCACCGGCGGGTAGCGGACCAGTCCGGCCGCCACCCCTCCGCGCAGCCCCCAGCCGGGCATGACCGTCCTGACGTCGGCGAAGGCAGCCAGGTCGAGGCCGGGATCCGCGCTGGGCACCCAGCCGAGGATCAGCCGCACGCCGCCAGCCCTGGCCGCCGCCCGGGAGAGCTCGGCCGACGCCGCGCGGGGAGCGCCGAGGCCGTCCCCGAGCGCGACGGTCATTCCCGGCCGGATGAGGTCGGCGAGCCTAGCCTCCCTGGAGGTCACGGTGCTCTCCACTGACGGCCAGGCCACGGTATGTTCGCATGTGCTTCTCCCCGGCGGTTGCGCAACGGCGCCGCTCTCGCGGCACCCCCGCCAGCGCGCGCCGACTGCCGCTGAGCGCATCGTAGCACCAATCAGATTAATAATTGATCTGATCATCGGGCAGTCCCCGCGGCCCTGGCCGGCGCCGAACCGGGGCCGGCCAAGATGGCCGCGTGGTCTAGACCACGCTCGGAGTGAACCTTACGGAAACGGACTCCCCCTGCGCGTTTCCCCGCCCTCGTACAGCGATACGCTTGAGCGGTGGCATGGTGGCCACAGGGGACTTCCCCTGCCCGCGTTCCGCCGCGCACTCCATTGCATTTCCGCCCGCCGCGGCGGACGCCAGAGAAATCTGCAGAAGGGATCCGTGACGTAAGGTGAGCACACCTGCCCTGGACTGGACACCCGCCGACAAGCGGGCCGTCGACCTCGTGCGCGTCCTGGCGATGGACGCGGTGCAAAAGGCGGGAAACGGGCACCCGGGGACGGCGATGTCCCTCGCCCCCGCCGCTTACCTGCTCTACCAGCGGGTGATGCGGCACGACCCGGCTGACCCCACCTGGGTGGGCCGCGACCGGTTCGTGCTGTCCTGCGGCCACTCGTCGCTGACCCTCTACATTCAGCTGTACTTCGCCGGCTACGGCGTCTCCCTTGACGACCTGAAGGCGTTCCGCACCTGGGGATCGATCACCCCCGGGCACCCGGAGTACCGGCTGACCCCCGGCGTTGAGTGCACCACCGGCCCGCTCGGGCAGGGCCTGGGCAACGCGGTCGGCATGGCGATGGCGGCCCGCCGCGAGCGCGGCCTGCTCGACCCGGACGCGGCGCCCGGCGAGTCGCTGTTCGACCACTTCGTCTACTCGATCGTGTCCGACGGAGACATGGAAGAGGGCATCACCCACGAGTCGGCCGCGCTCGCCGCGGTGCAGGAACTCGGCAACCTGATCACGATCTACGACGACAACGACATCTCGATCGAAGACAACACGATCATCGCGAAGTCCGAGGACGTCGGCGCGCGCTACGAGGCCTACGGCTGGCACGTGCAGCACGTGTCCTTCGTGACCAGCTCCGGTTACGAGGAGAACGTCCAGGCGCTGTACGACGCGATCGAGGCGGCCAAGGCGGTGACCGACAAGCCGTCGTTCATCGTGCTCCGCACGATCATCGGCTGGCCCGCACCGACGAAGCAGAACACCATGGCCGCGCACGGCTCGGCGCTCGGCGACGCCGAGGTCGCGGCGACCAAGGAAATCCTCGGCTTCGACCCGACGGTGAACTTCCCGGTCGAGGAAGAGACACTCAGCCACGTGCGCGAGGTCGCCGCGCGGGGCAAGACCCTGCGCGCCGAATGGGACTCCACGTTCGCGGAATGGGAGAAGACCAACCCGGAGCGGGCCGCGCTGCTCTCCCGGCTGAAGGACCGCAAGCTCCCCGAGGGCTGGGAAGCGGCGCTGCCGTCGTTCCCAGCCGACCCCAAGGGCACCGGCACCCGGCGCACCTCGGGCAAGGTCCTCACCGCCCTGGCGGACGTGCTGCCCGAGCTGTGGGGCGGGTCGGCCGACCTGGCCGAGTCGACCAACACGACGATGGAAGGCCAGCCGTCGTTCCTGCCCGTCAACCGGCAGAGCGAGATGTGGCAGGGCAACCCCTACGGGCGGACGCTGCACTTCGGCATCCGCGAGCACGGCATGGGCTCGATCCTGAACGGCATCGCGTTCAGTCTCACCCGGCCTTACGGCGGCACGTTCCTCCAGTTCAGCGACTACATGCGCGGCGCCGTGCGGCTCGCGGCCCTGATGGAGATCCCGGTGACGTTCGTCTGGACGCACGACTCGATCGGACTGGGCGAGGACGGCCCGACGCACCAGCCGGTCGAGCACCTGTGGTCACTGAGGAACATTCCGCACCTGGACATCGTCCGGCCCGGCGACGCGAATGAAACCGTGTTCGCGTGGAAGAAGATCCTGGAAAACAGCGACCGCCCGGCCGGGATCATCTTGTCCCGGCAGAACGTGCCGACGTTCGACCGGGCCATTTTCGCCCCGGCCGAGCTCACCGAGCGCGGCGCCTACGTGATGGCCGACGGAACCGACGTGATCTTGATCGGGACCGGGTCCGAAGTGCAGATCGCCGTCGCGGCGCGCGAGCTGCTCGCGGCGGACGGCATCTCAGCCCGGGTTGTCTCGATGCCCTCGGTGGAATGGTTCCACGAGCAGGACGCTTCTTACCAAGAGGAAGTGCTTCCCGCGGCGATGCGGGCGCGGGTGTCCGTCGAGGCGGGCATCACTCCCCCGTGGAGGATTTTCGTGGGCGATGCCGGGCAGTCAGTCGGTGTCGACCACTTCGGCGCGTCCGCGTCAGAAGCCGTCCTCTACAAGGAGTTCGGCATCACCGCGGAGGCCGTCGCGGCCGCCGCGAAGGCGTCTATCGCGAAGGCCCGGGGCTAAGCAGTCCCCGGCGCGGCGGTAACCAGAGCTTAAAACGGAAGGAACGCGGTCACGATGACTGACGTACTCGGAGAACTGACCAAGGCCGGCGTATCGGTCTGGCTCGACGACATCAGCCGGGAGCGCCTGCGCACCGGCAACCTGGCCGCCCTGATGAAGGACTTCCACGTCCGCGGGGTCACCTCCAACCCGACGATCTTCGCCAGCGCCCTGGCCAAGGGCAACGCCTACGACGACCAGCTCAAGGACCTGGCGGCCCGCAAGGTCACCGTCGAAGAGGCGTCCCGGATGATCACCTCCTACGACATCCGCTGGGCGGCCGACGTGCTCCGCCCGGTCTACGACGAGACCGACGGCCTCGACGGCCGGGTATCGCTCGAGGTCGACCCGCGGCTGGCGCGCGAGACGCCGCCGACGATCGCCGAGGCCAAGCAGCTGTGGTGGCTGGTTGACCGGCCGAACATGTACATCAAGATCCCGGCCACCGAGGCCGGAATCCCCGCCATCACCGGGGTGCTGGCCGAGGGCATCTCCGTCAACGTGACGCTGATCTTCTCGCTGGAGCGGTACGGCGAGGTCATCGACGCCTACTTCGCCGGGCTCGAGCAGGCCGCGGCCAACGGCCACGACATCTCGAAGATCGCGTCGGTCGCGTCGTTCTTCGTGTCCCGGGTGGACACCGAGGTCGACAAGCGGCTGACCAAGATCGGCACCGACGAGGCGCTCGCGCTCAAGGGCAAGGCGGCCATCGCCAACGCGAGGCTGGCCTACGAGCTGTACGAGCAGAAGCTCGCCACCCCGCGCTGGGAGGCCCTGAAGGCCAAGGGCGCCAAGGTGCAGCGGCCGCTCTGGGCGTCGACCTCGACCAAGGACCCGGCCTTCCCCGACACCATGTACGTCGTCGACCTGGTGGTGGCCGACACCGTGAACACGATGCCGGAGGCGACGCTGCGCGCCACCGCGGATCACGGCGTGCTGCAGGGCGACACCGTGCACGGCACCTACGACGCCGCCCGCGAGCTGTTCGCCAAGCTCGAGTCGCTCGGTATCAGCTACGACGATGTCGTCAAGGTCCTCGAGGACGAGGGCGTGTCCAAGTTCGAGGTGTCCTGGGGCGAGCTGCTCCAGACCATCAAGGACCAGCTCAGCCTTAACTCGTAATCGCAGGAACAGGAACTGGAGGTTCCTATGGACGAGCCGAACGCCGGCGAATCCGGTCCGGCGCCGGCCAACCCGGGGGTGATCGCGTCCGAGATCGACCCGGTTAACGCGCTGCGCGACCCGCGTGACCGCCGGATACCGCGGGTCGCCGGCCCCTGCGTCATGGTGATGTTCGGTGTCACCGGTGACCTGGCGCGCAAGAAGCTGATGCCGGCGCTGTATGACCTGGCCAACCGCGGCCTGCTGCCGCCCGGCTTCTCTTTCGTCGGCTTCGCCCGCCGCGACTGGGAGCACGAGGACTTCGCGCAGATCACCTACGAGGCGGTCAAAGAACACGCGCGGACACCGTTCCGTGAGACCGTCTGGCAGCAGCTGCAGGAAGGCGTCCGGTTCGTGCCGGGCGAGTTCACCGACGACGAGGCGTTCGACCAGCTGGCCGGCTGCGTCAGGCAGCTGGACGCCGAGCGCGGCACCGGCGGGAACTACGCCTTCTACCTGTCGATCCCGCCGAAGTTCTTCTCCACCGTGGTCGAGCAGCTGAAGCGGTCCGGTCTGTCCGACCCGGGCCCGGCCGGCCCCGACGGGCGCAGGCCGTGGCGGCGGGTGGTGATCGAGAAGCCGTTCGGACGCGACCTGGAGACGGCGAAGGAGCTCAACGCCGTCGTCGACGCCGTGTTCCCGGCTGAGTCGGTGTTCCGCATCGACCACTACCTGGGCAAGGAGACCGTCCAGAACATCCTGGCGCTCCGCTTCGCCAACAGCCTGTACGAGCCGATCTGGAACCGCTCCTACGTCGACCACGTGCAGATCACGATGTCGGAGGACATCGGGATCGGCGGCCGGGCCGGCTACTACGACGGGATCGGCGCCGCCCGCGACGTCATTCAGAACCACCTGCTTCAGCTGCTCGCCCTGACCGCGATGGAAGAGCCGGTGTCGTTCGACGCCGACTCGCTGCGGCAGGAGAAGGAGAAGGTGCTGTCCGCCGTCCGGCTGCCCGTCGACCTGGCGGAGGGGACGGCGCGCGGCCAGTACTCGCCCGGCTGGCAGGGCGGCCGCCGGGTTATCGGCTTCCTTGAGGAGGACGGCATCCCGGCCGACTCGAGGACCGAGACCTACGCCGCCGTCCGGCTGTCGGTGGACACCAGGCGCTGGGCCGGGGTGCCGTTCTACCTGCGCACCGGCAAGCGGCTCACCCGGCGGATGACGGAGATCGCGCTGCTGTTCCAGCGCGCACCGCACCTGCCGTTCGCCGCCACCGACACCAAGGAGCTCGGCCAGAACGCCATCGTGATCCGCGTCCAGCCGGACGAGGGCGTCACGGTGCGGTTCGGCTCGAAGGTGCCCGGGTCGGCGATGGAGGTCCGCGACGTCAACATGGACTTCGCCTACGGCGAGTCGTTCACCGAGTCCTCGCCCGAGGCCTACGAGCGGCTGATCCTCGACGTGCTGATCGGCGACCCGCCGCTGTTCCCCCGCCAGGAGGAAGTCGAGCTGTCCTGGCGCATCCTCGACCCGATCGAGGAGTTCTGGGCCGAGAACACCAAGCCGGACCAGTACAAGTCCGGCTCGGAAGGGCCCGCGTCCGCCGACGCGCTGATGGAGCGCGACGGCCGCGCCTGGCGCCGGCTGTAAGGGAAGCGAATCCAATGACGATCGACCTGACCGACACCACCACCGGCGCCATCGACCACGCGCTGACCGAGGCGCGGCGCCGGCTCGGCGGCATGACGCTCGGCATGGTGCTCACGCTCATTATCGTGACCGACGAGGCCGCGCAGTACGACGCGATCCGGGCCGCCAACCAGGCGGCGAGGGAGCACCCGTGCCGGGTGCTCGCGGTCATCGCCCGCAAGCCGAAGGCCGACTCGCGGCTCGACGCCGAGATCAGGGTCGGCGAGTCCTCGCCGGGCGAGACGATCGTGCTGCGCATGTACGGCCCGCTCGGCCAGCACGCCGACTCGGTCGTGGCGCCGCTGCTCGTGCCCGATGTCCCGGTGGTGACCTGGTGGCCGGACGAGGCGCCGGAGATCCCCGCCAAGGACCCGCTCGGGGCGCTCGCACAGCGCCGGGTGACCGACTCGGCCGCCTCCGATGAGCCGCACAAGGTGCTGGCCAGGCTGGTCGGCGGGTACCAGCCGGGCGACACCGACTTCGGCTGGACGCGGGCCACGCCGTGGCGCTCGCTGCTCGCCGCGACCCTCGACCAGCCGCACCCGCGGGTGACGGCGGGCGAGGTCGCCGCCGAGCAGGACAACCCGACCGCGGACCTGATCGCGGCCTGGCTGTCCGAGCGGCTGTCCGTTCCCGTCTCTCGCACCGTGTCAGGCGGCCCGGGGATCACCGAGGCGGCGTTTGTCACGCTCGACGGCAACATCACCATTACCAGGTCCGACGGCCGCACAGCGGCGCTGTCCTGGCCGGGCAGGACCGACCGGATGGTCGCCCTGCACCGCCGGGACACGGCCGAGCTGCTGGCGGAGGAGCTGCGGCGGCTCGACCCGGACGAGGTCTACGCCGAGACGCTGCGGCACGTCGACGTGTCGGAGCCCGCCGCGCTGCCCGCCGCTGACGCAGAAAACGCCTGACAGGGAGGAACGCAGTGAGCACTCCTGAGGTTTTCGTCTACGCCAGCGGCGACCTGCTGGCCAGCGCCGCCGCGGCGCGCACGGTGACCAGGCTGGCCGACGCGATCGCGGCCGAAGGCCGCGCGCACCTCGTGCTGACCGGCGGCGGAATCGGCACCAAGGTCATGGCCGCGATCGCGGCCTCACCCGCGCGGGACGCGGTCGACTGGCGCCAGGTCGACTTCTGGTGGGGCGACGAGCGGTTCGCGGCGACCGGCGACCCGGACCGCAACGAGACCGGGGCCAGGTCGGCGCTGCTTGACCACATCGGCGCCGACCCGGCGCGGGTGCACGTGATGGCGGGCCCTGACGGCCCGGACGGCGACGACGTGGACGCCGCGGCGGCCAGGTACGCGGCCGAGCTGGCGGCGGCGGCGCCCGCGGGAGCGGCCGTCCCGGTCTTCGACGTGCTGATGCTCGGAATCGGCCCTGAAGGGCACGTCGCGTCCATCTTCCCTGACGCGCCGGCCGCGCACGCGGCCGGTTCCGTGACGGCCGTCAGGAACTCGCCCAAGCCGCCGCCCACCAGGATTTCGCTGACGTTCAGCGCCATCCAGGCGGCGCGCGAGGTCTGGATCCTCGCCTCAGGCGCGGAGAAGGCGGAAGCGGTGGGCGAGGCGCTGTCCGGCGTGAGCCAGGACAAGCTCCCGGCCGCGGGCGCCCGCGGCCGTGAGCGCACGCTGTTCCTCGTCGACCAGGCGGCCGCCGCGCACGTGCCGCCGGCGTAGCCCGCGTTCCGGCGCGCTGGCCGCCCCGCCGGGCGTCACCGGTCCGCCGCCGCTCAGCGGCGGCGGATCGAAGCCATCACCGAGATGAGCGCGAACACCGCGATCATCAGGAACACGAAGCCGGTCGAGACGCTGGTGTGCAGGACCAGCAGCGTCCACACGGCCAGCGGAATGAGCATCGCCATCGGGCGGCGGCGGGCCGGCACCAGGGCCGGATCCTGCACCTCGTCCGGGTCCTGGACGGACCCCGGCGACGACACCGCACCGGACGACGCCCCGCTCGGCGACAGCACCCCGTCCACGGGCACGTCGGTGCCAAGCAGGGGCTGGGACGGCAGGTCGGTAGTCAGCTGCCGCAGGTCGCCCCAGGTCCTGCTGGCCCAGGCGGCTGACATCCGCTCGTCGAACTCATCCAGGGTCAGCCGTCCGGCCGTGAACGCATCGCGGAGCGCGTCGACCACGACTTCCCGGTCAGCGTCCGAGGCGCGAATGGGGTCATCGGTGGCCATGGGCAGTTCTTCCCCTCGGGAGGCAGGCCTTTTCCATGGTACAGCGTCCGTTCTTAATAGGATCTGGGCCATGCCCCTGAGTGCAGTAAGCGGGAGTCACTTCGTCGTGTGTGGTGACAACCCGCTCGCCTACAGAATCGCCAGGGAACTCACCAGGCGCTACGGCGAGAGCGTGGTCGTCCTGCTCGCGGACAAGCTCAGGAACCAGGGGCCGCAGATCGCCGCTCTGCCGGGCGTCTCCGTCCGTGAGCACGCCAGGCTGACCAGCGAGGCGTTCGCCGACGCGGGCGTCGCCGCGGCCCGGGCACTGGCCCTGGTCGGCCCGGACGACCTGGACAACTTCCACGCGGCCTTGCGCGCCCAGGAGCTCAACCCCGACCTCCGGCTCGTCGTCGCCGCGTACAACCGGCGGCTGGGCGATCACCTGTCCGGGTTCTTCCGCGACTGCACGGTGCTGTCCCGCAGCCAGCTGGCCGCGCCGGCGCTGGTGGCCGCCGCGCTCGGCGAGATCGCGCCGAGCCACGTCCGGCTCGCGAACCGCACCTTGTACGTGGCCAGGCGCGCGGACGCGCCCCCTGGGCAGGTGCTGTGCGGGCTGGTAGTCCCCGACGACCCGGCTGCCACCCCGCAGCTCGTCGCCCCCGAGCAGCTGGACGAGCGGACCGGGCTGGTGCTCGCGGTGGCCGACGGAACCCCGCGCGACCGGCTGACCCGGCAGCACCGCCCGCTGGCGGCCGCGCTGCGGATGGCGCGCGGCCTGCTGTGGAACCGGTTCGGCGGCATCTTCGCGGTGCTGCTCGCGGTCGCCGTGTCGGGCTTCAGCCTGCTCGCCGCCGCCGGCCACCCGCCGGGCGACGTGGTCTACCTGGGCATCATGGACATGACCGGGTCGGCGCTGACCGGCGCGGGCGACCCCGGAGCGGAAAAACTGGCCCAGGTGCTGCTCACCGCCGACGGGATGGCCCTGCTGCCGCTGTTCACCGCGATCATCGTCGGCGCCCGGCTGACCGGGCGGGTGCGCGGCGACCCGCGGCCGCCCGGCGGCCACGTCATCGTCGTCGGCGGCGGCGACGTGGGCACCCGGGTCACCGGGGGCCTGCACGACCTCGGCTTCGACGTCGTGCTCGTCGACCAGGACGCGACGGCCCGCGGCATCGTGTTCGCCCGCGGCCTCGGGCTGCCGGTGGTCGTCGGCGACGCGCCGAGCGAGACCACGCTGCTCCGGGCCGGGGTGGAAAGCGCGATCGCGCTGGTGTCCGCGACGAGCAGCGACATCGTCAACCTGGAGACGGCGCTGCAGGCGAGGGCGATCCGCGGCGACGACCTGCGCATCGTGCTGCGTCTTTTCGACGACGACCTCGCCTACCGTGTCAGCCGGACCCTCGGCAACGCGGTGTCCCGGTCGGTCTCCTACCTGGCCGCGCCCGCGTTCGCGGCGGCGATGCTCGAGCACAAGGTGCTGCGCACGATCGCGGTCGGCCGGCACGTGCTGATCATCGCCGACGTCCGGGTGGAGCAGGACGCCGCTATCCACGGCCGCCCCGTCACCGCGCTCGAACAGGACGGGCTGGCCAGGATCCTCGCCGTCGCCGAGCGCGGAACGACCCACTTCAGCTGGTCGCCCCGGCGCGATCACACCCTGGTGGCGGGCGACCGGCTCATCGTGCTGGCGACGCAGTCCGGCCTTTCCGCGTTCCTGGCCGGAGACCGGCCGCCGATTCCCGCCCCGTGACCGCTATGCGGTTATTTAATTCGAAAATCCGGATTAACCGGAGAATAGCGATTCATACCTTTTCCGGACAATGCATTGTTTGCCGGGCACAAGAATGCACGTGCCTCTTTGTGCACGGGCACCTCAATTTTTTCAGGCATGTTTCACTATCGCGGCCGAGTTACCAGAGCGTTACGCTATGAGCGGAATGGATTCCGCACCTGGCATCAGTCCGCCAGGGAGCTGGTCAAGCTCGGAGGCAAGCACATGAGCGTCAGCGAAGACCGCGAAGATGTAGCACCCTCAGTCCGTCCAGCGGCCGTGGCCGCGTCAGGTATCGCCGATCCCGGTCCGCTGGGCCTGGCGGCGTTCGCACTTACTACATTCCTGCTGTCCACCGTCAACGCGCGCTGGACGGTGGGGAACTCGGCCGGCACGGCCTTCCTCGGTTACGCACTCGCCTACGGCGGCATTGTCCAGCTGCTCGCGGGCATGTGGGAGTTCAGGAACGGCAACACGTTCGGCGCGACCGCATTCTCCTCGTACGGCGGTTTCTGGATCGGGCTGTTCTTCTGGATCAAGAACTCGCCGGCCAACACCGGCCACGACCTCGGCTGGATCCTCGTCGCGTTCGCTATCTTCAACACCTACATGCTGATCATGAGCGCCCAGGTGAACATGGCCGTCTTCGGCGTGTTCCTCACCCTGGAGCTGACCGAGATCTTCCTGGCCATCGGGAACTTCTCAAGCAGCATCGGTATCACCCAGGTGGGCGGCTACCTCGGCATCGTCACCGCCGCCGTCGCCTGGTACACCTCAGCCGCGGGCGTTGCCACCGGCCTGAACGGCCGGGTCAGGTGCCCGGTGGGCCGCCCGCTGCTCTAGCGGAGCCCGCCATCACCACCCTGCTCACAGGGAACGCGTGCACCAGTCCTCCCGTTTGCACCGGTACCGTTAGGCCAGTCAGCCGCTTCGGTTCCGGTGCGACGGGAGGACTTGCCGTATGCAGCCCTATGACGGGCCGCAGCTTGAACACCTATCGGCCCAGGTGGCGCTGGTGAGGGCGAAAACCAGGCCATGGCGGTCGATCATCGCGATCGTCCTCGCGATCGCCGCCGCCGCCACCTCCGGCTGGGCACACGGCTACTTCGACCACTACTTCACCCACGACGGCGGAATCTACCAGCTCGTCGCCGCGGCCACCGCCCTCGCGTTCTGCTTCTTCGCCAGCGCCGCCACCATCGGCCTGTCCGGCAAGGCACGGTCGGTGCTCGAGCCCGTGATGGGCGTGGGGCACGCCGCGGTCGTCCGGTACGCGCTGGTGCTCATCGGCGCGGTCACCATCTTGCTGGTCACGCTCGCGCTGTTCAGCGTACCGATCGGGCAGCTGCTTCTCGGCGGCGCGCTGACCAGCGTCTTCGTCGGCATCGCGGCCCAGCAGGCGCTGTCCAACGTGTTCGCGGGCCTGGTGCTGCTCCTCGCTCGCCCGTTCCAGGTCGGTGACGCGATCCGGCTGCGGGCCGGCGCCCTGTCGGGCGAGATCGACGGCACCGTGACCGAGATCGGCATCACCTACGTGCGGCTGTCCACCGACGCCGGCCTCATGTCGGTGCCGAACTCCCAGGTGCTGAACGCCGCCGTCGGCCCGCAGCCGGCCAGCGGCTGGCCGCCGCCGATCACCCCCGTGCCGCCAGCGACGCCGCCAGCGACCGTGCCGCCAGCGACCGTGCAGGCAGCGACGGTGCCGCCAGCGACCGTGCAGGCAGCCACCGCTGAGCCCGCCCCCGCCCAGCCAGGTACGGCGCGGGCACCGGGGAATGCCGCGGGCGCCGCCGGAGACCCGGGCACTGCCGACGGCTCCGCGGCCGGCCCGGTGGGAACGGCGGACGGGGCCGGGGGCGCGCACCGTCCAGGTACGGGCGGCGAGCAGTAGCGGCGGACGGTCAGCCAGGTTTCCGCGCGACCCGCAGGGACAGGCCGGGGATGCGCAGCATCCGCACCTCGGCGGCCGGGCCGAATCCGGCGTCGCCGAGCCAGCTCGCCAGCTGCCCCGGCGTGTGCACCTGCGCCCCCGAGCTGAGGTAGACGAACAGGGCCAGCAGGTCCGCGTGGGCCGGCGCCCGCCGGCCGCGGTCGGCGAAGACGTCGAGCACGGCCAACGTGCCGCCCGGGTTGAGCGCCGCCGCCACCCGGCCGAACAGGCCCGCCACCTGAACGGGCGTCAGGTGGTGGACCAGGTTGAAGCAGAGCACGGCGTCGTAGCCGCCGCCCAGGTCGGCGGTGGTGGCGTCGCCGTCGCGGAACGTCACCCGCTCCCCCAGCCCTTCGGCGGCGATGATCTCCCGCCCGACCGCGGCGCTGCCAGGCAGGTCGAGCACCGTCGCGGTCAGCTCCGGGTAACGGCGGCACAGGCAGGCCGTGTACCAGCCGTGCCCGCCGCCGATGTCGAGCAGGCTGCGCGGACGGCCCGGCAGCGGCAGCTTGCGCGCCACCTCCGCGGCCGAGAGCCGGGCCAGCTCGAGCTGCCCGGTGATGTAGCGGCGCCAGTACGGGTCATCGGCGGGCACGGCGTGCGAACCAGCCGACATCCCGCTTCTCGTCGCCTGCTCAAGGCCAGCCCACCAGGGCCAGTAGTCGGCCACCCCGGCCACGTACCCGGCCACCGACAGCGGCGACGCGGGGTCGAGCCAGCGGCGCCCGCGCCGCGACAGCCGGTACCGCCCCGCCCGCAGCCGCACCTGTCCGCTCGACCGCAGGCAGTCGAGCAGCAGCCGGGTCGGCAACGGGTCGAGTTCGAGCCCGGCCGCCAGCGCCTCCGCCGTCGCCTGCCCCTGGGCCAGCCGGGCGGTGATGCCGGTACGCACGGCCGCGACCAGCACGCCGGAGGTGGCCATACCGCCCCAGGCTTCCGCCGCGGCAGTCGGTACGAGGCCGCTTCGCAGCGCGAGCCACTCCAACGGGTTGGATCCTTTGAGCCCAAGCCTCACACTTAAAGGTAATTGATCACCATGAGGACGGGGGCCCTGTGGTCCGTGTGCGTGCACTAGTCCAGGCCAGTCATCTAGGTCCCTGCCTCGCGATCACGGCGATGGCGACCGTCTTGGCGGCGGAGGCGGCCCCGCGGGGCATCGGGCCGCTGCTGACCGCGCCGGCCATGCTGGCGGGGCAGCTCTCGGTCGGGTGGTCCAACGACGCGTGCGACGCGCCGCTGGACATCGCCGCCGGGCGGACCGACAAGCCGGTCGCGCGCGGCGAGATCGGCGTGCGCGCGCTGTGGACCGCGGCGACGGTCGCGCTGCTGGCCGGGCTGGCCATGGCCGCCGCGATCAGCCTGGTCACGCTGGGGCTGCTCGCCCTGCTTGTCGGCGCCGCCTGGGCCTACAACCTTGGCCTGAAGTCAACCGCCTGGTCCGGGCTGATGTACCTGCTCGGATTCGCGCCGCTTCCGGCCTACGCGGCCTCGACGCTCCCCGGGCAGCCCGCGCCCGGGCTGGTGGTCTGCGTCGCCGCGGGCCTGCTCGGGCTGGGCGCGCACTTCGCCAACGTGCTGCCTGACCTCGACGGCGATCTCCGCTCGGGGGTGCGCGGCCTGCCGCAGCAGGTCGCGGCGCGCTGGGGGCCGGCCGCGGTGCGGGCCGCGGCGCTGACGCTGCTGCTGTCCGCCTCCGTGCTGCTTCTCGTCGCCGCCAGCCCGGCCAGGCGCTGGGTGGCGGTGGCCGGGCTGGCCTGCTCGTGCGTGCTCGCGCTGGCCGGGGCGCTCGGCCGCGGCCGGGCACCGTTCCGGGCCGCGCTCGCCATGGCGGGGGTGGACGTCGCGGTGTTCGTCTTCGGCGCTGAGACGCTCACCGCCGCGCACCTGTCAGGCGCGACGGGCTGATGTCGCGGATCAGGGCGGTCCGTTCGGCGTTTCCGCCGCACCGCTACCCGCAGGACGAGGTCACCCGCGCGGTCATCGCGATCGCGGAAAGCTCCGGCGAGCTGCGGCCGTCGCAGCGGGCGCTGCTCGAGCGGCTGTATGCCAGCGCCGGGGTGGCCGCCAGGCACACGGTGCTGCCGATCGGCGAGTACGAGTCGACGACGCGGCTGCGCGACCCGGCCGACCCGGACACGGGCGCGGACCGGGTCAACGACCGCTACATCGGGGAGGCGACCGCGCTCGGCGAGCGGGCGCTGCGCGCGGCCCTGGCCGACGCGGGGGTCGCGGCCGGCGATCTCGACCTGCTCATTGTCACGTCGGTGACCGGGGTGGCGGTGCCGTCGCTTGACGCGCTGCTCATCCCCCGGCTCGGGTTGCGGCCGGACATCAAGCGGCTGCCGGTGTTCGGGCTTGGGTGTGTTGCGGGCGCGGCGGGCCTGGCGCGCTTGCACGACTACCTGCTCGGCTGGCCCGGGCACACGGCGGCACTGCTCGCGGTCGAGCTGTGCTCGCTGAGCCTGCCGCGGACCGCGGTGACGACCGCCGACCTGGTGGCAAGCGCGCTGTTCGGTGACGGCGCGGCAGCCGTGGTGGCGGTCGGCGAGCAGGCGCCCGCCGGTCCGCGGCTCCCCCGGGTGATCGCCACCACGAGCGAGGTCTACCCCGACAGCACGGACACCCTGGGCTGGCGGCTCGGCGCCGACGGCTTCAGGATCGTGCTGACGGCAGAACTGGCCGACGTGGTCGAGCGCCGGCTCAACGGCAGCGTCACCGCGTTCCTGGCCGCTCACGGCCTCACCATCGACGACATCGGCACCTGGATCTGCCACCCGGGCGGCCCGAAAGTCATCGACGCGGCCCAGCGGGCACTCAAGCTGCCTGACCGCGCCGTCGCGGCCAGCCGCCGGTCGCTGTCAGAGGCGGGCAACATGTCATCGGTCTCCGTTCTGCACATCCTTGAACTGATCATTGACGAGGACCCGCCGCAGCCGGGATCGTTCGGACTGATGGTCGGGCTCGGACCCGGCGTGAGTGCCGAGCTACTGCTACTGAGGTGGTGACGAGGTGACCGTCTACTGGATCCTGCTGACCGTCATCGCGTGCGAGCGGATCGCCGAGCTCGTCGTGTCCGCGCGGCACGCGAAGGGGCTGCTGCGCCGCGGCGGCACCGAATACGGGTTCGGCCATTTCCCGGTGATGATCGTGCTGCACACGGGGCTCATCGCCGGCTGCGTCCTTGAGCCGCTGCTTGGGCACCGCGCGTTCACCCCGGCGCTCGGCTGGCCGATGCTCGCGCTCACCCTGGCGGCGAACGGGCTGCGCTGGTGGTGCATCGCCACCCTGGGCGAGCGCTGGACAGCGCGGGTGATCGTGCTGCCCGGTGAGCCGCTAGTGCGGTCGGGCCCCTACCGCTGGTTCGCGCACCCCAATTACGTCGCCGTCATCGTCGAGGGCGCCGCGCTGCCGCTGACGGGGTCGGCCTGGATCACCGCCTGCGTGTTCACCGTCGCCAACGCGGTGCTGCTGACCGTGCGCATCCGCTGCGAGGTGCGAGCCCTGGCGGCGGCCGCGCCGCAGCTCGTCGCGCCGTGATCGACGTCCTGGTGGCGGGCGGCGGGCCGGTCGGCCTGGCCACCGCGATCCGCTGCGCGCTGGCCGGCCTTTCCGTCACGGTCGCCGAGCCGCGCGCGGCGCCGGTCGACAAGGCCTGCGGCGAGGGGGTCATGCCGGCCGCCGTGCGGCGCCTGGCGGCGCTCGGTGTGACACCAGACGGGCACCCGCTGCGCGGCATCCGGTACCTGGACGGACGGCACCAGGCCGACGCGCCGTTCCGGCACGGCGACGGGCTCGGCGTCCGCCGCACCGTGCTGCACGCCGCCCTGGCCCAGCGGGCCGGCGAGCTCGGCGTCAGCGTCGTCGGGGAGCGGGTCGGCGGCTTCGAGCAGCATTCCGGCCACGTCACCGCGGCCGGCGTCGAGGCCCGCTACCTGGTGGCGGCCGACGGGCTGCACTCGGGGATCCGCCGGGGCCTGGAGCACGACAGCCCGCCCGCTCCCGCCCGGTCTGGCCTGATAGGCACACTGGGCCGGCATCGCCCCGCACCGGCGCGCTACGGGCTGCGCAGGCACTTCCGGGTGGCGCCGTGGACGGACCTGGTCGAGGTGCACTGGACGGCACGGGCGGAGGCGTACGTCACCCCGGTCTCCGGCGACGTGGTCGGCATCGGCCTGCTGTTCGACCGGCCGGCCCGCGAGGATCAGCCGGCGGCCGCCGCGGCCGGCCTGGGCGCCGGCGCCGGCCCTGGCACCGGCCCTGGCACCGGCGCCGGCGCCGGCCAGTTCGCGGCCCGCCTGTCCGCCTTCCCCGCACTGCTCGCCCGGCTCGACGGCGCGGCGACGGCCAGCGAGGTCCGCGGGGCCGGGCCGATGCGCCAGGACGTGCGCCGCCGGGTGCACGGCCGCGTCCTGCTGGTCGGCGACGCGTCCGGTTACCTGGACGCGCTGACCGGCGAAGGCCTCGGCGTCGGCCTCGCCCAGGCCGAGGCGCTGGCGGCCTGCCTCGCGGCCGGCCGTCCGGACGACTACGAGCGCGCCTGGCGGCGCGTCTCCGGCCCCGCCTGGCGGCTCACCGCCGGACTGCTGTGGTCCCGCGACCAGCCGCTGCTTGCCCCGCGGATCGTGCCCGCCGCCCAGCGCCTCCCCTGGCTGTTCTCGGCCGTCGTCAACCACGCCGCCCAAGCCTGAGCTCAGGCCCGCACCGGCTCTTCTGACGGAGGCGTTAGGTGACTTCGACGGTCACCGCATCCGTCAGAAGGTGAACACCAACCGGGCGGGGACGTGGCCAGCGAGCACCTCGTCGAAGCACGCATTGACGTCCTCGAGGCGGCGCCGCGCCGAGATGACCTTGGTCCGGCCGGCGGCGTGCAGCGCGAACACGTCCTCTAGGTCGTTCCTGGTGCCGACGATAGAGCCGATGATCTGCTTCCCGCTAAGCACGGTGTCGAATACCGAGATCGATATCTTGTCGTCCGCCGGCAGCCCCACACACGACAGACGGCCGCCCCGCCGCAGTGAGGCGTATGCCTGCTCGAACGTGCGCGGGGAGAATCACTCCGACGCCTTCGTGGCCTGGGATGAACGGAGGTTCCGGCTTGACCGGCCAGTCGCCGTGGGCGGCGTGCCCCGCACAGTGACACGTCAATCTGCGCGCTTCAGGCTTCTCCTGGGTCACACCCGGGCACAACATGATTACACAGGGTTATTCTTGGTGTCACTTGGTGTCACCTTGTGTCCATCGTGACCTTTGAGGGGGTATCAGGCAGTGGCTAGCATGCCTGCGGGGGGATCTCACCCGACGCCGGGGCGGAGCCCGTTCCCGCCGATCGCCGATTACGGGTTCCTCTCTGACTGCGAGGTGTGCGCGCTGGTCGCGCCCAGCGGCAACGTGGAGTGGATGTGCCTGCCGCGGATGGACGGGCCCAGCATCTTCGCCGCGGTGCTTGACCGGGGCGCCGGGATGTTCCGGCTGGGGCCCGCGGATGTCGTCGTACCCGCCGGCCGGCGGTACCTGCCAGGCACCATGGTGCTCGAGACGACATGGGCCGCTCCTGGCGGCTGGGCCGTGGTCCGCGACGTCCTGCTGATCGGCCCGTGGCGCCACCAGGCGCGGCGGTCGGGAACGCATCAGCGGGTGCCGGAAGACCACGAAGCCGAGCGGGTCCTGCTGCGCACGGTGCAGTGCGTCAACGGCGCCATCGACTTCGTGCTTGAATGCGAGCCCGCTTTCGACTACGGCCGCGAGCGCGGGACCTGGCGGCACACCGCCGACGATTACGGGCATGCGGAGGCCCTGCTCGGCGACGAGTCCCAGTTCCGGCTGAGTACCGACCTGAACCTGGGCTTCGAGGGCCCGCGGGCGATCGCCCGGCGCCGCCTGCAAGCGGGAGAGCAGGCGTTCTGCGCGCTGTCGTGGGGCGACGGTACCGCTCCCGAGACCTTCGCCATCGCGGAGCAGCGGCTGTCGCGGACCACGGACTACTGGCGCGAGTGGATCGGCCGCGGTCATTTCCCCGACCACCCGTGGCGCGGCTACCTGGAGCGCTCAGCGCTGACACTGAAGGGCCTGATCTACGCGCCGACCGGGGCGCTGCTGGCGGCGGCGACGTCGTCACTGCCGGAGACGCCAGGCGGAGAGCGCAATTACGACTACCGCTACACCTGGCTGCGGGATTCGACGTTCATGCTCTGGGGCCTGTACACGCTCGGCTTCGACCGGGAGGCCAACGACTTTTTCTACTTCATCACCGACCTCGCCGAGGACCAGGCCGACCTGCAGATCATGTACGGGATCGGCGGGGAGCGGGAACTGACCGAGCAGACCCTGGACCACCTGTCCGGTTACGAGGGGGCGCAGCCGGCCCGGATCGGCAACGGCGCCTGGGACCAGCGGCAGCACGACGTCTGGGGAGTGCTGCTCGACTCGGTTTACCTGCACACTCAGTCCCGCGACCGGCTGGACGAGCGCCGCTGGCCGATGCTGGTGCGCCAGGTCGAGGCCGCCATCGCGGCCTGGAAAGACCCCGACCAGGGACTGTGGGAGGTTCGCGGCCCGGCGCAGCACTTCACCGCGTCCAAGGTGCTGTGCTGGGTGGCGGCCGACCGCGGCGCGAAACTGGCCGCGCTGCGCGGCGACGCGGACCACGTCGCCAGCTGGCGCGGCGCCGCCGACGAGATCCACGCCGACGTCTGCGCCAACGGCACCGACGAACGGGGCGTCTTCTGCCAGCACTACGGCAGCACTGCCCTGGACGCCTCGGTCCTGCTGATCCCGCTGCTCGGCTTCCTGCCGCCGGATGACCCCCGGGTGCGGGCGACGGTGCTGGCCGTCGCCGACGAGCTCACCGAAGACGAACTGGTCCTGCGCTACGCGGTCGAGGACACCGACGACGGCTTCGACGGCGAAGAGGGCACGTTCACGATCTGCTCTTTCTGGCTGGTCTCGGCGCTCACCGAGATCGGCGAGGTGGACCGGGCCCGGGCGCTGTGCGAGAAACTGCTGTCCTACGCCAGCCCGCTGTCGCTGTACGCGGAGGAGATCGACCCGAACTCCGGGCGTCACCTCGGGAACTTCCCGCAGGCATTCTCGCACCTGGCCCTCATCAACGCCGTCATGCACCTGATCCGCGAGGACGAGGGCCGCAGCGCCGCCGCGCTCACGTCTCCCGGTCTCGTCGACCTGCACGCGGGGGGACCGACGGCCGCCAGGGACGCGGCGGCCCGGCCCGGGCCGTGACCGTCCCGGGACGCCCGCCCAGCAGGGACTGACCGGCAGCCGCAGCCGACCGTAATGTCCTGAATCATGCCCCAGGCCCGGAAGACCGCCGCCTTTGTCCATCCGCTGGATCTGTTCTCTCGCATACAGAACGGAGCGCGCCTGACCTGGCTGGCCAGCGCCGTTGCAGAGGACCGCCAGCTGTTCGCAGGGCTGCGACTGGTGCCCGCGCGGGTCGCGCGCGGGCCACTGCAGCCGCTCACGGGCCGGAAGCTGCGGGTCGAGGGCGCGGTAGGTGAAGCCTTCAAGGCAGACCCGTTCCGGCCAGGTGCCTTCTGAACGGGTGATATTCGATTGCCCGGCCGGGACCGCCTCTTTATCGTGGGTCCGGCGGCATCAGGCGGGCACCGGGCTGAGGGGGCACATGAGCGGGCGCGTGGCGGGCAAGAGAGTCCTGATCACGGGGGCGGCGCGCGGCATGGGCCGCAGTCACGCGCTCCGGCTGGCCGAGGAAGGCGCCGACCTGATCCTGGTCGACCGCTGCGAATCGATGCCTGAGCTGCGGTACCCGCTGAGCTCCAGGGAAGACCTGGAGGAAACCGCCCGGCTGGTACGCCAGCAGGGCCGCCGTGCGGTGACCAAGGTGACGGACGTCAGGGACGCCGAGGCGATGGTCGCCGCTGTCGCCGAGGGCGTCGCCGAGCTGGGCGGCCTCGACGCCTCGGTGGCCAACGCCGGCGTGAGCACGGCCGGCACGTGGGACAACACGACGGCGGCGCACTGGCGGGTCGTCCTGGACGTCAACCTCATCGGCGTGTGGAACACGTGCGTCGCGGCGCTCCCCCACCTGGTGGACCACGGCGGCAGCGTGGTCAACATCAGCTCCGCCGCGGGGCTCAAGGGAACGCCGCTCAGCACCCCCTACACGGCGTCCAAGCACGGCGTGGAAGGCATGAGCACGGCCCTGGCCAACGAGCTGGCGGCGCAGAACGTCAGGGTCAACACGGTCTGCCCCACCGGAGTGCCGACCGGCATGATGCCGGGACTGCACCCCCTGCTCAACGGCGAACGCGCGGACCTGGCGCCCATCTATGCCAACGCACTGCCAGTGCACGGCGTTGACGCCAGAGACGTGAGCAACGCGGTGCTGTTCCTCGTGTCCGACGAGTCCCGGCATGTCACCGGCCTGCAGTTCAAGGTCGACGCCGGTCTCACGATCAGGTAGCCGGCCCCGCGGCGGCGGATGGCGCGGCCTGCCTCCTGAACGGCAAAAACCCCGGCTCCGCGCGATGCGGAGCCGGGGTTGAGCTTGTGCGCCGGTGCGACAGGTCGCCTCCTCGGCGAGAGGCACAACGCGGCTCCAGCCGAACGGTATTCCGCGAAGGCGATATTAGGTGCGGCCCGGGGGACCCTAGACGCACCGGCTATTCGAGTCTAACGCGAAGCGGGTGGTACGTGTTCCCCTGTCACGACCAATTCCCGCGCTGGCGCTGTTCCTGGTCCCGGTAGTCCTGCTGCGACTGGACGGCGCCGTAGCCAGGAGGGGGCTGGTACTCGGCGGCGGCCGGCCCGGGCAGCTGGTCGCCGAAGTAGGCGTCGTGCTGGTAGCCGTCCGCCCACTCCGCCCCGTTGGCACCGGACTGCCCGTTAGCGCCCGCATAGGCGTTCGCGCCGGACTGCCCGTTGCCTGCGTAGCCGTTCGCGCCGGACTGCCCGTTAGCGGAGTAGCCGTTCGCGGCCGGGTAGCCGTTACCGGCCGCGTGGCCGTTCGCGGCCGCGTGGCCGTTACCGGCCGCGTAGCCGTTCGCCGCGGCCTGGCTGCCGTTGCCTGCGCCGGAGTACCCGTCGGCGCCGGCGTAACCGCCTCCGCCGCCGTTCGCCGCCGCGTAGCCGTTTCCGTTCTGGTAAGCCCCGGCCTGCTGGTGGTCCTGGGGCCCGGCCGGTTGTCCGGGAGCCTGGGCGTACCCGGCCGGCTGCTGGCCTGGCTGACCGTATCCGCCCGCCTCGGCGGGCGAGCCTGCACCGCCGTTGGCGGTGAAGGCCGGGGTGAACGTCGGCTGGGTGGACGGTCGTGCCGCATCCTGCTGGTAGCCGTCGCGGCCTGGCCGTCCGCCCGGCCCCGCTGGTCCGCGGCTGCCAGAGCCGTCCTGGCCGGATCCGGGCAGCGTCTGATAGCCGCCGGTTCCGAGCGCCTGGTAGCCGCCCGTTCCGTTCGCGCCGGATCCGTTCGCGGCAGATCCGTTCGCAGCGGATCCGTTCGCAGCGGATCCGTTCGCGGTCGCCCCGCCAGTGCTGCCGCCAGCCGTGTCATAGCCGCCAGCCTGGTAACCGCCGGTGCCGTTCCCGGTTGCGTCGTAGGCGCCTGCCTGCTGACCGCCCGCGGTATAGCCGCTGGCACCGTAGCCGTTACTGGCGCCGTAGCCGCCGGCCTGGTAGCCGCTGGCCTGCCCGTTAGCGGCAGTCTCCTGCTGTTCGAACGTATAGCCGGCACCCGCGGGGGCTGCCGTCTGCTGGTACCCGTTGGGGTAGCCGGCCAGCGCGGGTCCGCCGGCCGCGGCGTCGCCGCTGGCCGGCGCCGGCGTCGGCGTCGCCTGGTACCGGGTCGCGTCGGTGTCTCCCGCCCGGGCCTGGGTCCCGGGCAGCTGCCCGTAGCCAACGGCCTGGTCGCCGTAAGACGCCTGGTCACCGTAGGACGGCTGGCCGTAGGAGCCCTGGTCACCGTAGGAGCCCTGGTCACCGTAGGAGCCCTGGTCACCGTAGGACGGCTGGGCGCCGTACGTCGGCTGGTCGCCGTAGGACGGCTGGGCGGCGTACGACGGCTGGCCACCGGGGGACGGCTGGTACCAGTCGGCCTGCAACGCGCGGGGTGCCGACTCGCTGGGCTGCTGCGCCGTCGCCGACGGCTGGCCGGCCATCGCACCAAAGGGCTGCTGTCCCCCGGTCCCGTCCGCCGTCACCGGGGCCGACAGCGCGGCGCCCGCGTCCGCGGCCACCGGGTAGCCGGGCGCCGGGTACCCGCCAGAATCAGCCTGGCCGGCCTGTGCGCCGCCCTGCCACTGCTGCGACGCGGACGCGGTTTGGCCGGTACTCAGCTGCTGCGTCCCGTAACCCTGCTGTGTGCCGTAACCCTGCTGCGTGTCGTAACCCTGCTGCGTGTCGTAACCGGGCTGCACCGCATATCCCGGCTGTGCCCCGTACCCGGCCTGTGCGTTATAGCCAGGCTGGGCGTCATACGCGGGCTGCGTGTCGTAGCCGGCCTGCGTGTCGTAGCCGGCCTGCGTTTCATGGCCAGTCTGCGTGCCATGGCCCGACGGCGCCTGGGAACCAGACAGGGGCGCGTAGCCCGGTTGCGTCCCGTAGCCGGGCTGGGAGTCATAGCTGGGCTGAGTTTCGTAGCCGAGCTGCGTCTGCGGGCCTGACTGGGCCGCGGAATCCGGCTGGCCAGCGCGGGCCTGGGCAGCGGACGTTCCCTGCTGTGCCTGCTGTGCCTGCTGTGCCTGCTGTGCGCCGTACCCGTAGTCCTGCGGCTGCCCCGCCGCCTGGAAGTCCTGCTCGCGGTATGCCTGTGCCCCGTAGGAATCCTGTGCCCCGTAAGAACCCTGTGCCCCGCGCATGCTCGCCGCATCGTAAGCGGCCTGGGGGTCATAGGAGTTCTGCGCCCGGTAGGCCTGACCGGGTGTCAGACCTCCCGCCTGCAGCTGGCCAGCGCCGTCGCCGCCCGCCGACGGCGTCCCGGTGCCCGCCGCACCTGCCAGGGACAGTGCCTGTCCGCCGCCCGCCGACGGGCGGCCTTCGGCCGAACGAGTTCCGAACGCCGCCTGCGGCCCGGTCCCGTAGGAGGCCGCGGAATCACCCGGCTGCGCCAGGTACTGGCCAGGCGCCGGGTAGCCGCCGGACTGAGAGCTGCCCGGCTGACCGTCGGCTGACCGCTCAGGGCTCGCCTGCCCGGTGCCGCCGTACCCGCTCGCGCCGGCGTAGCCCGTGCTGTCGGCCGCGGCGTACTGACCGGCCGTACCGTCAAGCGGATCCGCGCCGTACTGCCCGGCGTCCTGCTGCCCCGCCTGGTACTTCCCCGCCCCGGGCTGACCGGCGGTGCCGTACTGGCCGCCGGCGGTGCCGTACTGGCCAGCGGAGGAACCGTACTGGTCTGCGGTGCTGTACTTGTCGGCGGTGCCGTACTGGCCTGAGGCGCCGTACTGGCCTGCGGTCCCGGCCGGAAGCGCCGCGCTGCGGTACTGGCCCGCGTCCGCGTACTGATCTGAAGCACGGTCCTGACCGGGTGAGCTGTACTGCTGCCCCGCACCGTTCTGCGACTGCGACTGCGCGCCGTACCCGGACTCTGTTCCGTACCCGGACTCTGTTCCGTACCCAGACTGCGTCCCGTACTCAGACTGCGTTCCGTACTCAGGCAGGGCCCCGGCGTGCTGCTCCCCCGTGCGGGGGCTCGCGTAGTCGCTGAACCTGGCCGGCGCGCTGCTCTTGGCCGTCCCGTTGGCCGACCCGTTGGCGGCACCGTTCGCTGCCCTGCTGGCGGTCCCGTTCCCGGCCCTGCCGGCCGCCGTCTGACCGGCTCCGTTCGCCGCGAACCCGCCGGTCGACCGGCCGGCGCCGCGCAGGTAGGCGGCCGACCGCTCGTCGGTCAGGGCGGCCATCGCGCCGGTGAAGGGCTCCGCGGGTGCGGCACTGAGGGCGAGGCGCGGGCGCTGACCGCCGAGCGGCATCGGACCCGTGGCCTCGTTCGCCTGGCCACCGGGCGCGCCGCGCCGCAACGAGTCGACCATCCGGGCCAGGTCATCGGCCGGCAGCCGGAAAGTGCCGGTGCAGGTGCCCCCCTGCCAGATGCTGAACACGGCGACTCCGGTGTTCGCGTGCCAGCTCAGCCGCATACTGCGGGAGCTACCGCGAACATCGAAGAAAATCTCGCCGAGCCGGGGCAGGGGTCCTGCGTCCGACGCTGACATGCTGCCCATTGGCCCCCCGCCAGAACGTTTGTCCACTTCGTACAGAGTATGACCCGCACGCCTCACGCGTGACCCACTCTCCGCTGTCAGTCAAGCGTGCGGCCCCCACCGGCGTGTCGCCCCCGGTGGCGGCGACAGCCGGGAAAAAAACTTGAGCCCGAGAGGAGGAAAAAGGACCCCCGCCGTGCGCGGACGGTAGGCCGGGTGGCATCATAGTCACCAGGCTTTACTGCGCCTTCTTACGACGGCTCTTCGGCTGGCAGCGGCTAACGGGTCAGCGAGCGGACACTGTTCTACCGAGCGGGTCTTCCCGCTTTCCTGACGTTGTCCGTTGGCGAGCGTCGTCTAGCAGGGCAGGCGCCTGTCACGCATGTGCCAGCCTCCGGCTGCCTGCAAGCAGTGTCGATCAAACGGTGCCACTGGGAACAGTGGCAGTGGGTGCGCGGTTCTCCCAAGAGCCGCGCAGTGCCCACGGGAAGCTGTCCCCCGCGCAACCTCAGTGAAGCGCGCGCGAGCGCGCGGCAAACGCGCGGGAACAGTATGACGCCGTTGAGCGTTTCAGCTTGCAACAGCAGTTACCGCGCAGGGTCGGACTCGCGTGCATGTGAGCCTACTAGCAAGCGTAACCCAAGATCCAAGCAACTTTGTTGAGGTGATTGATCCATGTCCCAGGTGCGTAGGCAGACGGCCGTGCTTCCCCGTCCGAATTGGGGGTGGCAGGACGCAGCCGCGTGTCGTGGCGAGGATCTGATGCTCTTCTTCGGCCCAGACGGCGAGCGGCAGCCAGAGCGGGATATCAGGGAGCGCAAGGCCAAGCAGGTCTGCGCGAGCTGCCCGGTCAGGATCGAATGCCTGAACTACGCCGTGGCCCGTCCCGAGAAGTACGGGACCTGGGGTGGCCTGAACGAAGACGAGCGCTCGGCTGAGCGCCGTCGCCGGATGCGTCGCGCCAACGCGGCCTGATCTGGCTACGGGATAGCTGCGAGCAGCGTCAGCACGTCGGCATCGGTCAGCTGACCGAAGTCGCCGTACCATTCTCCCACGCTACGGAACCGGCGAGGGGTGACCAAGGTCACCACCTCGTCGGTTTCCTTTTTCATGGCCAGGGCCGCCGCGGGCGCCGCGACCGGCACGGCCAGCATGACGCGGGCCGCGCCGCCCGCCCGCACCGCGCGCAGCGCCGCCCGCGCGGTCACCCCGGTCGCCAGCCCGTCGTCGACCACGATGACGAGCCGCCCCGTCACGTCCGCCGACATGGCTGCCTCCCCGGGCCCGGCACTCTCGCCGCCCGCGGGATCCTCCCCTGCCGCCGTACTCCCGTGCGTGCGCGCTGACCGCGGCTGACTCCGGTAGACGGCGACGCGCCGGGCCAGCTCGGCCCGCTCACGCGTGACCACGTCGGCCAGGTCTTCCCGTGACAGCTTCGTCGCGGCGAGCATCTCCTGATCGAAGAACGGCTCGGGGACGCCGCCCGCCCGGTCCTCGGCGATCGCGCCGAGGCCCAGTTCGGGCGCGGCCGGATGCCCGATCTTCCGCACCATGAGCACGTCGAGCGGCGCGTTCAGCGCCCGCGCGACCCCGCACCCGACCGGGACGCCGCCGCGCGGCAGCGCCAGGATCAGCGGCGCGACCAAGCGCGAACTCCCGGCCGGGGACCGTGCATCGGTAGACCGGTCAGCCGCAGGTTCCGTGGCCGCGGTGTGGCGGGTGGGACCACGCTCCCGTTCTGAATCACCGGTTTGTTCCAGCGCCCGCAGGACCGCGGCGCCAAGCAGCACTCCCGCCTCGGTACGATCGGCGAAGGCGGGGTGACCGGACGGCGGCGCGGCGCGGCGCTCGCGGGGGCTGGCCATCTCACTGACGGGTTTACCCGCCGCGGGCCGCGGTAAGTCGGGCCGGCGGGGAGATTCCCGGCCGCAAGGCCCGCGAACGTCGTAAAATCGGCCCCGGGCCGCCGCTGTGGGTACCACGGACGCGGGCCGGGGAGGCAAAAGCCATGATCTGCGTCGAGTGCCGCCGTCACCACCACGACGACTGCCCGGGCGGTACCTGGTGCGACTGCCAGCACCAGCCGTCACGGGAGCCCGGGCAAGCCCCGGCCGAGCCCGCGATGACCTGGGTGCGCCAGGGCTAGCCGGTGGCGGGGCTGTTACACCTTTAAATATTCCGAGATGAATGCCCCCGGCCGGAATAGGGTGAGGTGCCTCACGGTTGCGCCCAATGTGAGTTTCCCCGACTGGACAGACATGACGAGAATGTGTGATCCTGCTTGGGTGAGTGTTACGGACCCCATGCTCGTTGTGCGTCGGCACATCGACTTGCAGCGTGTCCGTAGCGCGATGTGTCGTCCGGCACGCTGATCGCCGCCTAGCCTCTTTAACCCCGCGGTTACATCTACCAGGTGACCGAGGGTGACGACTGGGTGCGCACCGCGAACTGCCGGGCGGCCTTTTTTTATGCCGCGGCGAGCTGGCGCGGGCGCGTGCCTGCCGAGATCAACAACGATGTGAGTGAGGAACCCGCCGCATGTCTCCCGCAACCGGAGCAACTGCGACCAGTCCGCCGGCCAGTACCCCAGCGACGGGGGCCCCGCGTAAGCAAGCGTCCCCGCGCCGCAAGCGCGGCGAGGGGCAGTGGGCGCTCGGCTACCGCGAACCGCTGAACAAGAACGAGGAAAACAAGAAGAACGACGACGGGCTCAACGTCCGCCAGCGGATCATCGACATCTACGCCAAGCTCGGCTTCGACTCGATCGACCCGGCCGACCTGCGCGGCCGCATGCGCTGGTACGGGCTCTACACCCAGCGCCGTCCCGGCATCGACGGCGGCAAGACGGCCATCCTCGAGCCCGAGGAGCTTGACGACAAGTACTTCATGCTCCGGGTGCGGATCGACGGCGGGCAGCTGTCAGGCGAGCAGCTGCGGGTCATCTCCGATATCTCGGTCAAGTACGCGCGCGGCACCGCCGACGTCACCGACCGGCAGAACATCCAGCTGCACTGGATCGAGATCGAGTCCGTCCCCGCGATCTGGGAGGCCCTGGAAGGCGTTGGCCTGTCCACCACCGAGGCCTGCGGCGACACGCCGCGCGTGGTCTTGGGCTGCCCGCTGGCCGGACTGGATGCCGACGAGCTGATCGACGCCACCCCGGAGATCGCCGCGGTCGCTGAGCGGTACATCGGCGACCCGGAGCTGTCCAACCTGCCGCGCAAGTTCAAGTCGTCGATCAGCGGCTGCACCGCGCAGTGCACCCACCACGAGATCAACGACGTCGCCTTCGCCGCCGTCAGGCACCCCGAGACGGGCGAGATCGGCTACGACCTGTGGGTCGGCGGCGGGCTGTCCACCAACCCGATGATCGCCAAGCGCCTGGGCGCGTTCGTGGCGCCGGGACAGGTGCCCGAGGTGTGGGCGGCGGTGGCCGAGGTCTTCCGCGACTACGGGTACCGGCGGCTGCGGCACCGGGCCAGGATCAAGTTCCTCATCGCCGACTGGGGCGCGCAGAAGTTCCGCGAGATCCTGGAGAAGGAGTACCTCGGCTACTCGCTGCCCGACGGCCCGGCTCCGGTCAACACCGACCGCGCCCGCGACCACGTGGGCGTGCACCGGCAGCGCGACGGGCTGTTTTACATCGGTTTCGCGCCGCGCGTCGGACGCCTCGACGGCGCGACCCTCGGCGCGATCGCCGACCTGGCCGAGCGCTACGGCAGCGGCCGGGTGCGGACCACCGCCGAGCAGAAGATGGTCATCCTCGACGTCCCCGAGGCGTCGGTGGCGGACCTCACCAGGGACCTGGACGCCCTCGGGCTGCCGGCCGCGCCCAGCGTGTTCCGCAGGCACACGATGGCCTGCACCGGGATCGAGTTCTGCAAGCTCGCGATCGTCGAGACCAAGGCCCGGGCGATGAACCTGATCGACGAGCTCGAGCGGCGGCTGCCCGACTTCGACGCGCCGGTCACGATCAACGTCAACGGCTGCCCCAACTCCTGCGCCCGCATCCAGACCGCCGACATCGGCCTGAAGGGGTCGCTGGTCACCGACGCCTCTGGTCAGCAAGTCGAGGGCTTCCAGATTCACCTTGGCGGTACGCTGACCGGCGGGGACGCGACCGGATCGGGCTTCGGCCGCAAGGTCCGCGGCCTCAAGGCCACGGCCGAGGAACTGCCCGACTACGTGGAGCGGGTGCTCCGCCGTTACGACGCCGCCCGCGAGCCCGGCGAGGCGTTCGCGGCGTGGACGCTGCGGGCGACGGACGAGGAGCTGTCATGACGACATCGGCGCGGGCGGTCCCGTTCTTCTGCCCGTACTGCGGCGAGGAGGACCTCGAGCCGCAGGGCGCCGCCGACGGCGAGTGGCACTGCCGTTCGTGCACCAGGAGCTTCCAGCTGCGGTTCGCCGGCTTGGGAGCGGTGCTGTGAGCGAGCTTGCGAGCGAATCAGAAAGTACAGTGCGTCCGCGAATGCGGACTCCGAGCGCCAGCGAGGTGTCCTCATGAGCGTTACGGATGTTAATCGAAATCTAAGGAACGGGCGGTATTCCTCTCTCGTGGACGAGTCCAACGGCCGAGACGTGAAGGATCCCCAGCAGATGCGCGACCTTGCCGAGCAGGCAGCCAGGGAACTTGAGAACGCCTCAGCGGAGGATGTCATCCGCTGGGCGACCGACACCTTCGGGGACCGCATCTGCATTACCTCCTCCATGTCCGACGCGGTCATCGTGCACCTCGCCTCGGCGGTTAAGCCCGGCATCGACGTGGTGTTCCTCGACACCGGCTACCACTTCGCCGAGACGATCGGCACCCGCGACGCGGTGGCGGCCGTCTACCCGGTCAACGTGGTGAACGTCACCCCGTCGCGTACCGTCGCCGAGCAGGACGCCGAGCTCGGCCCGCGGCTCTACGGCCGCAACCCCGACCTGTGCTGCTACCTGCGCAAGGTCGAGCCGCTTGAGCGCACGCTGAAGAACTACGACGCCTGGTTCACCGGCGTGCGGCGCCAGGAGACCCTGTCGCGCCGGTCGACCCGGGTGGTCGAGTTCGACGAGAAGCGGCAGAAGATCAAGGTCAACCCGATCGTGGCGTGGACGTCGGAGCAGGTCGACGAGTACATCGCGACCAACGGCGTGCTGGTGAACCCGCTCGTCTACGACGGCTACCCGTCGATCGGCTGCCGGACTTGCACGATGAAGGTGGAGGCCGGCGCGGACCCGCGCTCGGGACGCTGGGCCGGGACGGGCAAGACCGAATGCGGCATCCACGTCTGACCCCGGTCGGTCAGGCAGCGTTCCGCGGGGACAGCGTCGCTGATCCCGCGGCGCGGGCCGACTCGCCGCCGCTGATCGCGGTCGCGCACGGGTCGAAGGACCCGCGCGCCGCGGCCACGGTAAGCGAGCTACTCGCGGCTGTCCGCGCGCTGTCTCCCGGCCTCGACGTACGGGCCGCGTTCCTCGACCACTGCGCGCCCGCCCTCGGCCAGGTGCTCGGTTCTGTCGACGGCGGCTCCGCCGTGGTCGTCCCGCTGCTGCTGACGGCGGCCTTCCACAGCAAGACCGACATCCCGGCGCAGCTCGCCGCCGCGGCGGCGGCGCACCCCGGCCGGCAGCGTCAGGACGTCGTCTCGGCGGACACCCTCGGCCCGCACCCGCTGCTGCTGCGGGCGCTGGAGCGGCGGCTGGCCGAGGCCGGCGTTCCGGTCGGGGACCCCGCCGCCCGCGCCGCTACCAGCGTGGTGCTGGCGGCCGCGGGGTCATCCGATCCCGCCGCCAACGCGACCGTCGCGGCGCTCGCCGAACGCTGGACGCGGGAGCGGGGCTGGCGCGCGGTCGTTCCCGGGTACGCGTCGGCCGCGGCCCCCGCGCCCGCTGAGGCCGTGCGCGCGCTGCGGGCCGGCGGCCACCAGAACGTGGTCGTCGCGACGTACCTGCTCTCCCCCGGCTACTTCGCGGACAAAATCGCCGCGGGCGCGGCGGCGGCGGGCGCGAGCGCCGTCTCCCCCGTCCTCGGCGCCGCGCCCGAGGTGGCGGAGGTCGTACTCGGGCGCTACGCGGCCGCGCGGCGAATCGAGGCCGCGGCGCGAGCGCAATCGTTTGCGAGTACGGGCAGATCTCAGGACTCGGCGCGTAGGATCGTTACTTCCCGGTTAGGAAATTGCTTCACCGGGGGAAATTGACGTGGAACGGATTTACGGTGTGCGGGCCGCTCCCCGAATAATTCAACGCGGTAGGCTGCGTGCGCTCGAGCAGTGAACCGCGTGAGGAGACGGCTTGCACATCTGGCCAGGCGCCGCGTACCCCCTCGGGGCGACGTGGGACGGGTGGGGTACCAACTTCGCTCTGTTCTCCGAGGCCGCCGAGCGGGTCGAGCTCTGCCTTTTCGACGAGGCGGGGGCGGAGTCGCGGATCGAGCTGACGGAGGCCGACGGCTTCGTCTGGCACGGCTACCTGCCGGCGATCGGTCCTGGCCAGCGCTACGGCTACCGGGTGCACGGCCCCTACGACCCCAGGCGCGGCGCCCGCTGCGCGCCGATGAAGCTGCTGCTCGACCCGTACGGCAAGGCCTTCGAGGGCGAGGTCGCCTGGAACGAGGCCCTGTTCGACTACCAGTGGGCCGAGCCGCGCAAGCGCAACACGGTCGACAGCGCCCCGTACATGCCGAAGAGCGTGGTCATCAACCCGTTCTTCGACTGGGGCAACGACCGGCCGCCGCGCATCCCGTACCACGAGACGGTCATCTACGAGGCACACGTGCGCGGGCTGACCCTGCGCCACCCGGAGATCCCGCTGCACCAGCGCGGCACCTACGCGGGCCTCGCGCACCCGGCGGTGATCAACCACCTGCGGCGCATCGGGGTCACCGCGGTCGAACTGCTCCCCGTGCACCAGTTCGTGCCCGAGCAGGCCATGGTGTCGCGCGGGCTGACCAACTACTGGGGCTACAACACGATCGGGTTCCTCGCGCCGCACAACCGCTACAGCTCGGCCGGGCAGCGCGGCGAGCAGGTCGGCGAGTTCAAGACGATGGTCAAGGCGCTGCACACGGCGGGCATCGAGGTCATACTCGACGTGGTCTACAACCACACCGCCGAGGGTGACGGCCGGGGGCCGACGCTGTCGTTCCGCGGCATCGACAACCACGCGTACTACCGGCTCGACGACGGCAACCCGTGGCGGTACGTCGACTACACCGGCTGCGGGAACTCGCTGAACGTGCGCCACCCGCACTCACTGCAGCTGATCATGGACTCGCTGCGGTACTGGGTCCTTGAGATGCACGTCGACGGGTTCCGCTTCGACCTCGCCTCCGCGCTGGCGCGGGAACTGCACGACGTGGACCGGCTGTCCACGTTCTTCGACCTGGTGCAGCAGGACCCGGTGGTCTCCCAGGTGAAGCTCATCGCCGAGCCGTGGGACGTGGGCGAGGGCGGGTACCAGGTCGGCAACTTCCCGCCGCTGTGGACCGAATGGAACGGCAAGTACCGGGACACGGTGCGCGACTTCTGGCGCGGCGAGCCGGCTACGCTGCCGGAGTTCGCCCCCGGCTGACCGGCTCCTCCGACCTCTACGAGACCAGCGGGCGCCGCCCGGTCGCCTCGATCAACTTCGTCACCTGCCACGACGGGTTCACGCTGTCCGACCTGGTGAGTTACAACGGCAAGCACAACGAGGGCAACGGCGAGGACAACAGGGACGGCACCGACGACAACCGCTCGTGGAACTGCGGCGTCGAAGGCCCGCCCGAGGATCCGGCGGTCGCCGAGCTGCGCGCCCGCCAGCAGCGGAACTTCCTCGTCACCCTCTTCCTCTCGCAGGGCATCCCGATGCTGAGCGCGGGCGACGAGATCGGGCGCACCCAGGGCGGTAACAACAACGCCTACTGCCAGGACAACGAGATCTCCTGGGTCGACTGGTCCCGGGCGGGCGCGGAACGCGACCTGCTGGCGTTCACCCAGAAGCTCGCCAAGCTGCGCAGGCACCACCCGGTGTTCCGCCGCCGGCGCTTCTTCAAGGGCGCCTACACCGGCACCGGCGACGGCACCGCCGACATCGCCTGGCTCACGCCGACCGGCGACGAGATGACGGAGTCCGACTGGCGTGCCTCGTACGCGAAGTCGGTCGGCGTCCTGCTCAACGGGTCGGCGATCACCGAGCCCGACCCGCGCGGCGACCGGGTGACCGACAAGAAGTTCGTGCTGCTGTTCAACGCCGGCGCTGACCCGATCACGTTCACCATCCCCGAGGCGCTGGGCGGGGCCGGCGGCGGTGTCACCGACTGGGAGATCGTGATCGACACGGAGACCCCGCGCGGCGACCCCCAGGACGCGATCGGCTTCCTGCCGAAAACCAAGGTCGAAGTCGCCGGCCACGCCATCGTGGTCCTCCGCTCCCGCGCCTGACCCCGGCAGACGTCCCCCAGTCGTATCCCGCAGTCGTTCCCCGCAGTAGTTCCCCAGTGTCCCGACCCGGACGGCACAGCTTCGCAAGCGACGGATGTTACTGGCCAGGTTCTTGTTATGGAAATTTCTGTCTAAACGGAAACTAACCTGTATCAGGACGCGAAAAGTATCCAGTATCTTCCAGTCTGCCTGCGGCAACGCTAATTCCGCTAGAACTACGACAGTAAACCGGCCCGCGTGTTGCTGTTATCTCGCGGCCAGGCGCACCCGATAGGATCGGGCGGGTGCGGATGATCTTTCCCTCAGCGGGCGACGAGCTCGACCTCCTCGGACTGGCCGGGGCCTACGCCTACCCGGAGGACCGCTGGCTGCGGGTCAACTTCGTGGCCAGCGCCGACGGGTCGGTCTCGGTCGACGGGGTATCCGGCGGGCTGTCCTCGCCCGGCGACAAGCGGGTCTTCGGCATCCTGCGGGTGCTGGCCGACGTCGTCCTGGTCGGATCGGGGACCGCGCACGACGAGCACTACCGGCCCGCGCGGGCCCGCCCCGCGCTCGCGTCGCTGCGCGAAGGACGCACCGCGGCCGCGCCGATCGCGGTCGTGACCAGGACAATGCGGCTAGACCTGGCCTCGACGCTGTTCACCGAGGCGGTGCCTGAATCGCGGACGATCGTGATCACCTGTGCCTCATCCGACGAGAAGCTGCGCGCAGCGACCGCCGAAGTCGCCGACGTCATCGTCGCGGGCGAGGACACCGTGGACCTCCCGGCGGCCGTGGACGCGCTCGCCGACCGCGGCCTGCGCCGCGTGCTGTGCGAGGGCGGCCCGCACCTGTTCGGCGACCTGGCCGCGGCCGGCCTGGTGGACGAACTCTGCCTGTCGCTCAGCCCCGTGCTCGCCGGCCCTGGCGCCGGCCGCATCATCGCCGGCCAGCAGTCGCCCGCCCGCCCGCTGGCACTGCACCAGGCCGTCGCCGACGAGGGATTCCTGTTTCTGCGCTACTTCGCACAAGAACAGGCCAAGGACCAGTAACCAGCATCCATAACGGGAGCGTGCTGCTCCCAGCCCTAGGCTTCCCGTCTAAGCAGCCTAGTCGGGGAAGCGGCTACATTCCCGGGCTGGCCGTTGGCAGCCCCGCGGTGCTGGCCGCGCTGAGCAGGCGCTTGTCATAGGTCACAAACATGACTGGAGACTTCGACCTCTGCGAGCGCGGAAGTAACGCGTGGCTCGCCCAAGCGTTCAGCGAGCCACATACCGAGGGCATCGGACTCCGATTCGCGATGCACCAGCTTGACGATCGCGGCGGAGTCGAGGTAGATCACCACCGCTCCTGTTCCCGATCAGCCGCGAGCCAGTCGGCGACGGTGCGGCCATCAGCCGCGACGGACTCGTCGGATAATCCGGAAGTTACCCTTCGCCACTGACATTCGGACGCGCAGCACCAGGTGACTGGCAGGCCTCGGACGGCGATTTGTTCAGGGCAGACTTATTAGTTACCCTTACCATCATGGACTCCGCTGGAACGCTTCCCGATGTTAGTGAGGTGGCCGGCGCGCTGCGGGTGGCCGTCGGTCTCGTGGTGCGCAAGCTGAGGCAGGCCACGACGGCAGGCGAGCTCACCCTCGCCGAGTCGTCGGCGCTGTCCCGCCTTGAGCGCGGCGGGCCCGCCACGTCGAGCGACCTGGCCCGGCTGGAGCGGATCAGTCCCCAGTCGATGGGGGTGACCGTCGCCGCGCTGCTCGACCGGGGCCTGATCGAGCGGAGCCGCGACCCGGAGGACGGCCGGCGGATCGTGCTGTCGGTCACCGAGCCGGGACTGCGGACCGTGCACGACAAGCGCGGCGCGCGGACCGAGCAGATCGCGGCGGCGCTGCGCGAGGGGTTCAGCAACGACGAGCTCGGCCAGCTGATGGCCGCTTCGGCACTGCTCGAGCGGCTGGCGGAGAGGCTCTGATGGGGGCACGCACCAGTTCAGCCGCGACCAAGTCCGAACGTCCCAAGCCGCCGAAGCCGGACAGCTACGCCTGGGTCGCGCTGGCCAACACGACCGCGGCGATCTTCATGGCCTCGCTCGACGGTTCTGTCGTCATCATCGCGCTCCCGGCGATCTTCAAGGGCATCAACCTGGACCCGCTGTCGGCCGGGAACATCAGCTACCTGCTCTGGATGATCATGGGCTACCGGCTCGTCCAGGCGGTCCTGGTGGTGAACCTGGGCAAGCTCGGTGACCTGTTCGGCCGGGTCAAGATGTACAACGCGGGCTTCGTGGTGTTCACGTTCGCCTCGATCCTGCTGTCGTTCGATCCCTACCAGGGCCGGTCAGGCGCGCTCTGGCTGATCGGCTGGCGGCTGCTGCAGGCCGTCGGCGGGTCGATGCTGATGGCCAACTCGGCCGCGATCCTCACCGACGCGTTCCCGCCCGAGCGGCGCGGCTTCGCGCTTGGCACCAACCAGATCGCGGCCCTCGCCGGGATGTTCATCGGCCTGGTCGCGGGCGGTCTGCTGGCGGCCTGGGACTGGCGGGCGGTCTTCTGGATCAACCTGCCCGTCGGCGTCTTCGGCACGCTGTGGGCCTACCTGAAACTGCGCGACAACGGGGTCAGGCGACGCGCCAGGATCGACTGGTGGGGCAACATCACCTACGCGCTCGGCCTCGGCTCGATCCTGGTCGGCGTCACCTACGGCATCCAGCCCTACGGGAACAACTCGATGGGCTGGGAGTCGCCCGTCGTGCTCGGCGAGATCATCGGCGGCCTGGCGATGCTGATCATCTTCGTGATCATCGAGACGCGGGTCGCGGAGCCGATGTTCCGGCTCGGCCTGTTCAAGATCCGCGAGTTCACCGCGGGCAACGTGGCCGGCCTGCTGGTGTCGATCGCCCGCGGCGGTATCCAGTTCATGCTGATCATCTGGCTGCAGGGCATCTGGCTGCCGTTGCACGGCTACTCCTACGACCAGACGCCGCTGTGGGCGGGCATCTTCCTGCTGCCGATGACCGCGGGGTTCCTCGTCTCCGGCCCGACCTCGGGCATCTTGTCGGACCGGTTCGGCACACGCGGCATCGCCTCCGCCGGGATGGCCGTGTTCGCGTCTTCGTTCGTCTTGCTGATGCTGCTGCCTGTCAACTTCCCCTACTGGGCGTTCGCGCTGATCATCGCGCTCAACGGGGTCGGCAGCGGGATGTTCGCGTCGCCCAACTCCTCTTCCATCATGGGCTCCGTCCCGGCCAGCGACCGCGGCGCCGCGTCCGGCATGCGCTCCACGTTCCAGAACTCGGGCACCGCCGTGTCCATCGGGGTCGTGTTCACCCTGATGATCATCGGCTTGTCCAACTCGCTGCCCACCACGCTGTCCAACGGCCTGACCAAGCTCGGCGTCCCCAGCGCGACCGCGCACCAGGTCGCCTCGCTGCCGCCAGTGTCCTCGCTGTTCGCCTCCGTCCTGGGCGTGAACCCGATCCAGCACCTGCTCGAGCCCACGGGCGTGCTGGCGAAGCTGCCGGCCGCCAGCCAGACGGCGCTGACCGGCCGGACCTTCTTCCCGTCGCTGCTCGCCGGCCCCTTCCACGACGGCCTCATCGTGGTGTTCAGCGTCTCGGCGGCGCTGTCGGTACTGGCCGGGCTGGCCTCCCTCCTGCGCGGCAAGCACCAGGACCCGGTCGCCGGGGAGAGCCCGCTCTCCCCGGCCGCACAGGCCGAGGCGGCTGAAGCGGAGGCTGAAGCCGACATCACCGATCCGGAGGACGCGCCCGGGGCGCCGCGCCACGGCCGGCCTTAACCTGGTCGTCGTGACAAGAGATACTCAGCTGCGCCGCGTCGTCGACCGGCTCCTGGCCGAGACCGGCGCGAGCCGCACCACGGTCCGCGGCCAGTCCGGCGGCGACCCGGTCGCGCTGCTGGCCGAGTCGCTGGCCCCGGGCGTCGAGTCGATGGCGGACGGGCAGCAGCCCGCCGCCATCACCGCCGCGCCGACTTACCTGGTGCTGAGCGCGGCCAAGACCGTCCTCGTCCAGGATGACTGCGTGCACGAGGGCCCGGAGCCGCCCGAGTCGCTGACCGGGCGCTACCGGGTCCGGGCGCAGATGCTCGCGCCCGTCCTCGACGGCGGGGAGATGATCGGCACGGTCTCCGTCCATCAGCAGGACACCACCAGGCACTGGACGCCGGCCGACATCGCAGCCCTGGAGCGGGCACAGGCCGAGGTCACCGCGATCCTGACGGCCGCGCTCCCGCCCGGCTAGGGCGCCGGACTCCCGCCCGGCCAGACGGCCAGGCTCCGGCCGGCCGGCGCGGGACCGCGCTCGTCGCGTACGCGTCACGTGCGCGCAACACGGACTCGCTATCCTCCTTGCGGCAAACAGACCGACCGCTCCGGGCGATTGGTCCAACCACATGCGGGGCGGCGGAGGGCAGATGGGCGACGTGGCGGCGGCCCTGGCGGGCCTGGCTGCCCGGCAGGAGACGGGCCGGCAGGAGACACTCAGCCAGCAGGCGGACACCTCGCACCGCCGCTACCTGGCGGTGGCCGACGGCATCCTGGCCGCGGTCGGCGCCGGTCACCTCAGCCCCGGCGACCGGCTGCCCAACGAGCGCGAGCTCGCCCGCATCTGCGACACCAGCAGGACCACCGTCCGCGACGCGCTGCTGGCCCTCGAGCTGTTCGGCGTCGTCGAGGTCAGGCCGGGCTCCGGCTGTTACATCAGCAGCCTGACGTCGCCGCGGCGCAAGGCGTCGAGCGTCATGATGGACGCGGTGCCCCGGGAGCTGATCGAGGCCAGGATCAACGTCGAGCCGCAGGTGGCGCGGATCTGCGCGGGACACGTGCCGCCGGCGGAAATCCGCAGGCTCCGCGGCCTGATCGACGACTGTGAGTCGGAAGGCGAGCGGGCCGCGGTCGACGACCTCGGCACGTTCCTGACGATGAGCCATGACTTCCACTCCGAGCTTGCCCGCAGCTGCGGCAACAGCATCCTGGCCGACCTGACCAGGCAGCTGGTCGACGTCACCGCGCACCCGCTGTGGCAGGTCGTCAACGCGATGCACGTCCGCGACCCGGCCAACCGGGCCGGGCAGATCGCCGAGCACCGGGCGATCCTCGACGCGGTGGAGCGAGGCGACGGCGAGCTGGCCGCCAGCTGCATGCACGACCACCTGGCCCGGCTCGAGCAGCACATCTTCGGCACTGTCCGGGTAGGCGCCGGCATCGTCAGGCAGCCGCCGCGGTCACGCTGACCGTCAGGTCGCGCGGGCTCGATATCGTTGGCGACTTTTGCCGTCGAGCCCGCACCGGGGGGTACGGGGGGTCGTCCCCCCCGGGAGACAACTGGTCCAACCACTAGGGACACATTGATTCAACCGGTCATTAACGCCGGCGCATCAGCGGGCTCCTAACTTCAGAGATGCCGCGGCACGGAAATTACCGGCCGCGGCCAAATCTGCGATGAGGAGCAGCCCATGCAGTTCAGGAGATTCGCGGCGGCCGCCGCCGCCGCGCTGGTGAGCGGGACGGTCGTCGCCGCCTGCAGCTCCGGCGGTTCCGCCAGTTCCGGCGGCACGGCCGGCGGCGGCAGCGCGGCGGCCAAGCCGACGATCGTCGTCGCCGCGCCCGAATGCGCGCACTGCCTGGCGATGGCGCTGCTGTCCAAGGAGATGCCCGGCTACAACGTGAAGTTTCAGAGCTTCAGCACGCTCACGGCGCTGACCGCGGGCCTCGCGTCCGGCGCCATCGACGTCGGCCAGATCGACTACACCGGCCTGGTCAGCTTCATCGACAAGGACCTGCCCGTCGTCGCGATCAGCGGCGAGGTCAACGGCGGTTCCGATTTCGTGCTCGCCCCGTCCGACAAGCTGCCCGCCGACGACTGGACCGCGTTCAAGGCGCTGGTCGCCAAGGACAAGGCGGCCGGGAACCCGCTGAAGATCGCCTCGCAGTTCGGCACCGTGCAGGACATCGAACTGCGCCTCGAGCTGCCCAAGTACGGAATCGACCCGGACACCGACGTCGACATGGTCAACGTGCCCTACCAGGGCATGGCGCAGGCGCTGCACAACGGCTCGGTGCAGGCGGCGATCCCGGTCCAGCCGTTCGCGGCGGCGATCACCAACGGCGGGTTCGGGGTGCACTTCGCCTATCCCTACGACCAGGCCGCGGGTGACCTGACCAACGTGGTCGTGGTCAGCAAGAGCTTCCTGGCCCAGCACCCGTCCGAGGTCGCCGCGATCGCCAAGGGCATGACGGACCTGGTGCCGTACCTGAAGACGCCGGCCGGGCAGGCGGCCTGGGCGGCGGCGATCGAGCAGTACACCGGCACGTCGGCCGCCGACGTGAAGACGGCGATGGCCCAGCTCACGCCCGCCATCGACATGCCGTTCACGCAAATCGAGGCGATCTCTTCGGCGATGTTCGCCCAGAAGCTGATCACCACCGACCTGTCCAAGTCGACGCTGCTGCAGCACGTGGACTACGCGCCGCTGGCGACCGCGTCCGGTGTGAGCCAGGACGCCGTGGGGGCGACGGGCTCGTGACCGAGCGGTTCTCCCCCGACGGCACGACCGACCCGGCCGGCGTCATGCTGGCCGGGCCGGGCACGCTGCCCGATCCGGCCAGCGTCGACGCCGTCGCGACGGCCATCGGCGGAACAGGCGCAGCCACGCGCCCGTTCGGGATGAAAAAAATCGGCACCAGGGCGGGCCGGATCCTGCTCGGCCTGATCGTCCCGCTGCTGGCGGTGGCGGGCTGGCAGCTCGTCGTGACGGCGAACCTGTTCCCGTCCGCCCTCATCCCCGGGCCGCTCACGGTGCTGAAAACGGCCGGGAACTGGCTCGGTGTGCGCCACCGCCCGCAGATGTTCTACACCGGGCACATGTTCGCCGACATCGGCGCGACCCTGGTCCGGGTGCTCGTCGGGTTCGCGCTCGCGTCCGTCGCCGGCGTCGCCCTCGGCACCGCGATCGGCGTCTCGCGCCTGGCCGACGGGCTGCTCAGCCCGCTGCTGCGGATCCTCGGCCCGATCCCGCCGATCACCTGGATCCCGGTCGCGATCGTCATCTTCGGCATCGGGCAGGACGCCAACTTCGCGCTGACCTTCGTCGGCGCCGTCTTCCCCGTCATCGCCGCGACCGCCGTCGCGGTATCCGGCGTGGGCCGTGACCTGCTGCGCGCCGGCCGGATGATGGGCGACGGCCGGGCCGGGCTGATCTGGCATGTCGTGCTCCCCTCGGCCTTCCCGAGCATCGTCGGCGGCCTGCGGATCGGCCTTGGCCTGTCCTGGATGATGGCCGTCACGTCGGAGATGCTCGCCGTCCACAACGGGCTCGGCTACACCCTCTGGAACGCCTACAACTACCTCGACTACCCGGCCGTCTTCGCGGCCATGATCGTCACCGGCATCTGCGGTCTGCTCACCGACGCGCTGCTGCTCGCCGCGACCAGGCCCGCCACCCGCTGGCACGCCGAGACAGGGGTACGGAGTTGACCACGACAAGCACCGGCACCGGCGGGTCGCGCGACGTCGCCTTCGACGCCGTCGGCAAGCTGTTCCAGCAGGGGACACGGCAGATCCACGCGCTGCGCGAGTGCTCGCTGCGCATCCGGCCTGGCGAGTTCTTCTCGCTGCTCGGCCCGAGCGGCACCGGCAAGACCACCCTGCTCAACCTGGTGGCCGGCTTCGACCGGCCCGACTCGGGCACGGTCACCGTGGGCGGCCGCCCGGTGCGCCGCCCGGGACCGGACCGCGCGGTGGTGTTCCAGTCACCCACGCTGTACCCGTGGATGAGCGCCCTGGACAACGTCGCGGCCGGGCTCAAGCACGCGGGCCTGAGCCGCGGCGAGCGCCGGGAGCGGGCCCGCACGCAACTGGCCGAGGTCGGCCTGACCGACGCCGCCGGGCGCCGGCCTTACCAGTTGTCCGGCGGCATGCAGCAGCGGGTCGGCATCGCCCGCGCGCTCGCCATGCGGCCGTCGGTGCTGCTGATGGACGAGCCGTTCGCCGCGCTCGACGCCTACGTACGCCAGGAAGTGCAGCGGCTGGTGGTGGCCCTGTGGCAGCGCCATCCGGTCACCACGATCTTCGTCACCCACTCGATCGAGGAGGCACTGCTGCTGTCCACGCGTGTGGGCATCATGTCGGCCGGGCGGGTCAGCGACATCTACGAGGTGCCGTTCGGCTACCCGCGGGACGTCACCGCCCCCGAGTTCAACGAGCTGCGCCGGGAGATCATGGGCCGCATCGAAGCGGGCGTGCACACCGAGCGCGAGGCGAGCCGGTGAAGGACATCCAGGTGCTGGTCGGCGTCGACGTGGACGCGGTGGCCGGCTGGCTCGGCTCCTACGGCGGCGGCGACTCCCCCAGCGACATCCAGCGCGGCATGTTCGCCGGCGAGGTCGGCTCGCCCCGGCTGCTGACCCTGCTGACCCGGGAGGAGATCAGCTCCACCTGGTTCATACCCGGCCACTCGATCGAGACGTTCCCCGAGCAGATGGCCGCCGTCGCCGAGGCGGGCCACGAGATCGGCGCGCACGGCTACGCGCACGAGAACCCGGTCGCGCTGACCGCGGAACAAGAGCGCGACGTGATGAGCCGCTCGGTCGAACTGATCACCAAGCTCACCGGCCGGGCGCCGCGCGGTTACGTGGCGCCCTGGTGGGAGACCTCCGAGCGCGGCGCGCTGCTGCTGCGGGAGTTCGGCTTCTCCTACGGCCACTCGCAGAACTATCACGACTTCCTCCCGTTCTACGCCCGCGTCGGCGACGAGTGGACCAAGCCGGACTACACCAAGCCGGCCGCGACGTGGATGCGGCCGCTGATGCGCGGCCGCCAGGTCGACATCGTCGAGTTCTGCGGCAACTGGTACCTAGACGACCTGCCGCCGATGATGTTCATCAAGCAGTCGCCGAACAGCCACGGGTTCGTGAATCCGCGTGACATCGAGCAGCTGTGGCGCGACCAGTTCGACTGGGTGTACCGGGAGATGGACTACGCGGTGCTGCCGGTCACGCTGCACCCGGACGTCAGCGGCAGGCCGCAGGTGCTGCTCATGCTCGAGCGCTTCTTCGGCTACCTGCGCGGCCACGCCGGGGTCAGCTTCCGCACGTTCGAGTACGCGGCGGACGACTTCCGCCGCCGGTTCCCGTTCACCGGATGACCGCGCCTATTCCGCTGACACCAGCTCAGCCGCAGGTCAGCGCCGAAACCCGCGCGCGGGTGGCACTGTCGTGCTGGGCGGAGTACGCGTTCACCAGGGCACTGCGTGCGGTGGACGCCGGACGGGTGACCGCCGAGGCCCGCGGCGCCGCCGAAGGGCCGCTGCACGGCCTGCTGTTCAGCGTGAAAGACCTGTTTCCGGTGGCGGGGGTGGAGTCCTGCGCGGGCAGCCTCCTGCTGCGCGGCTCGGTCCCCGAGAGCGACCCGCCGCTGGTGGGGGCCCTGCGGCAGGCGGGAGCGGTGGTGCTCGGCAAGGGGGTCTGCGCCGAGTTCGGCTTCGGCACCGACACCGAGAACCGTCTCGACGGCCGGGTACGGCACTTCCGTGACCCCGCCCTCTCCCCCGGCGGGTCCAGCGGCGGCGACGCCGTGGCGGTCGGCGCCGGCATCGCCGACTTCGCGGTGGCGGGCGACTACGGCGGTTCTGTCCGCTGGCCCGCCCAGGCGGCCGGGGTGCTCGGGCTGCGCCTGGGCACCGCGCATCCGCTGGCCGGGCCCGCGTCGACCGGGCGGATCGGCCTCGCTCCCCCGCGGGCGGCGGATGCCAGCCTGCAGTCCAGGACCGAGACGGCGGGGCTGATGGCGCGGTCACCCGCGGTGCTCGGCGCGGTGCTGGCCGCGCTCGCGGCGCCCGCGCGGGGTGGCCCTGCGCGTAAGACGCTGCTGGTAAGCGACGGGACCGAGATCGCGGCGGTCCGCCCCGAGGTCGCCCGGGCGGTGACGGCGGCCGCCGCCGCGGCCGAGCGGGCCGGGTACCGCCTGGTCGCCGCGCCGGCCGGGCTGCGGGCGGCGCTGTGCGACGCCCGCAGCCTCTACGCCGCCCTGCGCGCGGCGACCGACGACCACCGCGAGGTCCGCCGGCTGGCGGCGGGCCGCGAGGAGCAACTGTGCGAGTCGACGCTGGCTGTGCTCGAGCAGTCGGAACGGGCCCTGGCTTCGCCCGGTCACCCAGAAGTGGCAGCGCTGTGCGGACGGGCGGAACAGATCCGGCTCGCTGTCCGGGCGGCGCTGCGCGCGGCCGGGGCCGGCGCGCTGCTGCTGCCGCTGGCGCCGAGCGGCCCGGTCGGCTTCGCCGCCACGACCGAGGTCGCGGGGCGGCGGCTGAGCACGACCGACCTGATGGCGCACTGCCGGGCGGTGTCGCTGACGGGGCTGCCGGCCCTGTCCCTGCCGACCGGTCAAGGGCCGTCGGTGCAGCTGGTGGGAGCTGACCGGGGCGAGGAGCGGCTGTGCGCGGTCGCGGCCGACCTAGTCGGAGCCGGCCTCGGAGCGGTCGCGTGACACCCGTGCGGGTGGGGCTTATCGTCCCGTCGTCCAATCCGGTCATCGAGGGCTTTCTCCAGCGGTCGCCCGCCGCGTCCGTCCTCGGTCTCGAGGTGCTGGTGACCAGGGTCAGGGTGCGGCGCATCGCGGACGACGCCGACGCTGACGCGCAGTTCGGCGTGCGGGCGCTGGCCGACGCGGCCGGACTGCTGGCTGACGCCGAGGCGGCGCTGATCGCCTGGGCCGGGACATCAGGTTTCTGGCTCGGCGCTGACAAGGAGGACGACGTGCTCGACCAGGCCGGCCGGGCCAGCGGGGTGCCCGTGACCAGCAGCCGCGCGGCGGTGCTGTCAGCGCTGGCCGAACGGCCGGCCGCCCCAGTCGGCGTGCTGACGCCCTACGTGCCCGATGTGCACCGGCGGGTGGTGTCCGCGGTGGCCGGCGCGCGCGGCGACAGCGGCCCGGTGGTAGCCGACCGGGGGCTCGGCGTCGAGCGGAACCTGGACTTCGCCGCGATACCGGCCGCGGTCATCGACGCCGAGCTGCGGGGGCTGGCCGGGCAGGGGGCCGAGGCGCTGGCCGTCATCTGCACCAACGTGCTCGGCCTGACCAGCGTGCTCGGCCTGACCAGCGGCACGGCGCGGCGCCCGGCCGTAAGCACCGGCGGGAGCACCGGCGAAGGGACGGCCTGGTCGTGCCGCACCGTCGTGGTAGACAGCGTGCTCGCCACGCTGTGGCACGCCGCGCGGCTTGGCGGCGGGTTCAGCGGCAGCTACGCGGACTGCTGCCAGCAGCTCGCCGCGCGGGCGCGGGCCGCTGGCGGTGCCTGGTGACGGGCTCCGCGCCGTGCGCGAGTCCGGACGAGGAGACGGGCGCGGCCGCCGGGCACTACCCGCGCGACGTCACGGACTATCCGCGCGACCTCGCGGGCTACGGAGCGAATCCGCCGCATCCGCGCTGGCCGGGCGGAGCGCGGATCGCGGTGAGCGTGGTCGTCAACTGGGAGGAGGGCGGCGAGACCAGCGTGCTGCACGGCGACGCCACCTCGGAGGCCGCGTCCAACGACGTGGTTGACGCACTGCCCCGGCTCGGCGTCCGCGACCTGCGCACCGAGTCGATGTTCGAGTACGGTTCGCGGGCCGGGGTGTGGCGGCTGCGTCGGATCCTGGCCGCCCGCGGCGTGCCGGCCACCGTTTTCGCGGTGGGAATGGCGGTCGAGCGGTCGCCGGACGTCGTCGCCGCGCTGGCGGCCGACGGGCACGAGATCTGCCCGCACGGCTACCGCTGGCTTGACTACGCCGGCATCGATGCCGCCACCGAGCGGGCGCACCTGGCCAGGACGGTGGAGGCGATCAGGCGCGTCACCGGGGAACGGCCGGTCGGCTGGTACACCGGGCGGATGAGTGCCAACACCAGACGGCTGGTGGTCGAGGACGGCGGGTTCCTCTACGACTCCGACGACTACAGCGACGACCTCCCGTTCTGGACCCGGGTCGCGGGCACCCCGCACCTGGTCGTCCCGTACAGCCTGGACGTCAACGACATGCGGTTCGTCGGCTCGCCCGGGTTCGCGCACGGCGGCGACTTCTTCAGCTACGCCCGCGACACCTTTGACCAGCTCTACGAGGAGGGCGCCGAGCTGCCAAGGATGATGTCGGTCGGGCTGCACTGCCGGCTGGCGGGACGCCCGGGCCGCGCCCGGGCGGTCGCCCGGCTGCTCGACCACATCGCCGGGCACGACGGCGTGTGGTTCGCCCGCCGGGCCGACATCGCCCAGCACTGGATCAAGCAGCACCCGCCGCGCTGAGCGCCCTGGCGGCCGGCTACTTGAACGACCAGATCTTCACGTACTTGACCGCCATGCCCGCCGGCGAGCTGTCGGAGTTCTGCGGCGCGTTGCCGATCGTCTGTTCCACCTCGCTGTTGTCGGGCGTCACGCTGGTGGTGATGAGCAGGTTCAGCGCGGCGCCGGTGACGGCGCTGTTACTGAGGCTGGTGAACAGCTTTCCGTCGTAGTAGACGGCGAAGAAGCCGCTGGTGTACGCGATGTCGACGACATGCCAGCCGGAAGTCAGGTTGGGGGCGTCGACCGGCAGCGTGCCGTCGGCCGCGTAGCCGTCGGTCGACATCGACTGCTCGTCGCCGCTCGGGCCCCAGTGCCAGGCCACCGCGTTCACGCCGGTGGCGGGTTCGGCCTCGACCGCGTCGAGCTCGCCGTCCTGCGGCCAGGCGGACTGATTGGTCAGCCACAGAGACGACCAGTCGGCGATCGTCCCCGAATGGCCGGGGAGCGGCGGGAAGTAGACGTAGGCCTCGATCACGGCCGAGGAGTACGCCTGGGGGCTGATCAGGCCCACGCAGCTGCCCGCCTTGCCGGTCGTCGCGAGCACCGCGTCGTTGCTCTTGTCGGTGTAGACCGAGCCGTCGGGAACCTCCCAGTCGTCCTCGGTGCAGAACGACGACGTCTGGTTCCACGACTCCAGCTGCGAGCCGGCCGCGTTCAGCACCACCTTGCCCGCGTACTTGGCGCCGGCCACCGGCGGCGGGCTCAGCAGTGCGTGCGGGGACGGCTGGGCGCGCGGGCTAGCCGACGAGGCGGTGCTCGCGGTGGCGGTCGAGACGGACTCGGGCGCTCCGGCGCCGAGGGTCACGGCCGGGGGCGGCGGGATGACGACGACCGTCCCGGCCGGGCCCGAGCCCGACTGCACGCCGAAGAAGACAGCCGTGCCAGCGGCCGCGAGCAGCGCCGCATACAGCGCCAGCCGGCCCCGCTTGAGCCTCGGCGGTCCCGGTTCCGCGAGGTCCGGCCGGCGCGTGTCACGGACCGCCACGTTTACCCGGCCTTCCCGCAGGCAGTGGGACACGGCGCGGGTCCCGCGCCTGGGTGCACACTAATGCCCGAACCTCACTGTTTCCTCTGGAATAGTGGCGCTGCAATCGATGCGCGGCGACACCGGGGACCACTCTAGTGCCCCGTCCTGTCGAGTATCGTGCGGTCGTGATTCTCACCGCCAAAGGAGCCGCCGTGCTCCTGATCGATATCCAGGAACGCCTGGTTCCCGCCATCAGCGACGGCGGCCAGATGGTCACCAGGGCGGTCCGGCTGGCCGAGGCCGCCCGGCTGCTCGACGTGCCGGTCCTGGCCACCGAGCAGTACCCGAAGGGCCTCGGAGTGACGGTCGCCGCGCTAGCCGCCTACCCGGCCGCGACGCTGGACAAGACGGTGTTCTCGGCTGCGGACGCGCCCGGCTTCGGCGGCCTGCTGCCCGCGGGCACCCGCGAGGTGGTCATCGCCGGCTGTGAAGCGCACGTCTGCGTGCTGCAGACCGTGCTCGGCCTGCTCGGCTCGCGCCACCGGGTAATCCTGGCGGCCGACGCCTGCGGGTCGCGCGACCCGGCCGACAAGGCGCTCGCCGTCGACCGCGCCAGGCAGCACGGCGCGGAGGTCGTCAGCACGGAGATGGTGCTGTTCGAGTGGCTGCGCGACGCCAGCCACCCGCGGTTCCGCGACGTGCAGAAACTGCTGAAGTGAGCTGTTCTGGCCAGTGATCTCCCCGGGTGCTTAACTGGACATCAGGGAGGACCCCGACAGTGCGGATCGACGAGATCGCTGACGTGGCCGGCGCCTTGCCAGGCGTGCGCCAGACATCGTCTGACGGGCTGCGGCAGTGGCGGTATCACGGCAGGCTCGTCGCCCGTCAGCTCGACGGCTCCCACCTGGTGATCCGGGCTGACTTCGACTACCGCGACTCGGTACTGCGCCAGTTCCCCGCCACGTTCAGCGTTCCGTCCCGCTACGCGAAGCACATGATGGTCGTCGCCGACCTGGCGGACGGCGACCGCGGCGCCATCGAGGACGCGATCGAAGCGGCGTGGCAGCTCCAGCGGGCCGCCGGCTGACCGGTCCCGTCTCAGAAACCACCGGAAACCGTGCGGCCGGGGCACCCCGGCAGCCGTCGCGCCCTGCTGCTGGCCCGCGGGCAGAAGACCGCTGTGCTCACGTACACCACTAATTAAGGATCTCGCCCGCCGCAGGTGACCCGGCGTCACAGGCGTGCTACTAGGTTTGCCTTATGGCTGCCCTGCACAGGAAAGTGCCCGAGGAAGAACTGGGCACCGAAATCGACATCAACCCGGTCTACTTCCGGGAGAAGACCTGCGAGATCCCGCGGTACCGGCTGGCGGAGCACGGGGTGCTGCCGCGCACCGCGCTGCAGGTGGTCAGGGACGAGCTCATCCTCGACGGGAACGCCCGGCTGAACCTGGCGACGTTCGTCACCACCTGGATGGAGCCGGAGGCCGAGCAGCTGATGGCCGAGTGCTCGCCCAAGAACATGATCGACAAGGACGAGTACCCGCAGACGGCCGAGCTCGAGCGCCGCTGCGTGAACATCATCGGGCACCTGTGGAACGCGCCCCACGAGCAGGCGGTCGGCTGCTCGACCACCGGCTCGAGCGAGGCGTGCATGCTCGGCGGCATGGCGCTGTTGTGGCGCTGGCGCGCCCGCAGGCGCGCGGCGGGCAAGGACACCGCCCGCCCCAACCTGATCATGGGCAGCAACGTCCAGGTGTGCTGGGAGAAGTTCTGCCGGTACTGGGACGTCGAGCCGAAGTACGTGCCGATGGAGCGCGGGCGCTACCACCTGGGCGTGCCCGAGGCCATCGCGCTGTGCGACGAGAACACCATCGGCGTCGTCGCCATCATGGGGTCGACGATGGACGGCTCCTACGAACCGGTCGCGGACCTGGCAGCGGCGCTCGACCACCTGGCCGCGACGGCCGGCGCCCCTGACGTGCCGATCCACGTGGACGCGGCGTCCGGCGGTTTCGTGGCGCCGTTCCTGCAGCCGGAGATCGAATGGGACTTCCGGCTGAAGCGGGTTTCCTCGATCAACTCATCGGGGCACAAGTACGGCCTGGTCTACCCCGGCGTGGGCTGGGTCATCTGGCGCGACCAGGACCACCTGCCCGACGACCTGGTGTTCAAGGTCAACTACCTCGGCGGCGAGATGCCCACGTTCGCGCTAAACTTCTCCCGGCCGGGCGCCCAGGTCGCCGCGCAGTACTACAACTTCCTGCGGCTCGGCTACGACGGCTACCAGCGCGTTCAGCAGACCTCGCAGGACATCGCCAGGTTCCTGTCCGGCGAGATCGCCGGGCTCGGCCCGTTCGAGCTGCTGACCGACGGATCCGACCTGCCGGTGTTCGCGTTCAAACTGCGCGACGACGTGACCACGTACTCGGTTTTCGACCTCTCGGAGCGGCTGCGGATGCGCGGCTGGCAGGTGCCCGCCTACACGTTCCCCGAGAACCTGACGGACATGGCGGTCATGCGGATCGTGATACGCAACGGCTTCTCCATGGACCTGGCTAACCTGCTGCTGGCGGACTTCAAGCTGCACCTGAACGTCCTCGAGCACCACCCGCAGACCCAGCCGCCGCCCGAGGTGCAGAAGAAGCGCGCGTCGTTCGCGCACTGAGCGCCCACCCGGCAATCAGCGTTCTTTATCGCACGGATCAGGAGAATTGATCGGGCCTGGTAAAGGGCCCGGTCAATTCCTTTTTAGTGCTATCCGGCCAAGAAGACGGCGTCCCTTATTGATTCCGCCGGCTATTGCCAGGGCGCGTGACAGCGGGACACGGTGAGGTCAGGGCGATATTTCGTTTCTGGTCACCTGGAGGTGCGCCGTGCTGTCAGCGGAAGACAACGAGATCCTGACCCGGGTCGGCCCGGGGACGCCGATGGGCGACCTGCTGCGCCGGTACTGGATCCCCGCCTGCCTGTCGGAAGAGATCGCCGAGCCCGACGGCCCGCCCGTCCGCGTCCGGCTGCTGTGCGAGGACCTAGTCGCCTTCCGCGACACGGCCGGGGCGGTCGGCCTGATCGAAGAGCGCTGCCCGCACCGCGGCGCGTCGCTGTTCTACGGGCGCAACGAGGAATGCGGGCTGCGCTGCACGTACCACGGCTGGAAGTTCGACGTCACCGGGCAGTGCACCGACCAGCGCTCGGAGCTGCGCCCGTTCGCGCACCGGATCAGGACCAGGAACTACCCGGTGCATGAGTCGGGCGGGATCGTCTGGGCCTACCTGGGGCCGGCCGAGACGATGACCCCGTTCAGGGACTTCGGCACCGACGACCTGCCCGCGTCTCTCGCGGCCGCGAACAAGGAGCAGATCTTCTGCAACTGGGTGCAGTCCATGGACGGCGACATGGACACCGCGCACATCTCCAACCTGCACCAGTTCGACGCGATCGACGACGTGCCCGACGACGGCACCGACAAGCCGGGCTACCCGTCGGGGTTCATGTCGATGAAGTTCTGGCGGCACGACGCGCGCGCGCTGATCGAAGTGGACGACACCTGGCACGGCTTCCGCTACGCGGGCATCAGGACGACGCCCAACGGCTACCGGCACGCCCGGGTCACCGCCTACATCTTCCCTGCGTCGACCATCATCGCCCAGATCCCGTTCTCTACCAGGCAGATCTTCGCGGTGCCAGTGGACGACACCACCACCTACCGCTACAACTTCACCACCCAGCCGACCGCCAACCCGCGCGGCTACGGCGGCCCGCTGTTCTTCACCTACGAGAAGTACCCGTTCGAGATGCTGCCGCCGCACGGCGTCGTGCCGCGCACCT
>DASYAD010000115.1:0-50189 GCA_036501515.1 Trebonia sp. | reverse complement strand
ACTTGGTGATCGCCTCAGGCACGGTGTGGTCCCGGCCGCCCATGATCAGCAGCAGGCGGGCCGCGGCCGGAGTTGCCGGTGTTGACCTTCGCGGGCGAGTGCGGCGAGAAGTTGGCCGCGGCGGCCTCGAACAGCGGCTTGGCTGGCGAGGGGACCGTCCACTGGCTCCAGAGCGCGTCCGATTCCTCCGCTGACACGGCGTTGCCGAAGCTGTAGCGGAATTCCTCGGCCGTCAGGGCGACGCTGTGGTGGGCGTTGGCGGGGTTCTTGAAGACCGGCAGGGTGGCCCGCAGCGACGACAGCGGCAGCGGCAGCACGCCCTTGATCTGCGCCGCGTCGATCGCGATGGCGGCCGCGCCGAGGTCCTCGCCGAGCAGCTTCTCCGCGATCAGGCCGCCGCAGGAGTGCCCGATGATGACGGGCGGGGCCGGCAGCTTGGTGATGATGCCCGCGTAGTGCGCGGCGACGTCCTCGATCCCGTACCCGGCGACGCTGTCCTGGTCAGCCCGGGCCAGCTCGACCGTGTCGGGCTCGCCGGGCCAGCCGGGCGCGACGGGGGCTCGGCGCCGACCTGTCACGCTGGCCCGCGTACCGGGGCCGCCTGCTGCTCGAGTACGGCTCCTGGCAGCGCCGCCGCTACCAGGTCGCGCTGGCGCGCCGGCCGCTGCGGGCCGCCAGGGAGCTGTGCGAGGCGCACGGCCTGCTGCCCTGGGCCGAGCGTGCCCGCCGGGAACTGCGCGCCGCCGGCGAGGCGGTCAGCGAGCCTGGCGAGGAACCAGGCACGGGGCAGCGGGCCTGCCTGTCACCGCAGGAGCTGCGGATCGCGCGGCTCGCCGCCGAGGGGCTGTCTAACCGGGAGATCGCCCAGCGGCTCTACCTGTCGCACCGGACCGTGGGCTCGCATCTCTACCGGATCTTTCCCAAGCTCGGCATCACCTCAAGGATCCAGCTGGCGTCCGTCCTGGCCACCGCGGACACGTTGTTACCGGCCAGTCATCGGCCGGCTCAGGCCGCACCCTTTTATTGCTAATGCACGATATTGCTAAAGGCCGATGGCGGGGTAATATTGGTCTATGGTGATACGGCCCGACGAGTACCTGGTGATCACGTCACGCGACATGGGGGCGGCTCTGAAGCACTTCAGGACCGCGGCCGGGGTAACCCAGGAAGCGGCGGCCGAAGCGACAGGGATCGGCCAGCCTTACCTGTCGTCGCTCGAGGCCGGCAAGTTCGGCAGCTCGCTGACCCATGCGCTGAGGCTGATTCGCTTCTTCGGCTGCGAGGTCGTCGTCAGGCCAAGGGCACCGCGTGGCTGACCGCCTGGTCGTGTGGCTGTACGGCACGCCGGTCGCGGTACTCGCGCCTGGTCCGGAGTTCCGCATCCGGCTGGAGTGGCGCCCGGAGGGAATCGAGCGGTGGGGGCTCGGGAATCCGGTGCTTTCCGTTGGGCTGCCGATCGGCACGCCCTTGGGCCCCCGTGACACCCGCGGCGTGGATTTCTTCGAGAACATGCTTCCCGAAGGGCCCGCGCTTACCCGGATGGCCGCCCTGGCCGGCGTCAGGCCGGTAGATACCTACGGCATTCTGGCGATGTTCGGCCGGGACTGCGCGGGCGCGGTCATGCTGCTTCCTGAAGGGGACCGGCCAGGGACGGGAGGCCCCAGCGGGTACACGCCAGTGCCCCTCGACGGACTGCGGCTGGTGATCAGCGCACTCGATGTCGCACCCCTGGCGGCGGCGCCGGAACGCGGCTTCCGGCCGTCGCTGGCTGGTTTCCAGCGCAAGGCGCTGTTCGGCCGGGCCGCTGACGGCACCTGGGAGCTTCCCTACGGCGACGCTCCCTCTACCTGGATCCTCAAGCCCGACGGTCCGCACGCGATGGCCGCCAACGAGGCCACCTGCCTGCGGCTGGCCGCCGCCTGCGGGCTGGAGGTGCCAGAGACCGAGCTGCTCGACGTCGCGGGGCTGCCGGTGCTCGCGGTCAGCCGCTACGACCGTCTCGCGTCCCCCGGGGCGGCGCTTCCCGGCCGCGTGCACCAGGAAGACGGCTGCCAGGCGACCGGCACCCCGCCGGGGATGAAGTACCAGGAACAGGGCGGCCCGGCGCTGCGCGACCTAGCCGGCCTGCTGCGGAACTTCGGCGACCCGGCCGACGTCACCCGGCTGCTGCGCCGCACCACGTTCAACATGGCGGTCGGCAACGCCGACGCGCACGCCAAGAACTTCTCTGTCCTGCACGACCCGGACAGCACCTCGATCAGGCTCGCACCGCTGTATGACGTGCTTTCCACGATCGCCCTGGAGTTGACCGACGGCACCGGCCAGCCGATGCAGGCGGACACTCACCTGGGCCAGCGGGTCGGCGGGCAGGCCGATGTCCGCCAAGTGACCGCGGCCAGCCTCCTCGACGAGGCTGCCAGCTGGGGCATGAGGCGGCGCACGGCCGGATCAGTAGTCGCCGAGACCCTCGACCGGGTACTCGCCACCGCCCCGGACACCGCTGGCGACCAGCGCGTGCTAGCGGTCATCAGTGAGCAGTCCGCGCGGATACGGCGCAGTCAGCACTGATCAGGTCTGCAGGGGGATGAGCTCGGCGGCGAAGCCAGCGATGAAGTCCTCGAGGTGCTCAGGGGCCGTCACCGGCCTGACGACGAACTTGCTGAGGCCCGCGGACGCGAACGCCGAGATCATCTCCCGCGCGCCCGCCCACCCGTCGGCGATAAGGGACGCCGGGTCAGTATCGGGCCGGCGGCGCTTGCTGGCGGCCGCCAGGGCGTCGGGGATGCCGCCGAACGCGACTGCCAGGCTGGTCCCGAAGTGATCGGGCTCAACTTCGCGGCCTGCCTGGTCGGCGGCCGCGTTGATGACGGTGACGGCGTCGCCCGCTTCGGCCGGGGTGAGGAACGAGCCGAGCCAGCCGTCGGCCAGCCGGCCCACCCGCCGCAGCCCGGCCGGCGCCGATCCCCCCAGCCAGATGTCGAGCGGCTTGACCGGCAGCGGGCCTGCCGAAGCGTCACGGACCGAGAAGAACGACCCCTCGAACGTCACCACCTCGTTCGTCAGCATCAGCCGCAGCAGCGTCAGCGCCTCGTCGAACACCGCGGCCCGCTGCCCCTGCGGCACCGGGAACAGCACCCGCTCGGCCGGGGTGGCAGGCTGCAGGCCGAACACGGGCAGCACCCGCCCTGGTGCCAGCCCGGCGAGCGACGCGAGCTGCTTGGCGACCAGCACGGGATGGCGTCCTGGCAGCACCGATACCCCGGTGCCGGCCTTCAGGCGCGTCGTCTTCGCCAGCGCGAACGTCATCCCGGTAAACGGGTCGATGGCGGGCCCGTACACGGTCTCCGGCAGCCACAGCGAGTCGATCCCGGCCGCCTCGAGCAGTGCGACCGCCGCCGCGAACTCGCCCGCCGCCCCGGCCGTGCCGAGCGATATCCCGATCCGTACACCCATGCCGCCACGCTACCCGCAGCCGTCAGGACCCGCGCGCGGTGATTTCCGCCGCGGGCACCGTCTGCCAGGGAAACCGGAGACTTCGAGCGGTAAAGGGGAGCTGCCGTGACCCGGCCCAACGGCCTCCCTGCTGGATTGACCTGCTGACCTCCGGCAGCGAGGGTGCCACGCGCTTTTACACGGAACTGTTCGGCTGGACGGCGGGGGAGGGATCGCCTGAGTTCGGCGGCTACTTCATGTTCATGAAGGACGGGGTTCCCGTCGCCGGCTGCCCCTTGAGTCGTTAACTGCCCCTGATGAGCCCCGGCGTCAGCGCCGTCATCGCCTCGACGACCGGCTCGAGACCGGGCCGGGCGGTGATGACCCGGACCATCGCCTCGTCGAGCCCGGCGCTGAGCCGGGCGAAGGCGGCCGGTGCCCGGGCCGCCGGACCGTAGTAGCCGACCGCGTTCAGCATCTCGTCGGGCGCCGCCGCCACCAGGTCTTCCATGGCTGTTCCGCGGTCACGGCGCTGCTCGAGTCCGGTGAGCTCCGCGTCGAACCCCATGCTGGCGAACAGGCTCCGGTAGCCGGCCCCCTTGGGCATGCCGGGGCGAGCGAGCGCGTAGCCGAGCACCTGGGTACCGAGCGCGTGCCGGGCCGCGGCCACGTCGTCGTCCACGCAGACCCGGATATACATCGTCAGCGGAACTGCGCCGGGATCGCGGCCCGCCCGAGCGGCCCCCGCGGCGACCTGCTCGCGGCTGAAAGCGATGTGCTCGGGCGAGGACCAGTTGAGCAGCGCCCCGTCGGCGACCTCGCCCGCGAGCCGCAGCATCTGCGGACCGAGCGCGGCCAGGTACACCGGGGCCGCCGGCAGGTCCGCCATCCCGAGCGACGCTGAAGCCGGCCACCCGGGACCGCCCTGGCCGGTGCCGCCCTGGCCGGTGCCGGTCCGGGCGGTGACCTCTTGCCCGGCCAGCAGTCCGCGGACCTCGGTGACGTACTCGCGCATGACCGCGATCGGCCGGTTGGGCAGGCCCACCGATGCCCAGAAGTCCGGCCCGTAGCCGCCGGTGCCAAGGCCGAGCACGAACCGCCCGCCCGAGAGCTGGGCCAGCGTGGCCGCCTGCACCGCGAGACCGAGCGGCGTCCACATCCGCGCGGCCGGCACCACCGAGATCCCGGTGCGCAGCGCGGTGTCCCGCGACCAGGCCGCGCAGACGTGGAATGAGTCAGGTACCCCGCCCGCCGGCGTCCACAGGCTGTCGAATCCGAGCCGTTCCGCTTCCCGCGCGGCGGCGCGCAGCTGGTCGAACGGCAGGCCGAGGCGGGCGTCAAGCCCGACACCAAGCATCACAACTGGCAGTATCCCTGACGCCGGCCCCGGCCGGCCCGGCGGGTTGGCCGGCCGTTAGCCCGGCTGGCGGGTTGGCCGGCCGATAGCCAGGACGTCCCGCGTTAGCCGTTAGCCCGGCCGTCGGCCGAGAAAACTGGTCACGGCGGCGCAGAACTCGGCTGGCCGGGCCGCGTGTACCAGGTGGCCGGCCGGGATCGTGGTGAGCTCGCAGCCGGGGATGAGCGTCGCCATCTCCGCCAGCTGGGCCTGGTCGACGTGGCTGTCGGGACCACCCGCGACGATCAGCGCAGGAGCGCGGACCAGCCGCAGCTCGTCGCGCCAGGAGCTGACCGAGGGCTCGGTGAACTGGTTGCTCAGCGCGGTGACGTCCCAGTCGAACGGCAGCGGCCCGGCCGGCCTGCGCACCGTCCGCGGTGCGCGCGGCCACGGCGGTGCGGGATCCTCGAGCACCAGTTGCGCGACCCGGTGCGGGTGACGGGCTGCGTACAGGTATGCGGGCGGCGCGCCGAGGGAGTGGCCGACGAGTGTCACCTGGTCCAGGCCGAGCGCGTCGGTGAACCCTTCCAGGTCCGTCACGAGCTGCTCGATCGCGTAACCGCCCGGCCAGTCACTGGCCCCGTGACCGCGCAGGTCAGGTGCGTAGACCCGGTAAGGCGGCGCGAGCGCGGCCGCGACCTGCGCCCAGTCCGACGACTGCTCGCCGAGCGCGTGCAGCAGCACAACAGGCGCTCCGTCGGCTGGACCCCAGCTCCGGTACGCGAGTTCTGTCTCGCCGGCCTTCACCCGCCGGGCTTGTCCAGATCGGCTGTCGGTCACGTAACCGACCGTACGTGCGGGCTCTCCCGGCGGCGAGTGATTCTGCCGGGGGCAGCGGCAAGTCAGCGCTCTGTGCCCAGGTGCGGCGGTCGCAAGCGCAGGAGTCACTGTTACGCTCGTCTCCGGTTCAACGGGCGTCCGGGGAAGGCCTTGACCACGGGGACGTTCACCCGAACAACGTCTTCGCCACCACCGGAACACCGTTCGACTGGGAGACCCGAACGTCGCGCACCCTTCGGCAGCCTCTCCGTTGCCTTGCGTACCGCCGCCGGGCATGCGGGGTGTCAACGGGGTCCGCTGAGACCGGCGCGCGACCGAGGTGTACCTCGAGCCGTGGCTCGAAGCCGGGCGCCAGCGGGCGGCGGTCGACCGCTCGCTGTGCCTGGCCCTGCGGATCGCGCCGGTCAGCCGCGCCATGGGGTGGGGCCGGGTGTTCCCTTGCTATACCGGCCATCCCGGTCCGTCTGGCAATGCCCTGCGTTCCCTCGCCAACATGCTCACACCGGGCACGCCCGGCTACGGAAACGTCTAGCGGCCGCTGTCCTTGCCGCCCTTAGCCAGGTCACGCCAGCTGGATTCTGATACCTCGACGTCGTACTTCTTCGCGGCCGCCACAATCCTCTTCCAGGCCGCGTCGCGCTCAGCGTCGCTGACGCCCTCCACCTGGTCGAACCGTGAGATCGCGTTGCGCACGTGACGGGCGTCGGTCAGCGGCTCCTTGCGCTCCTTCTGGAAGGCGAACTCGTTGTCCGGCATCTTGTCCTTATCGGCGGTGCTCAGTCCCTCGCTCTGCCGGGGAACGTTCTTGCCGTGCGCCCGTTCGCTCTGCGCCTCCCGGGCCTTCTCCAGGTTCTCCCTGGCCGCTTCCTTCTGCCGGCTGGTAGCCATGGTGCTTCCTTCCCTGCTGCTAGTAGCGGTACGGCAGCTCCTACCCAGCGCTCTCCAGCCCATTCGGACGCACTGAGCGGAAGGGCGCTGTCCCGGGAGAACCGGGTGTCCCGTGGCTCCCACGGATTGAACTGATCGCTGCCGTCGGGGAAGTCCCACAGATAGTTCTGGTCTTCGGCCCCGGCCTCCCAGCGCCTGCCACTGCCGCAGCACGCCGAGCAGCTCATCATGCTCAGCACCCGGACACCGCCAGCCCGGGCCGCAGACACCCTCCAGGGCGGCGGCCAGCGCGGCCGACGGCAGGCAGCCGTCCCATTCGCCGCCGCAGGCGAAACCCGGCAGACGCGAGTCACGGCCAGGCAGGCGCGGGTCACGGTCGGGCGCACACGGGCCAAGGTCAGGCAGCGACGCGGCAGGCTCGGGACGGTCAGGTTCCCCGCCCGTCCCGCGTTCCGCGCCTGGCTGCCACCCCATGAGACTCCTCGATTCGATTGTGCGTGCACATCATTTGACTCGACTGGTCTACTACTCGAATTTTACTACGAATCGATGGTCGTTATCCAAGCAGGGGACTTACCGATTGGCCATTGTTTTATTACCGACATGCCATGCAACTCCGGTTGCCGCTTTGGCCGGTTCCGGTTGCAGTATTGAATTCACGGGATTTAGCGCGGCTGGACTGTCAGAGTCGGCGGGCTGCCTGCGCCTGCCGGGCTGCTCCTAACGTCCTGCAGGGTCGGTGCTGCGGAGTCCGTCGAGGATGACCTGCAGCAGGTGCCTGGCCCTGGCGTCCCACTCGGACTGGTCGAGTCTAGTCAGGTAGCCGATGAGCAGGATGACGTCGCGGGCGTCGACGTCCTGGCGGATCGTTCCGTCGGCCTTGCCCGCATCGAGCAGCGTGGTCAGCGCCTGGCCAATTGGGCCGAGGCTGTGCGCGGCCAGGTCCTGCGATACTGCCGCCTCCACGGCGGCGAAGACCCCGCGCTTGACCTGGGCGTAGTCGGCTACGCGGTCGAGCCAGCGGCCGAGTGCGGCGAGCGGTTCGTGGCTAGCCAGCAGCAGTGGCGCGGCCGCTACGAGTTCGGTCACGTCTTCGCGGTACACCTCGGCCAGCAGGTGGTCCCTGGTCGGGAAGTGCCGGTACAGGGTGCCCTGGCCTACGCCGGCCTGCTTCGCGATCGCGTTCAGCCGCACCTCGCCGTCGCTCGCGATCGCCGACCGCGCAGCGGCGATGATCCGTGCGCGATTGTCCGCCGCGTCGGCCCGTAGGCTGGCCGGTTCCATCATTCCTCCCAGGCGGCGATTAGCTAAGTGGACACGTGTCCGGTACTGTGAGTCAACCGGACACGTGTCCACTTTAGCCGAGGAGGTTTTATGGCCGGCATCAGCGGCAAAGTCGTCGCCATCACCGGGGCGAGCAGCGGGATCGGCGAAGCCACCGCGCGGCTGCTGGCCGGACGCGGCGCCGCGGTCGCTCTCGGCGCGCGCCGGACCGAGCGCCTTGAGGGGCTAGCCAAGGAGATCCGCGACGGCGGCGGCCGGGCGGTCAGCTGTGCGACGGACGTCACCCGGCCGGATGACCTCCGGCGGCTGGTGGACGAGGCCGTGACGGCTTTCGGCCGGCTCGACGTGCTGGTCAGCAACGCGGGCATCAGCAAAGTGGGGCCGATCGCTGACCTTGACACCGACGGGTGGTCGGCGATGATCGACGTCAACCTGCGGGGCGTGCTGAACGGCATCGCGGCGGCGCTGCCGGTGTTCCGCCGCCAGGGCCGCGGGCACCTGGTGACCACGGTGTCCACCGCGGGTCTGAAGATCGTCCCCACCCAGGCGGTCTACGCCGCCACCAAGAATGCCGTCCGCACCCTGCTCGAGGGGCTGCGGCAGGAGTCGACCGACGGCGTGCTGCGGACCACGGCGGTATCGCCTGGCTTCGTCCGCACCGAGCTCGTCGACTCCGTCGACAACCCCGAAGTCCGCGATCAGCTGCGCCGCAGCCGCGATCAGTTCGCCATCGCGCCCGAGGCGGTGGCCCGCGCCATCGCCTTCGCGATCGAGCAGCCCGACGACGTGGAAATCGGCGAGATCACCATCCGGCCGACCGTCCAGGGCTAGCTGGCGAGGGTGCTCACCTGCCGGCGGCCACCACGCTCACGGGCCGTGGCTGTGACGGGGCGCGGTCACGGAGCGACGGCGCGCTCGACGCAGTCGCGCAGTAGGGCACGCCGGCGGTCGTGGTCGGCCGCGGGCTCGTCGGCTGTGGCGGCGTAGATGCCGCTGGCCGGCGACCAGGCGCAGGCCATGGCGATGACCAGGGCCATCAGGTCGAAGGGTGCTCCGGCTCGTAGGCGTCCGTCCGCCTGGGCCTTGGCGATCGCCGTCAGTTTCGGCTGGTGATCGGCGTTGCTGCTGAAGATGAGGCCCGCCGGGCGGCGCTCAAGCCGGGCCCAGGTGATGAGGCGGACTAGGTCGGGTCGGCGCAGGTTCTCGTCGTACATCCCCACGGCCCAGCCGGGCAGGTCGTTCACGTCGAACGGTACGGCATCGGTGGTGCGGTCCACCCGGTCGGCGACGACGGCGTCGAACAGGCCGTCCTTGCTGCCGTAGTAGCCGTAGAGCTGGGCTTTGTTGGTACTCGCGGCCGTGATGATCCGGTCGATCCTGGCGCCGGCGATGCCTCGCTCGGCGAACTCCTCCGCCGCCGCGTCGAGGATGCGCCGACTGGTGGCGGTTCCCCGGGGCGTTGTCGGCAGAACGGGCATGAGACCAGTCTAACAAACAGACCAGTTGGTTTGTTCTACCGCGGACGGATGGCTAGCCTGTAACAGACCGAATAGTCTGTCTTGGAGGATTTCATGCGCGTCACCACTGGCTGGCAGAGCACCGACCACTCGACCGCGTTGGTGCGGGTGCCGCTCGAGCGCAGGGAACTGCGGGACGACGACATCGCGGTGCGCGTCGATTACTGCGGCGTCTGCCACAGCGACCTGCACGCCATTCACGGCCTGGCAGGCAAACCGGTCGACAGGCTGGTTCCCGGGCACGAGTTCACCGGCACGGTCACGGCCGTCGGGCCCGCGGCGACCGGCTTCGCGCCGGGCCACCGGGTCGCGGTCGGGACCATCGTCGACTCCTGCGGCGTCTGCGCGATGTGCCAGGTAGGGCAGGAGAACTTCTGCTACGAGGGTGCGGTCACCACCTACGGCGGCACCGACCAGATCGACGGCACGACGACCAGGGGCGGCTACAGCCGGGAGTACGTGCTGCGCGAGAAGTTCGCCTACCGCCTGCCCGACGGGCTCGACCCGGCCGCCGCCGCCCCGCTGATGTGCGCGGGAATCACCATGTGGGAGCCGCTGCGGGCGGCCGGGATCGGTGCGGGCAGCAAGGTTGCGGTGGCCGGACTCGGCGGGCTCGGGCATCTCGGGGTGAAGCTCGGCGCCGCGCTCGGCGCGGAGGTCACTGTGCTTAGCAGGACGCCAGGCAAGGCCGGCGACGCCCGCAAGCTGGGCGCCGCCGACGTGGTGATCACCACCGACGACACGCAGCTGAAGCAGGCGTTCGGCCGGTTCGACCTGATCCTGGACACGATCGCCGCGCCGCACGACTTCTCGCCGCTGCTGCGCCTGCTCAACCTGGGCGGCACGCTCAGCGTGCTCGGCGCTCCGGTCGAGACATCGGTGCGGATCATGGAGCTGACCTTCGGCCGCAAGAACCTCACCTCCTCGGGCACCGGCGGCACCAGGCACACAGCCGGGCTGCTGTCCTTCTGCGCCGAGCGCGGGATCAGCGCGGACATCGAACTGCTGCCGTCCGCCCAGGTAGCCGATGCCCTAACCCGCCTGGAGCGCGGCGACGTCCGCTACCGCTTCGTGCTCGACATGTCCGACCTTGGCTGAATTCCCCGGCCTACAACCAGTGCCGTTTGGGTTAACGTCGGCGCTATGCCGTTTGGGTCAAGCTCAGCTGTGGCAGCTTAGGTGGCTGTGGCAGCTGAGGTGGTTGTGGCAGCTGAGGTGGCAAAGACCCGCTGAACCGGCATAACCGCAGGCAGGCCAGAAGATCTTGGATCTTTTTCGCGCTCTGGCACATGCATGTTTCCGATTAGATAAAAGTTTCCATCACAATATTATGATCAGTCCCAACAGCCACGTGTGAAGCTGACCCGGTGTGCGCCGGCCTAACTTCACAGCATGTTGGCGCGATCCGTGTGCGCCGGGCTAACTACACAGCATGTTCGGGCCGGACCGGTTGTGCGCCGGCCCAGCTTCACAGCACGTTGGGCCGGGTCCGTGCGAGCCGGGCTAACTAAACAGTCTTGGACCTAAACCCCGCCGGTCAGCGTCACGCCGCCGTCGAGCACCAGGGTCTGGCCGGTGATCCAGCTCGCCTGGTCCGACAGCAGGAACGCGACCGCTCCCGCGATGTCGTCGGGCATCCCGAGACGCTTGAGCGGGTAGGCCGACGAGACCTCTTCCTCGCGGCCCTCGTACAGGGCGGTGGCGAACTTCGTCTTCACCACGGCTGGTGCCACCGCGTTCACCCGGATGCGAGGGCCGAGCTCAACGGCGAGTTCCGTGGTGAGCCGGATCAGGGCCGCCTTGGTCACCCCGTACATGCCGATCCCCGGGCTGGGGCGCAAGCCGGCGACAGAGGAGACGTTGACGACCGAGCCGCCGTGCTCGCCCATCCACGCGTCCCGCGCCCGCCTGGTCCAGGCGAGCGGCGCGAGAACGTTGACCGCGAACATCTTGGCCGCGGCCGCCAGGTCAGTGTCGGCGACAGGACCGTAAACGGGGTTGATGCCGGTGTTGTTGACCAGCATGTCCAGTCGGCCGAAGGTCTTGATCGTGCTGGCCACGACCTCTTCCTGGTGGGCGGGGTCGTCGGCCTTCCCAGGCACCGCGATCGCCACGTCCGGCCCGCCGAGCTCGGTCACGGCGGCCGCTAGTGCCTCAGCGCCCCGGGCGGTGACGCACACCCTGGCGCCGTGCCGCACCAGTTCCGCGGCGATGCCAAGCCCGATACCCCGGCTGGCGCCAGTGACGATGGCGACGCGTTCCCGCAGCGATTCCATGTGTCTCATTCCCGTCGTCAGACCACGCTCACGGCCGACCGTATCAGGGGCGCCGCACGAACGGATCTCGCGGGGATTTACAGCTCTGGCCGGGATTCGTGCTCTGGCCGGGCCCGCAAGGGCACTGGGTGGGGGTCTCGCCGGGATACATACCGTGGCCGGATCCACGCGTTCCCGAATTCACAGGGGTGCGGGCTGTTCCGGTGCCCCGGCAGGGGTGAAGGTGAGGAAGCGCGGCGCCCTGGCGCCGCCGCGGGCGAACTCAGCGCTGACCCCGGCCCTGACGGCCGCGATCTGGTCCACGGGAACGAGCAGCAGCACCGGACGGCCCGGCCCCTCGGTGAGAGCGCGCCCGCCGAGCGCGCCCGCGCGCAGTGCGGCGGTTACGGCCGCATGCTGCTCGGGGTCGCCTGGCTGGTTCTCGTGCGCGGCCGTCAGCATGCGACCGAGCTTCGCGTAGTCGCCGGCCATGGCGGCCGCGGCGGCCTCGGTGACGGGGGAGTCCTGCGCGAGTGCCGTCTGCGGGGCGCGGCGGATCCTGGTGTCGATGAGCATCAGCCGCAGCCCTGCCGTCGCCAGGTCGCACGGCACCCGCAGGGGACCGAGGACGGCGCAGCCGGCGGCGTGCTCGGCTTCAGGGCCGCGCGCGGCCGGGTTGCCGAGACAGAGCCGGATCGCCGTTTCAATCGCGGCGCCGATCCCCGCCCCGGTCCCGAGGGGCAGCTCGGACCTGACCAGCAGCCGCGTGCCCGGGTAGCCGCGCGCACGTACGGGATGGTTCTCGGCGAGGGTGAGCCCGTCGCCCGCCCAGGCCGGGCCGAACCCGGCCGCGGCGGCCGCGGCGGACATGCGGTCCCGCTCGCCTGGCCGCTCCATCAGCGCCAGCTCGACGAAGCCGTTCTCGCCCGGCCCGGCGGCGGCGACCGCGCTCCACGCTGCCGCCACCGTCAGCCGCTGTGGTCCGCTGGCCAGCAGCGTCACCGTTCCGGGCACGCGCCAGACCGTGGCGGGCAGGCCGCCGAATTCGATGCGGTAGCCGTGCAGCGTCATCCGGACCTCCGGCGCGAGACCCAGTTCCCAGGCCAGTTCCGCGGTCACAGTGCCTTCCGCGGTCACAGCAGCTTCTCTGCTCATAGGAGTTTCTCCAGGTGATCGGCGGCGGTCACGGCGCCGCCGGCGGCGGTGAACGAATCGCGGACCCGGACCGCGGCCGTGCGGTAGGCGGGATCGCCGAGCACCGCGCGGACGGCGTCGCGTAGCTCGCCTGCCCGCAGCCGGCCGAAGCGCAGCCGTAGGCCCGCGCCCGCGTCGGCCACCTGCTGGGCGATCAGCGGCTGATCGTCCCTGATCGGCGTGACGACCAGGGGCAGTCCGTGCGCGAGGGTCTCGCACACGGTGTTGTGGCCGCCGTGCGACACCACGGCTGACATCCGCGGCAGCAGGGCCAGCTGGGGCACGTGCCCGGCGAACAGGATGTGCGGTGGCACGCCGGAGCCGGGCGCGCCGTCCAGAAAAGCGCCTCCGATTGCCCCGCCTCCGGCGGCCCCGCTCTCGAGCGCGCTACCTCCGAGCGACCCGCTCCCGAGGGGCTCGCTCCGGAGTGCCTCGTTCCCGAGTACACCGCTTCCGGGCAAGCCGCTCCCGAGCGCCTTGTTTCCGAGAGCGCCGCTCCGGAGTGCCCCGCTCCCGAGCGCCCCGCCCCGGAGTGCCCCGCTCCCGAGCGCCCCGCTTCCGAGCACGTCGCTCCCGAGTGCCCCGCTCCGGAGTGCCTCGTTTCCGAGCGCCCCGCTTCCGAGCACGTCGCTCCCGAGTGCTCCGCTCCCGAGTGCTCCGCTCCCGAAGGCCCTGCTCCCCAGTGCGCCGCTCCCGAATGCGCTGGCACCTGGGACCCCGCCAGCGGCCCAGGGATACGGCGCGGCGATCACCGCCTGCAGCTCGTCGCCCAGGTCGGCCAGTGCGTCGAGCACGGTGCCGAAGAACCGCTGCCCGGCCGCGCCGTTGAGCGTGCCGAGCGATACAAGCAGGCCCGGCCGCCCCGGGTCGAGCCAGTGCCACGGGAACGAGCCCCGCTCGGTGCGGCCGGACAGGGCCGGGCCGGTGAAGACGTACTGCGGGCCGAACCCGGTAGTGTCGCCGAACAGGGCCTCTGTCGTGTAGGCAAGCACCAGTTGGTCGGAGAACCGCAGGTCGACGGGGTCGGTGATGCCGTTGTCGAGCTGAAGGGCGGTCAGCAGCCCGGTGATCCATTCCTCGACCCGGGGCATCGCGGTCAGCGAACCAGACAGCTCGCCTGGCGTGGTCGCGGAGGTTGCCCAAGCGACCCCGGCCCTGCGTGCGGCCGCTGCGCCGGCCAGCGCCTGCTGATCGGCTATGACCACGTCGGGAGCGAAACCAGCGATCGACCTCGCCGTCGGCCCCAGCATCGCCTGGGCCAGCGGTATGAGGAACTCTTCCCAGAAAGATTTCAGTGCGGCCGGGCCGCGCAGCGCCACCCAGCGTTCCCGGTCACCCCACAGCCGGTCGGCCAGCGCGTCGTCCACGACCGCGAAGACCCGGGCGTCGTCCGCCAGCAGCGGCCGCAGGGTCCCGGGGTGCCCGGCCCAGGCGACATCGTGGCCGCGCGCTGTGAGTTCCGCCCCGACCGCCACTGCGGGGTTGACGTGGCCGGTCAGCGGCGGGACGACGAACAGGAAGCGGCTCACTGGCGGCCTGCGCCGGCCGTGGCCGGGTGCCCGTCTGCGGTGAGCCCGTCTGCGGGAGGCCTGGCCCCTGGAAGCCCTGCCCCGCGGAGGCCGGCGGTGGCCGGGGCCTGCCGGAGCAGCCAGTCGAGCAGGATGCCGCGCAACGTTCCTGACGCGTCCCGCAGCACCGTGTGGGCAAGGCCGCCGACGAACTCGACCTGGCAGTCGCGTACGTGGCGGCGCAAGTCGGCGGCCCCGCCCGCCAGGTCGGAGTGCTCGCCGTAGACGGCCAGGACCGGGCAGCGGATCCCGGCCATCTCGGCCGCGTCGAGCGGCCGTTCCCCCGCCAGGTCGTCGATGAGGCTGGTTTCGTTCAGCAGCGACTCGGCGATTTCCGCCATCTTGGCGATCCTCCGCTGGCCAGCTTCGCGGAATGCCTCGGCGGTGCGCTGGTACTCGAGGCTGAGTGCGCCGGTACTCATCCCGTTGAGGATGCTTTCCAGCCAGGCGCCCGCCACGCTGCCGGCACAGGACGCTTCAATCAGGGCGAGTCCGGCCACCCGCTCAGGCGCCAGCAGCGCTGTCCGGGCCGCGACGAGCCCGCCGTAACTGTTGCCGACGAGGTAGGCGGGCTCGGTCACGCCGCAGGCGTCGAGCAGCGCGCACAGGTCGGCCGCGCTGTCGCGGGTGGCGTAGCCACGGGGGGTGCGCTCGGACCGGCCGTGACCGCGCAGGTCGTACAGCAAGACCCGGGCCCCGGCGGTGATGACGGGTCCCGCGAGCGTGTAGTAGAAGCTGGACATGTTGTCCATCACCAGGCCGTGCACGAACACGACCAGGGGCCCGCCCTGCTGGGCGTCTGCCCCCGGTCCGAGTCGCTGCACGTGGAAGCGGGCGCCGTTGGCGCTGATGACTGGCACGGTCTCAGGCCGGCGTCGCCAGCTTGGCGGTGATGTACGCGGTCAGCTCGCCGACGGTGATGGCCATGAACGCGTCGATGTCCATGTCCGCGACGAACGTGGCCAGATTCGCCTGCTGCCCGAAGCGCTGCTGCAGCCGCTCGGAAAGCTCGACGAACTCAATGCTCTCGAGCGCGAGATCCTGGCTGCACGAGGTGGCGGGGGTGATCTCCTCGTCAAGGAGGAAGTCCTCGCCAATCACCTCCCTGACGAGGCCGGCTACCTCGTCGAAAAGGTCGTTGTTCATTGCTGTCCCTCCAGCGTCTCGATGGGGTTGGCACCCGCGGGCCGCGTTCCGCTGCGGGCTGGGATCGTCACGGGAACGGTGCCGTCCGGTGTGATCTCGACTGGCAAGGCCGGCCGGCCCGGCTCGGTGATCAGCACGGTGCCGTCCGAGCCGCGCTGGATCGCGAGCCCGGCGCGGGTGCCGGCGATCGCCGCCGCGTACGGACGGCCGGGGGCGTCCGGGCTGAGGGCGAGCGACACCGGCGGCGCCGCGAACGGGCCGAGTACCCGCATACCCGCGGCTGACTCGGCGACCGTGAGCTCGGCGGGAAAGACCGGCCCGGCGCCGCGGTCCCACAGCAACCGCCGCACCGCGTCCTTGACCGCGATACGGCCGAGCAGCCAGCGGCGCTGCCCCGCGGGGGGCAGCCGCTCGTACTCGGCCCGCTCGGCCGCGTTCAGGTACAGGCGCATCACCAGCTCCCGTGATGCCATGTCCTGCCACCGCTCGAAGGCGACCGTCCAGCCGTCAGGGCCGAGCACGGACAGCCCGTGGCCCGCGGGGGAGCGCCGGGCGTTCACGATCGCTTCGTCGGTGGAGAACCGGCGGGTCGTCCAGCCCTCGACCCGGCACCAGACGCGGCCGCTCGCGTCGCGGACCTCAGCGTCGGCCCGCATCTCGGTATCGGTCAGCTCCCTGATCCAAGCCACGACCTCAAGCGGCTGTCCGGCCGGGGGCTGCGGGCCGAAGCGGCGGACCGCGCCGATGCCGGTGGGCAGGACGTTCTGGTCAGTCGACGGCACCATCTGCGTCCAGTGGCCGATGATCTGACCGACGCTGTCGAGCAGGGCCCCGCGAGTCGGCATCGACAGCACCGAGCCGGTGATGCCGTCCGCGGCGAGCGCGCTGACGCTGGCCACCCCGGCGAACCTGGGGCCGTGGAACATCCACCGGTCCGCGTAGAGCTCGCGGGCGCTGAGCGGCGGCGAGCGCCGGTCGCGCAGCGGTGTCTCGTCCGGCGGCGGCGCCGCGGGATAGCGGTCCGCTAGCAGCACGTAGCCGCTCGCGAAGCCTTCGATGGTGACCCGGACCAGGCCGTCGTCAGGCCGAACCCAGGCGGCCCGCACCGCCGTGCGGGTCGGCGGCGCCACGGTCAGCCAGCGCATCGCACGGACCTGCTGGAAGCCGGTCACAAGGCGACCAGGTGCGAGCTCGAGGGCCGCCTCGCTCATGATCTCGAGCAGTGCCGTCAGCGGCACGACAGGGAACCGGTCGCTGTCCTCGGGCCAGCCGTCCGGCTGCAAGATCAGGCAGTGGTCGGCCACCTCAGGCATGGTCCTGAGCGAGAACTCCCGCTCGACCCGGATCTCGCCCTGCGCCAGGTGCGGGCCTGACGCGAGCGTTCCCTGAGGCGCGCCCCACGACGCCGGAGCACCGGGGGCCGGAGTACCGGGGGCCGGAGTACCGGGGGCCGGAGTACCCGGGGACCGGGCACTGCGTAGCGGACGGCCGGGCGCCTGAGCGCGAAGCGCCGGATCACCGTGGGCCTGAGCGCGAAGCGCCGGATCATCGTAGGCCTGAGCGCGAAGCGCCGGATCACCGTGGGCCTGAGTGTCAACCGCCGGTTCACCGTAGGCCTGGCCGCTGGGGGCGTGGCGGCTGGATGTGCGACCGCCGAGCGTCTGGCCGCCGAGCGCCTGGCTGTCAAGTGGCGGACCAACGCAGGCCTGACCGTCATGCGCCTGACCGGTGAATGCGTGACCGCCCGTTGCGGGGGCGGCGGCCGCCAGTGTCGCGTGCGGTGCCGCCGGCCTCGCCAGGGCCGCGACGACGGACTGCGCCGCCGCGGCGGTCTCATTGAGCAGAGCGTTGAGCTCGGCCAGGGCCGGGTGCGCGGCAGCGAACCCAGCGGGAACCGCGCCGGGCACGGGAGCCGCGCCAAGCCCGGGCACGCTACCGCGCAAGGGAACGGTGGCAGTCATCGTGTCGTCAGCGAGTCTGGCACGCAGCGGCTGCAGAGCACCGGCGAGGCGGACTAGCGGTGCACCGAGCTGGAGCCGCACGGCCCCGTGGCTGTCACCTGGGCCAGACTGACCAGCGAGACCAACGCCCCTAGCCGAGCCGGCCTGGTCACCGTGACCAGTACCCCCAGCCGAGCCGTCACCGGCAGCAGGACCAGCGCCGCCAGCCGGACCAACAGCGTCACCAGCGTCAGTGACCCCAGCTGGGCCAGCGCGGTCACCAGAACGACCGGCGCTGTCAGCGCCGGCACTTCCCCTGGCACCCACGTGACCCCCCTGGTCAGCCAGGGCAGCAGCATTCGGTCTGGCAGCGGAGCCGGCGGCGTCGGCCGGGACCGCGAGCCCGGCCCAGCCGCCGCCGAGCTCGGCGTAGCGCACCGCGGGCCGCTCCTGCGCACGCGCGGCGGGAAGTCCGGTAAGACCTCCGGCCGACACCCCGGCTGCGCCAACCGACCCGGCTGCGCCAACCGACCCGGCTGCGCCAGCCGGGGCCGCGGTTACGAGCCGGCTGAAGTCGGGCGACAGTCCCTCCGCCCACAGGGCCGCGGCGGCCCGCCGCAGCTGTGCGAGCCCGTCCCGCTTCTGCGAGGCCGTCGTCACCGTGAGGTAGTCGCGTCCGGCCAGCGTGTCATCGGTGAAGCCGGTCAGGCTGCCCGGGCCGACCTGCACGAAGGCGCGGATGCCGGCGTGGTGCAGCAGTTCGGTCAGCTGACGGAAGCGCACCGGCTCGACCAGGTGCCGCAGCACCAGTTCCTTGATCGCGTCGGGCTCGTCAGGTATCGGCGCGAGCGTGGTCGCCGACCACACGGGTATGTCAGGTGCGCGTACCGCGAGCCCGGCCAGCGCCCGCGCCATCGGCGGCACGTGCGGCGCGTAGGCGGGGGAGTGGAAGCCGGTGCGGAACGGCATGGCCTGTGCGAGTATCCCCGCTTCGCGGGCCCGGCGCGCGGCGGTGGAGATCTGGGCGGCGGGGCCGCAAACGACTGACTGCCTGGGACAGTTGTCGTGCGTGAGCACCGTCTCGCCGAGCCCGCCGATCAGCTCGGCCGCCCGGGCGGCGCTGGTGCCGAGGGCCAGGTAGACCACGTCAGGGAGCTCCACGATGCCTGGCTGCACCGAGGCGATGAACTGGTCGATGTCGGGGAAGACGTCCCCGGCCACCATGGCCGTCCATTCGCCGAGGCTGTGCCCGGCCAGCGCGCCCGGGGTGATGCCCAGCCGTCCGAGCGCGGCGGTGAACAGACGGCCGACCGCCACGACGTCGACCGCCTGCCAGACCGCGCCATCGCGGTCAGCCGCAGAGCCGGGTCCGCCTACCTGGTTCGCCGCAGGACCTACTTCGGCGGCCAGGTCTGCGCCGGCCAGGTCTGCGCCGGCCAGGTCTGCGGCGGAAGAGTGCAGCCGAAGCGTCGGCAGCCCGAACGCTTCGGCGACGCCCTCGGTCCGCGGCGCGAACGCAGGCTCGAAGCCAGGGAAGAGGAAGGCGACCTGCTCGGGTCCGCGCAGCAGCGGGCGCGGCGCGAACCAGATGTCGCTGCGTCCGCGCCATGGTGCGCCGCCCTCGGCGATCTTGCGGGCCAGCGCGAGCCGCCGCTCGTCAGGCGCGACCACCGCTAGCCTGCACGGTCCGTCGCCGGGGGCGCCGTCAGGCCCGGCTGCCGCCTGCGCGAGCAGGACCGCGTCGGGGGAGCGAAGCTGGGCGGCCAGTTCCGCGACGCTGCCGGCCGCCAGCCGCAGCACCGCCTCGCCTCCGCCGCCGCCGTTCTGGACGACACCGGGCTGACGGACACCGTGCTGACCAGCGCTGTGCTGACCTGCTCCGGCGGCGCCGCCAGCACCGCCGGGGAGGCCTGCGCCGCCTGGCCCTCCTACCCGGCCGGAGCGGCCTGCCCGGTCAGACTCGAGAACCACGTGCGCGTTGATACCACCGAACCCGAAAGCGCTGACCGCGGCCCGGCGCACCGGCCCGTCGTCCCACGGCTGGGTGCGGGTGACCGGCGCGAACCTGGTGGCCGCCATGGCCGGGTTCGGCTCGTCGACGTGCAGCGTCGGCGGCAGTACGGCGTCGTACACGGCGAACGCCGCCTTGATGAGGCCGGCGATGCCCGCGGCGGGCATCGCGTGCCCGATCATCGACTTCACCGTGCCGATCCCGATCGACGGGCCGCCCGCCCGGCCGCTCGATGCGCCGCTCGATGCGCCGCCGGCCGGCGGCCCGAACACCCGGCCCAGCGCCGTCAACTCCGCCTTGTCCCCGGTCGGGGTGGCGGTGCCGTGCGCCTCGAGCAGTCCGAGCGAGCAGGGGGCCGCCGGGTCGAGGCCCGCCGCCGCCCAGGCCCGCCTGATGGCCAGTTCCTGGCCTTCGACCAGCGGGTTCAGCATGCTGGTGGCGCGGCCGTCGCTTGACACGCCCACCCCGCGGATCACCGCGTAGATCCGGTCGCCCGCCGCTCGCGCGTCGGCCAGCCGCTTGAGCAGCACCGCGCCTGCCCCTTCTGAGAGCAGGGTGCCGTCGGCGGCCGCGTCGAACGGCCGGATTACCCCGGCCGGGCTGAGCACCCGCAGCCGGGTGAAGACGCTCCAGAGCGTCGGGTGGTGGCAGGTGTGCACGCCGCCCGCGAGCACCGCGTCGCACCGGCCGGATACCAGCTCGCGAACCGCGTGGTCGACCGCAATCAGCGAGGACGCGCAGGCGGCGTCCACCGTGTAAGCGGGACCGCGCAGGTCGAAGCGGTTGGCCAGGCGGGACGCGGCGAAGTTCGGCACCAGGCCGATCGAGTCTTGCGGGTCGTCACGGCCCAGCCGCTCCGCGAACGCGGCCCTGACCTCGGCCAGGCGATCGTGGCCGAGGTCGGGCAGCAGGTCGCTCAGCACCGCCGACAGCTGGTGGACGGCGCTTACCCGCTGGTCGAGCTTGGTCAGGCCGGGGGTGAGGTAGCCGCCGCGGCCGACGATCACGCCCACCCGCTCGCGCTCGGGCAGCTCGCCGCCGTCGCTGATCGCCGCCGCCGCCGCGCGCAGCATCAGCAGCTGGTCGGGCTCGGTTCCGTCAACAGACGAAGGCATTATCCCGAACGGATGCGGGTTGAACGTCGCCACCTCCCCGAGGAACCCGCCGCGGCGGGTGTAGAAGCGGGCGGCGCCCGCCTGTTCCTCGTCGCAGTAGACGACGGGGTCCCAGCGGTCAGGCGTGACGTCGGTGACGCAGTCGGTTCCCGCCTGGATGTTGCGCCAGAACGTGGCCGCGTCGCCGGCACCGGGGAAGACCGCCCCCATGCCGACGATCGCGACGGCGTTCTCTGGCTGCTCACTCACCGGCGTTCCCGTTGCCTGACTGGCCCCGCCCCGGCTGCCCGGGGCCTGTTTGCCCGGGGCTTGTCTGCCCGGGGCCTGCATGGCCGTTGCCTGACTGGCCGGGGCCCGGCTGGGGAAGCTCCCCGCACAAGTACACGACCTGGGCCGGCCCCGCCGGGTCGGCGATCTCGGCCAGCAGGCAGGTCACCCCGTCGGCGGGGTCGATCAGCGGGACGCCGCGCCGCGCGTACTCGCGCTCGAGCTCGGGGGAGATCATGCCGCCGCCCGCCCACGGGCCCCAGTCGACCGCGAGCACCCGGGGGCCGCCTGCCGCGGCCGTCCCGCGTCCGCCCTGACGGTCGTCTCCGGGTACGCCCCCGTGCCCCGTCCGCAGCGACCAGTGCCTGGCGAGCGCGTCGAGTGCGTCGTTGGCGGCGGCGTAGTCGGCCTGTCCGCGGTTGCCGAACACGCCCGACACGCTGCCGAACAGGACCAGGAACCGGACGTCGCCGCGCAGTCCGGCGGCCAGTGCCCGCGCGCCGTCGACCTTGGTCCTGTACACCCGGGTGAACGAGTCCGGTGTCTTGTCGGCGATCAGCCGGTCCTCCGCCACCCCGGCCCCGTGGATGACCCCGTCGATCCGGCCGAACCTGGCGTACACGTCGGCCAGGACCGCGCCGACGGAGGCCGCGTCGCGCACGTCGGCCGCGTGGTAGCGGACCGACGCGGCGGTCGCCCGGAGGCGGTCGAGGGTGCCGCGTACCTGCCGCTCGCGCAGCAGCCGGGCGGTTTCCGCCTCGATTTCGCGCGGGCCGCGCCGCCCGTTCAGCCCGCCGCGGGCGATCAGCACCTGGCGCAGCGCCACCGGGTCAGCGGTGTCGAGCTCGGGGTCGGCCGGGCCGGGCGGCGGCGTGCGCCCGATCAGTTCGATGTGGCAGCCCGTCGCGCGTGCGAGGGCGAGCGCGGCGGCGGCGGTGATGCCGCGGGCCCCGCCGGTGAGCAGCACCACGCTGTCGGAGTTCAGCCCGAGTCCTGGCGAGCCGGCCAGTCCGGTGCCCGGCGGTGCTACCTCAACCACCCGCAGTCCGGTGCGCCTGCCCGCCAGGTAGCCGACCACTGACGGCCCGGCCGGCACGGACAGCTCGGTCAGCAGCTGAGCCGCGATCTCCCTGGGGCTGCTCTTGGCCTCGACGTCGACCGCCCGGGCCAGCACGCCCGGGTACTCGGCCGCGACCGTCCTGATAAGCCCGCGCAGCCCGAGGTCGGCCGGCTCGTCGTCCCAGCCCCGCCAGGCGCCGGGAGCGAGCGCGCCGGTCCCGGCATGCCCGTTGTCCATCTGTCCGTGCTCTGTCTGCCCGTAGTCTGTCTGCCCGTAGTCCGGCTGCCCGTAGGCGGCGCTTGCGTCGGCGTGCCCGCGGGGGCTGCCGCCGGGGTGCCCCTGGTCAGCGCTGCCGTCGCCGTGCCCGCGGGCACCGCGGCCGGCTTGACCGCCGCCGCCTGGCCGGCGGTGCCCTGTTCCGCGGTTGCCGCCGCCGTTGCCGTCCGGCCCTTCGTCGAAGGCCCAGCCAAGCAGCGTCCCGTCGCCGGCCGGCTCAGCGGGCATCCCGTTGCCTGCGGGCCCGCTGGGCGGAGCCGGGTAACCGAACGTCCCGCCGCCTGCCGTCGCGACAAGCACGGTGCGCGCACCCACCGCGAGGGCGTCGCGGACCAGTCCGAACACGGCCGGCAGAACGGGCCGGCCGCCCGGCCGCAGCGCCCCCAGGTGCACCAGCGCGCTCGCGCCGAGCAGGTCGCCGGCCGAGGGTGTTTCCGTGACCATCGACTCGGCCCCGCGCTGCTCGAGCAGGTCGGCCAGCTCAAGGGCGATGCCGCGGCCGTCATCCACGATGAGGAACCGGCCTTGCGGCAGGACCGCGGGGCCCTGCGCCGCGGCCAGGCCAGCCGGCTCGACGAGGAAACGGCGGGGGCGACCGGTCTTCGCACGCCCGTCTCCAGGTGCCGCCGCCTGGCGGGCCAGTACGGAGCGGTCGGGGGTACGGCGGGGAAGGGCGGGAGCCCGCGAGTCGTCGACGGCGGGCTGCGGCGGTTCGGTAAAGCGCTGCCGTGGCACGTAAACCGGCGCGGGCGTCTCGTCTGCCGCGGGCAGACCGTCAGATCCGGGGGAGCGGTCCGTCGCGGTGGAACCGTCAGATCCGGATGTGCGGTCCGTCGCGCGGGAACCGTCAGGCATTGAAGCTTCCGCCGACCCGGCGGCGCTTTCTGCCGCGGCGCCCAGATGGCGGTCGAGCCAGTCGGTGATGCCGCTGATGGACTTGATCCGCGACAGGTCTTCCATGACCCGCTCGTCGACGGCCGCTCCCTGGGCCGCCAAGCCCAGCTGCGCGGCCAGCGCCGCGATGATCTCGGTCCGCTTGATCGAGTCGATAGAGAGGTCGGCCTCGAGGTCGAGGTCGCTGCCGAGCATGTCGGACGCGTAGCCGGTGCGACCGCTGATGACGGCCACCACGGCGGCCGCGATCTCCTTGCGCCCGGGCCGTGCGGCCGGGACCGGGGCTGCGGCCTGGGCGGGGGCTGCGGCCTGGGCGGGGGATGGGGCCCGGCCGTAACCGGACTGCGAGGCCGGCGTAGCCGGGGGCTGGGTGTGCTGGGGAAGCCGCGTCCGTTCTGGATAGGGCCTGGACTGGGGCAGTGCGGCGGCGGGCAGTGCGGCGGCGGGCAGCGGGGCGGCACCGAGATAGCCCAGCAGCACCTCGCGCTGCACGGTGATCAGCTCCCTGGTGGTGCGCAGGAAGTCGGCCACCACGCTCTCCCGGTCGGCCGGGCCCGTGCCGTGCTGTCCGGCGTCCTGCTGTCCGGCGTCCTGCTGTCCCGCGCTCTGCTGTCCGCGGCCGAGCGCGAGGCGCGGCGCCGCCGTCGCGGGCCGCAGGCCGCCGGCGACGGGCTCGCCGTCGGCGGTGCGCACCAGGTGACCGTCCACGGTCCAGGACGGCCGGGCCGGCGTCCCGGACACCGGGGCGGCCCGGCCGTCGAACAGCGGCCGGGGTTCGACCGGGATCCCGGCGGCGACCAGCTCGCTCAGCGCCGCCACGAACCGGGCGAGGCCGTTCTCGCCGGGGACGTCGCAGGCCACCGCCGTGTGCGGCCGGCCGGCCAGGATCCGCCTGACCAGGCCGGTCAGCGTGCGGCCTGGGCCGGCCTCGACGAACGTCCTGGCTCCGGCCGCGTACATCGCCTCGACCTGTTCGGCGAACCGGACGGGGTCGGCGACCTGGGCCGCCAGCAGCCGCCGCACTTCATCCGGTGTCCCGGCGTAGGGCGCGGCGGTGGAGTTCGCGTAGACGGGGAACCGCGGAGCGGCGACATCCTGGCGGTCGAGTGCCTCGGCCATCGCGGCGGCGGCGGGCGCGACCAGCGGGCTGTGGAACGCGCAGGCGACACTGATCCTGCGGGCGGGCAGGCCCGCGGCGGTCAGCACGTCGACCGCGGCGTCGACCCCGGCCGTCGGCCCGGAGATCACTACCTGGTCGGGGGCGTTGTGGTTGGCGATGACCACGCCGGTGCCGTCGAGCAGCGCGGCCACCCGCGGGGCGTCGCCGCTCACGGTCGCCATCGCGCCGGGGTCGTCGCCGGCGGCCGCCAGGATGGCGGCGGCCCTGGCGGCCGACAGCTCGAGCAGCGCCGCCTCGTCGTACGCGCCGGCCGCGCACAGCGCGGCGAGCTCGCCGTAGCTGTGCCCGGCGGCCATGTCCGGGTGCACCCCGGTCATCGCGAGCAGCTCCCAGACGGCCAGGTCGGCGACGCCGAGCGCGGGCTGTGCCATCCGGGTGTCGGTGATGGCGGCGCTCTGCCGTTCGCGGTCTGCCCTGGTGAACGCGGCCGGCGGGAACATCGCGGCGGTGCAGCGGGGGCCGGCCAGCCGCAGCAGCCGCTGCAGCCGGGGGAACGCGGTGAACAGGTCCGCGGTCATGCCGGCCCGCTGGCTGCCCTGACCGGGGAACAGGAACGCGATCCCGCCGGGGTCGAGCTCACCAGGCGTTCCGGCCCGGGCGTGCCCGGGCGGGGCGTACCCGGCGGCCGCGTGCCCGGCCGCGGCGAAGGGCTCGCGGAGCCGCTGGTCGAGTTCGTCCAGGCTGGCCGCGGTGAACGCGGCCCGTACCGGTCCCGGCCTGGCGGCGGCCGTGGCGGCCAGCTCGGCCAGCCGCCACGGGCGGCCCGCGGCATTGTTGGCCCTGGCCAGCTCGCCGAGCTCCCTGACCGCCTCGGCCACCTCACCGCGCAGCGCGAACAGCTCGGCCGGCCAGTCCCGCAGGCCGTGCGCGGGCGCGTCGGCGCCGTCGTAGCCGGACAGCACCGCGTGGAAGTTGGTGCCGCCGAAACCGAATGCGCTGACCCCCGCGTGCCGCCGCTCAGGGGCCACGGGCCACGGCCGGGCCTGCCCCGTGGTGAAGGTGAACGGGCTGGTGGCGGGTTCCCAGTAGGCGTTCGGCTCGGTGAGGTGGATCGTGCCAGGACGGGTGCCGGTGTACAGCGCGCACGCGACCTTGATGAGGCCGGCCAGCCCCGCCGCGCACTTGGTGTGACCGATCTGGGATTTGACAGAACCGACGGCACAGCCGCCGGGCTCGGCCCCCGCCTCGGTGAACACAGCGGTCAGGGTCGCGAGCTCGGCGCGGTCGCCGGCCACAGTGCCCGTTCCGTGCGCCTCGACGAGTCCGACCTGGGCCGGGGAGACCCCGGCCATCGCGTAGGCGCGGTCGAGCGCGAGCCGCTGCCCCTCGGGGCGGGGGGCGGTCAGACCGAGCGAGCGCCCGTCGCTCGATCCGCCGATGCCCTTGACCACGGCGTAGATACGGTCGCCGTCGCGCTCGGCGTCCGCCAGGCGCTTCAGCACCACGCAGCCGACGCCCTCGCCGAGCGCGATCCCGTCAGCCTTCGCGTCGAAGGTGGCGCAGCGGCCCTGGGGCGACAGCGCGCGGACCGAGGCGAACATCTCGTAGTCGTGGATGCTGTTGTGCGTGTCGGCGCCGCCGCACAGCACCAGGTCGCTGGTACCGGCGGACAGCTCCTTGCAGGCCAGGTCCAGTGCGGCCAGGCTGGAGGCGCAGGCCGCGTCGACCGCGTAGTTCACACCGCCGAGGTCGAGCCGGTTGGCGATGCGGCCCGCGATCACGTTGCCGAGCACACCCGGGAACGAGTCCTCGGTCATCCGGGGCAGGAACGCGTCGAGTTCGGCCGGGATGCGCTCGCCCGCGCCGGGCTCCAGGTAACCGGGCAGGCCCGAGCGCAAGCCGTAGGCGGCCGACAGGTCGCTGCCCGCTTCGGTGCCGAAGATCACCGACGCGCGGGACCGGTCGAACGGCCGCCCGGCGTAGCCGGCGTCGGCCAGCGCCCGCGCGGCCACGTCGAGCGCGAGCAACTGCACCGGCTCGATGCTGGCCAGCGCCGACGGCGGGATGCCGTAGGAAAGCGCGTCGAACGGCACCGGCGGCATGAACCCGCCGCGGGCCGACGGGACGTCGGGATACTGCTCTTTCCGCCAGCGCTGTTCAGGCACCGCGCCGACGGCGTCGGCGCCCGCGATCACGTTGGCCCAGAAGCGGTCAACGCCGTCCGCACCCGGGTAGACGCAGGCCATGCCGACGATGGCCACGTCGAGCGGCTGCGCCTGCGTTCCGCCGGCCCTCCCGTGCCCGGCCGCGGCGGCCGCGTCGCGGAGCCCGGCCGCCCGGGCGGCCAGGAAGCCGGCCGCGCCCGCGGTGACCTGCTCGTGCAGCGCCGCGACGGTGGTGGCGGAAGAGCGCAGGGTGGCGACCTGACCGAGCATGAACATGCCGTCGACGCGGGCCGTCTCCTCGTCCACGCCGACCAGCCCGTCGCCCTCGCGGCGGAGGCCCTTCGCGGCGACCCGCAGCCGCCCCAGGCTCAGCTGCTCGAGCTCGGCCCACGCGTCCTGCTGGCTGGCGCCGGTCGCGGCCAGGTGCTCCTTGGCGGCGGCGAAGGCGTCCACGTAGGGGGTGTCCGCGCAGCGGATGACGTGTCCTGGCGAGCTCTCGAGCAGTGCCGTTCCCGTGCACTCGCGCGCGGTCCGCTGGTAAAGCCCGGTGATCGCGCCCGTGTCGACGATCTCGCGGGTGAACAGGTAGGCGGTGCCCATCAGCACGCCGACGCGCGCGCCGCGCTTAGCCAGCGGCGCGGCCATGGCCGCGATCATCGCGGCGGACCGCTCGTCGTGCACGCCGCCGGCGAACCAGGCGTGCACTCCTCTCAGGTCGGGTTGTTCGAGCAGCCGGGCGACGGCCGCCTGCCACAGCGCGAAGCTGCCCCGCGGCCCGGTGTGCCCGCCGCATTCGGCGCCCTCGAAGATGAACCGGCGGGCGCCGCTGGCCAGGAACTGGCTGAGCAGCCCGGGCGAGGGCACGTGCAGGAACGTCTCGATCCCGGCTTCCTGCAGCGCGGCCGCCTGGGCCGGGCGGCCGCCGGCGATCAGCGCGTAGGGCGGCCGGATGCGCAGGATCGCGGCCAGCTGCGCGTCGCGGATCTCGGGCGGCGCGAAGCCGAGGATGCCCGCGCCCCACGGCCGGCCGCCAAGCAGCTCCCTGGTCTCCGCCAGCAGCTCGGCGGCCTGGTCACCAGGCATGAGGGCGAGGGCGAGGAACGGCAGCCCGCCGCTGCCGGCGACCGCGGCGGCGAAGCCCGCCCGGTCGCTCACCCAGGTCATCGGGCCCTGCACCGGCATCGCGTCGCGCAGCGGCTCGATCCCGGCCGCGAGCTCGATCTGCGCCCCGATCGCCGCGCCGATCGCCCGGGTCACGCCGCCGGCGGTCTGGTACCTGGCGGCCAGCGGCGCCGCGAACGCGCCGTCCTGGCCGACTGGCAGCAGCTGCTCGCGCAGGTCGCGGGCGCCGAAGCGGCCGGACGCCGGGTCGATGGCCGGGAGGCCAGGCCTGGTGTAGACCCGGTAACCGCTGATCACCCGTGTCTCACTGCCGTCCATCGCCGTGATCGCGTGCGCCACGTCCGCCGCCATCCCGGCGCCCGGTCCGGCCTCGGCGGTCAGCGCCAGCTGCGCGTCGACCGCGACGCCGCGGGCGCCGCCGGCCACCGCGGCCGCCGCCGTGTGCGGCCCGATGCCGCCCATGGCCCACACGGGGACGCCGGGGAACGCCGCGACCAGCCGCTGTATCAGCACGAAGGTGCTCAGCTCGCCGACCCGGCCGCCCGCCTCGGAGCCGCGGGCGATCAGGCCGCTGGCGCCGAGCCTGAGTGCGTCCGCCGCCTCGTGCGCGGCGGTCACCTCGGCCAGCACACGGCGATCCGGGCGGGCGTCCTCGGTGGCGCCGGACGGCCAGGGCCCGTGACAGGTCACCGGGTCCAGGACGATCGTGTCGACCTCGGGCGGCAGCACGGCCGCGCCAGCCGCGAGGTCGCCCCGGAGCCGCACGCCGAACGGCCGTCCGCCGAGCCGTTGCCTGACCCGCCCGAGCGCGGCCCTGGCGGCGTCGCTGTCCGCCCCCAGGTCGAGAACGCCCAGGTAACCGGCGCGCTCGACCGCTACCACGAGGTCGGCGTTCGGCTGGTGGAAGGGCGTGATGCCAAGGACGAGGTCCCGGTCGGTGCTGGGAGTTGGCACGCATTGCTCCTTGGATATCAGTCGGAGCCGCTCATGGCGGAGCACGGGCAACAGGAGTGCTTGGTAACCGAGGCGATGGCGTGTCCCTGGCGACGCGAAGCCTGTAACCGGGCAATAACGCGCATGTCCGATAATGGCGGCCGTCTGGAAAAAGGAAGCTCCGCATGCCTCCGGCAGCCGATCTTAGGGGGGTCATGATCGACCGTGCAAGCTGTATTGCCAGGGCCGTGTATTTCGTTCACGGCTGGTGTCTTCATGCTGAATGCCATCGATAATCCGGAAGGACTTGTCGTGGCCGTTTTCATTTTCACAGGCCTTTGGCCAGCATAGATGCACGTGCAGGGCGTGCAGGATATGATCGGTTCGTGCACATTATTTCGCTATGGAGACTTGGATGATCGAGGAGATCCTGCCGACCTGCATAGCGTCTGCGGAGGAGTTTCACGATCCCCCTCATGTCGCACTCTTCGCGGAAGAAGAGGCGGTTGTCGCCGGGGCGGTTGAAAAGCGCCGCCGTGAATTCGCGACGGGCAGGCACTGTGCCAGGACCGCCCTCGCCGTCCTCGGCCTGCCGCCCGCGCCGGTCCTGCGCGGCGAGCGCGGCGCGCCGCGGTGGCCCGACGGTATCGTCGGCAGCATCACCCACTGCGACGGCTACCGCGCGGCCGCGGCCGCACGCGGCCGTGACGTTCTCACGGTCGGCCTGGACGCAGAGCCGGACCAGCCGCTGCCCGACCTGGTGCTCGGTGCGGTCTCGGTGCCGGCCGAGCGCGCCATGCTGCGTGCGCTGGAAGTGGCGGCGCCGGGTACCTCCTGGGACCGGCTGCTGTTCAGTGCCAAGGAGTCGGTCTACAAGGCATGGTTCCCGTTGACCGGCCGGTGGCTCGGCTTCACCGACGCGGTCGTGACCGTCAGCCCCGCCGACGGGACCTTCGAGGCGCGGCTGCTGGTCGCGGGCGCCGAAGCCGGGGGGCGTCCGCTGACCAGCTTCGCGGGCCGCTGGCTGGCCAGGAACGGGTTGCTTGTCACCGCGGTCACCGCGGTCACCGCGGGGATAGCATGACCGTAGCGGCGGTTCGTACCATTTGCCCCGTACCAGACATGCGGGCGGACAGCCGCGCCTAATATCGACCGCATGTGGCCGACGGCTTACCCCGGCCGTCGGCGCGCCGGCGATCCGGGCAGCGTGCCCGCCGGGGCGGCGATGACCGCCCTGCGCTCCGTCGTCGCCTACCTCGCGTCCATGCTGCGGTGCGCGGAGATGGTCTACATCATCGTCCAGGCCGGCATCTGGCATTCGTTCTACACGGCGGCGCCGTGGCGCCTTGCGGCGCCCGCCCTGACCGTGGCATGGTCGGCCGTCGTGGTGGCCTGGCTCCGCCAGCGCCGCCCTTCTGCTGCGCTCGCCTGCGTCGACTCCGCGCTCTACCTGGCACTGGCGCTCGCCGCCCAGGCATGCGTGCCGCCCGCCGTCCGCGACGACACGTTCAGCTGGCTCGTCATCAGCATGTCAGGCCAGGTCATGTTCCCCGCGTGGTACGCCACGAGCGCGGTCTCGGTGCTCATCGCGCTGGTCTCGCCCGCCGCGTACCTGGCCGGCGCCGCGCTGCAGCCCGCCGCCGACCTCAGGACGGCCGTCGCGGCGGCGGCCTTGCTGCTCGTCGTCGGCCTGGCCCACGTCCACCTGCGGCGGGTGCTCTACGGTCGTGCCCTCGCCGCCGACGCCGGGCTTGCGGAAGCCGATCAGGCGGCCAGGAAGCGGTACGCGCTGCTGCGGGCGACCATCGAGCGCCGCGAGCATGAGCGCCTGGTGCACGACACGGTCCTCAACATGCTGACCGCGCTAGCCCGGGCGGGTGGCCAGCCAGCGGCCGGCGCGGCGGACCGGTGCCAGCAGGACGTGGCCCTGATCGAGGCCGCGCTCGCCTCGCCTGACGACCAGGCAGGGGATTCCCGCCGGCTCCAGGGTGACCTGCTGGCCGAGGTGCGAGCCGTTGCCGACGGCATGCGGGCCAGGGGACTGACCGTTCACTTCGATGCCGGTGCCGGTGCCGGTGCCGGTGCCGGTGCTGATGCGGGTGACGGTGGCGCGGGCCTGCCCGCCGTTCCCGCGCCGGTGGTCGCCGCGATCTCCGCCGCCGCGCGCGAGGCGCTGGCCAACGTGGCCGAGCACGCGCGGACAGGGGAGGCCTGGGTCACCGTCCGCCGCACGGGCGGCGTAGTCATGGTGACCGTGCGGGACGCAGGCAAGGGATTCGACCCCGCCGGCGTCGGCCACGCCCGGCTCGGCCTGCGCCGGTCCATCACGGAGCGCACCGCGGAATGCGGCGGGCGGGCGACGGTCCGTTCGGCGCCAGGGCGGGGAACCGAGGTCTTGCTGTGCTGGCCCGCGCCGGAGCGTCCAGGTCAGCTGGCCAGGGCCGACCACGCGCCCGTTCCTGCGGATTCGCCGTGGTAACCCATCAGCAGGCGGCGCGGGACGCCGTCGACGGGGGCATGGCCCGCGTCGTTCGCACCATCGCGGTGATCTTGCCGTGCCTGTCCCTGCTCCAGGCCCTCGCGAACCCTGGCGACTACCGCAGGCCGGCGGCCGCGGTCGTGGTCTGGCTCGCGGTGCTCGGCGCCGGCGCCTGGCTGGTGCCGCGGCTGCGGGCCGGCGGCCTCGGCCACGCAGAAACGGCGGCCGCGGTCGCGATCGCGGTATCAGCCGTGGCCGCGGTCGACGTGGTCTACCGGCCGCGCGCGGCCGCGGGCGGCGTTGACCTGGCTATCTTGGGGACCGCCTGGCTGCTGGTGCTCGTGGTGCTGAGCAACCCGGCCCGGGTGTGGATTCCGGCCGCGCTGCTGGTGCTTTCGGTCCACGGGGCGCTGCTCATCCGCGGGCAGGGGCTCAACCCGGTCGGGCTGTCCCAGCTCGCGGCGGCCGGGTACATCATCGCGGCCATGCTGATCCTGTTCGCCGCGCTGCGCCAGGTGCTTGACACCCGCGTCTCCATGGTCGCCCGGCAGGCGTCGCTCGCGAGCAGGTCGGCGGCCGAGCGGGCGGCGGCAGCGGCGATCACCAGCGAACGGCGCGGCCGCCTGGCGGTACTCGAGCAGGAGGCGCTGCCGCTGCTGCGGGCCATCGCCGACGGCACCCTCGACGCCGCCGACGACAGCGTCAGAGCCCGGTGCGCCAGGCACGCGGCGGCACTGAGACATTCGATCGCGGGACATTCGACGGGGGCGCATTCGACGGGGGCGCATTCGACGGCGGAGTATTCGGCTGGCGGGCGCTCCGCCGGCGGCGGGCAGCCGGACGGGGGAGCGGCGGGTGCCTGGCAGCCGCGCGACGGCCTGGTCGCCGGGCTCAGCGCGGTGCTCCGCGCCGCCGCCGCGCGCGACCTGCTGGTCACGGTGCAGGTAATCGGCGACCAGGCGTCTCCGCCCGCGCCGGTCGTCCGGGCCGCCGCGGCGGCCGCCGGCGCGGTGCTGAGCGAGCTCCCGGCGCACGAGGTGCTGCTCACGGTCATCGCCGCGGGCGATGACACCGAGCTCTACCTGACCTTCGTCCTGCCGCTGCGGTGCGTGCCCGACCTGACCAGGTGCGCCGACGGCTTGCCAGCCGCGGCGCGCTGGCGGGCCGAGGTCAGCTCGGCGGAGGACGGCGGCTGCCTGGAAATCAGCTGGCGCTGCGGGGATGCCGGGTGAGCGGTGCCATCACGGTCGCAGCGGTGGACGACCACCCGATCATCCTGGACAGCGTCGCGGGCTGGGTCGGCTCAGGGGAGGGCGTCATCGAGGTCGTCGCCACCGCGCCGACCGTAGCCGTCCTGCTCGCCGGGGACGGCCGGGACGCCGACGTGGTGCTGCTCGACCTTGACCTCGGGGACGGCAGCACCGTGGGCGACAACGTGGCCGCCATCCGGGCGGCGGGACCGGCCGTGGTGATCCTCTCGGCATCCGACCGTCCTGGCGCCGTCCGCGCGGCGATGCGCGCCGGGGCGCGCGGGTACGCGCTCAAGAACGAGGGCGCCGCGCAGGTCCGCGCGGCGATCACCGAGGTCGCCGCCGGCGGCGACTGGATCTCGCCCCGGCTCGCGTACATCCTCACCACCGACGATGCCGTTGACCGCCCGGCTCTCAGCAACCAGGAGCGGCGTGCCCTGCAGCTCTACGCCGCCGGCCTGCCGGCGAAATCGGTGGCGCTGAGGATGTCTATCGGCGAAGAGACCGTCAAGCAATACCTAGCCCGAGTACGGGAAAAGTACGCTCTTGCCGGACGTGCCTCGCGAACAAAAATGGAGCTGTATTATCGAGCCGTCGAGGACGGACATCTCCCCACGCCTCCTTAGTCCGCTACCCCCCCAGCGGTTAAGGAGCAGGAAACGCCCGTCCTCGGCCCTCATTCGTTAATAACGGTACTTTCGGCTGGCCGCCGTGTCATGACCCAAAAAAGGGGGTCACAGCACCAGGCGAACCCCGCCGGCCGCCTCTCAGCCTGGCTGGCGGCCGCGCCACCACCCGGCGGCCTGCGTCTGGAAGTCCGCCGGGGCCGGTGTTCCAGCGCGACGGGACCGGTTCGGGGCGGGTGCGGGGAATGAGACTGGCGCTCGCCGGCGTTCCACGTTATAGTTGCCCTAATAGCTCCGGTGCCCATCTGAGTGGCCCGGCAGGCTTTCAAAGCGCTCCTTCTGGCGAGCGCCTTCAACATCCTTCATTGCGCCCGGGCGATTTTCGTAGCCAGGTGCTGGCATAGGCAGGCATCAGCGCAGCTCAACAGTAACCTTGCGCTTACCCGCAGCAGCTGCCAATGGCTTTATTTGGCCTGCGCGCATTCACTCTCCCCGAGAGGAGAACCCCATGACCGCAATCGCGGAAGAAACTCAGCCATCCAAACAACAGGGCCTCGTCGCGGTGTCCGGTATCGCCGACATCACCGACGGGCGGGGCCACCTGCGAACGGCGGGCTACCGTCGTTCCCCCGACGACATCCCCCTCAGCGCCGCCCAGGTCCGCCAGTACGGACTGCGCTCAGGAGACCAGGTCCACGGCACCGTCACGGTGACCGCGGGCAAGCCGGGCGCCGGCAGACCGGGTAACGGCAAGCCGGATTCGAGCACGCCAGCCACCGGCAAGCCGGGCACCCGCCGCGGCCCGGCCGGCGGCACCCTGGCCGGCGTCGAGAGCGTCACCGGCATGGATCCGGACGAGGCACGGCGCCGCCCCCGCTTCGATGACCTCACTCCCGTGTACCCCACCGAGCGGCTGCGGCTTGAAGACGGCGACCCGTCGCCCGCCGCGCGGATCATCGATCTGATCGCGCCCGTCGGCAAGGGCCAGCGCGGCCTGATCGTCGCCCCGCCCAAGGCCGGCAAGACCACGGTGCTCAAGACGATCGCCAACGCGATCGCCCGCGCTCACCCCGAAGTGCACCTCATGCTCATCCTGGTCGGCGAACGACCGGAAGAGGTCACCGACCTGCGCCGCTCGGTCCGCGGCGAGGTCATCTCATCCACCTTCGACCAGTCGCCCGCCGACCACATCCGCGCCGCCGAGCTGGCCATCGAACGGGCCAAGCGGCTAGCCGAGGCCGGCGCGGACGTGGTAGTCGCGCTCGACTCGCTCACCCGGCTCGGCCGGGCCTACAACCTGGCCGCCCCCGCCGGCGGCCGCACCCTGTCCGGCGGCGTGGCCGCCTCCGCGCTCGAGCCGCCCCGCCGGTTCCTCGGCGCGGCCCGCTGCCTGGAAGAAGGCGGCTCGCTGACGATTCTGTCCAGCGTCCTTGTCGACACCGGCTCCCAGCTCGACAGCGTCCTGTTCGAGGAGTTCAAGGGCACCGGGAACATGGAACTGCGGCTGCGCCGCGACCTGGCAGAGAAGCGGCTCTTCCCGGCGATCGATGCGGTGCCGTCCGGTACCCGCCGCGAGGAACTGCTGATGGAACCGGCCGAGCACGCCGCGGTGGTCAGCCTGCGCCGGGCGCTCGCTGCCCTGGACAGCCAGCATGCCCTCGAGCTGCTGCTCGACAAGACCACCGAGCCCAACGAGAAACTGCTCCGCCAGGTCAGCGCCTCGCGGTAACCGGGCGCGGAGCCGGCGCAGCATCCGGGCGTCTTGGAAACCAACGGTACGGGCGGCCGCCTCGACCGTGCTGCCGTTCCTGATCAGGTGCTCGGCCCGCTCCAGTCTCAGCAGCTGCTGGTACCGCAACGGGGTCAGGCCGGTTGCCTCGGTGAACCGGCGGGTCAGCGTCCGTTCGCTGACGTCGCAGCTGCTGGCGATGGCGCCGAGCGGCAGCGGATCGGCGAACCGCGCCTCGATGTGGTCCTGCGCCCTGTGCACGGTGTCGCTGAGGTGGCTACGGTGCCGCAGCATGGCGCTGACCTGCTGATCGTCCCCGTTGCGGCGAGCGTAGACGACCATCTCGCGGGCGACCCGCGCCGCCACGGACGGACCGTCCCGCACGGCGATCAGGTGCAGCGCCAAGTCGATGCCGCTGGCGATCCCGGCCGAGGTGGCGACCCGGCCGTCAATAACGTAGAGCACGTCACGCACGACCGTCGCCCTTGGATAGCGGCGGGCGAGCTCGTCCTGGATGTCATGGTGGGTGGTGCAGCGCCGGCCGTCGAGCAGGCCGGCCCGGCCCAGGGCATCGGCCCCGGCGCAGACGCTGGCGACAGTGCCGCCACGGGCGTGATGAGCGGCGAGCGCTTCGAGGGCCTCGTCGTCCAGTGGCCCGCTGCCCGCGATCGCCGGGCCGACCCGCCAGCCGGGCACGATGACGAGATCGCCCCTGGCGAGCGCGGGCCAGCAGGTCGCTGCCTTGACGGTGACGCCCTGGGCCGTCGGAACGTCTTCCTGCCCGGCGACGTAAGCCAGCTCGTAGCCGCAGCCGAGGTCGGCGGCGGTGCCGAACGCCTGGGCCGGCCCCGCCAGGTCAAGCAGGTGCACTCCGGGGACGAGCAGGAAGACGACCTTGGTCACGATCTGGTCAGCATAGCGGGCGATTCGGCCGGCTCAGCTGGCGCGACGGTCGAACCCGGCGGTGGCCGGCTGGCCGGTCGCCTCCGCGATCGTGGCGATCGTCGCGAACCGCCCGGCGAGCGCGTACTCGGTCCGCTCAGTGACGGCGCTGGCCGGCAGCGTGCGCGGGTCGGCGAGCAGCTGCTCGACCGACTGATCGGCGGGCGCGTCCCGGTGCGCGATCGGGTTGGTGGCGGTCGCCTCGGTGACGAACGTGACCTGGTAACCGAGGTCGAAGCCGATCCGCGCGGTCGTCTCGCAGCATTGCTCGGTTCGCATGCCGCACACGATGAGCTCGGTGATCCCGTGCTGGGTGAGCAGCTGCTGGAGGTTCGTCGTGGTAAACGCGTTGTGCGAGGTCTTGGTGAGCTGAGGTTCGCCAGCCTCCGGCTTCAGCGGGTCGAGGTAGCGGACGTGGCCGCTGGCCGGGTCGAACGTGGTGCCAGAGCCCGGTTCTGAATGCAGCACCCACACGACCAGGTCGCCGTTGGCCCGGGCGCCGTCGACCAGGCGGGCGACGTCCTCGGCGATGCCGGGGTTGGAGATGGCCGCCCACAGCGGGCGCTGCCGGAACGATTCCTGAACGTCAATGACGAGAAGAGCGCGAGTCATGATGCAAGCATGCGGCCGGGCGGTCGCGCGCGTAAGGCAGGATCAAGTCCCGCACCGGACCGATCCGGTCAGGGCAGCGAGACACGGAGCCCGGTCAGGACCTGATCCAGCCCCGGCGGCGGAACACCAGGTAGAGCCAGGCGCTGGCGACGACCTCGGTGCCGACGCCGAGGATCAGGAACGCGGGCCAGCCGGTCATGTGCGCGATCAGCGCGCTGAAATTCTGCCCGAAGGAGCCGGTCAGGAACGTCAGCGGCAGGAAGACGGTGGAGATGATCGCGAGCTGCTTCATCACCACGTTGAGCTGGTTGGAGACCACCGACGAGTAGGAGTCGGCGGTGCCGACGACCTGGTCGCGGTAGGAATCGGTCAGGTTGGACAGCTTCTTCACGTGATCGTAGATGTCCCGCAGGTAGGGCAGCTGGTCGTCGCCGGCGCCAGGCACCCGGATCCTGCCGGAGGAAAGCGACGGCGCCGCCGCGGTAGCCGCCGAACCAGTGACTGACAATGACCCGCCCCTAACCCGAAAAGTCCGCATCAATTTCATCAGCCGGGCACAGGTTGCCGCCATGAGACCCGCCGGCGGCGAGGGCGGTTAGATGATCGTCCAGCGCGGCCATGGCCCAGCTGGGGGTGGTGTGCCGGGGGATCGTGAGGAGCTGCAGCCGCAGCCCGTCGAGCAGCAGCCGGAGGCGTGCCGCCTCGTGCTCAACGCGCAGGTGCTGAGGCAGCTCTCCCGTGCGCACCAGGTAATCGATGCGGGCGGCGAGCGGCTCCTGCAGCCGTTGCGCCGCGTCCTCCGACGCATCGGCGAGTGCCGGCACGACCGCCGCCTGCGCCTGGAAGGCGAGGTAAACCAGGGCCTCCTCGCGTCGGCCGGCATCGAGCGGCAGCAGTTCAACGGCGGCCGCGCGCAGGTCGCTCATCGTCATTCCCTGGCCGGTGCGGCGCCGGATCCGGTCGTCAACGCGTTCCCCGACGCGCCAGAGGGCGGACGCGACCAGCTCGTCCTTGTTCGGGAAGTAGTACCGGATCGAGCCGATCGACCAGCCTGACTCCTCGGCCACATGGGCCAGGGTCGTCCCGGCAGGACCGTGACGGGCGATGACCCGGCAGGCGGCGTCGGCAAGCTCCCGGCGGCGGGCGTCGTGGTCGACCTCCTTGGGCATGCCGTCAATTTAGCATTGCGGTACTAGCATCATCGTATTAGCATGAAGATATTAATATGGTCGTGCTATTGAACGGCGGCCGCCACGACGCCGGCCGGCCGGCACCGCACCAAAGGAGTCCACCGTGACTGTCCGCTCCGTCCCGCCTAGTCCTGTGATCACCGCCGGCGGCCCCAGGCGCCGCTTCACGGTGCCGCGCGGCCTGATCGCCGGCACGGTCGCCGCCGCCGCCCTCGTCTGGTTGGAGTACGAGTTCCTGCCCGGCGGCAGCCTGCTGTCCGCTCTGGTGCAGAGCGGCCTCTACGTCGCCCTGCTCGTGCTCACGATCTGCAGCCGCCGGGCCAAGGTCCTGGTGATCAGAAACCTGCAGCGCTACCTGCTCAACCCGCTGTTCCGGCTGCTGTTCCTCGTCGGCGTCAACCCGTACGGTGTGGCGATCCTGGAAACCAGGGGACGCGTCTCCGGCAAGCTCCGCAGAAACCCCGTCGGCAACGGCCGCAAGGGCGACCAGTTCTGGATCATCGCCGAGCACGGCCGCCGGGCCGGCTGGGTGCACAACATCCAGCACGACCCCCGGGTCCGGGTCCAGCTCCGGCTCGGCCTGCGCCACCGCTGGGTGGACGGAATCGCCACCGTCCGCCCCGGCGAGGACCCGCTGGCCCGCCAGCGGCAGATCATCGCCTGGCACCCGCTGCGCGCGCTGAACGCCGTCAACGTCCGCGTCTTCGGCGCCGACCTGCTCGTCGTCCATGTCCAGCTCGAGCTCGGCCACGTGCGGCCTCCGGCCGCCGCCGGGCCGCCCGCGCCGCGGGTAGCCTGGTCTCGGTGAGCTTCGATGTCAGCCCTGACGCCTACCTGCGCTTCCTGGGGGCGTACGCCGAGTCGCTGGCGGCCCAGTTCGCCGACCTGGCCGGCGTCCGCCGCGGTCAGCGCGCTGCCGGCACCGCCTGAGCCAAGAATGTCGTCGCCCTTACGTGCCAGCATTGATAGCAGAAGGGGCGGTGTCTGTGGCGGCTATGAGCATTAGGAACCTCGATGACCGGATCCTGGAGCTGCTTCGCGTTCGCGCTGCGCGGCACGGCAGGTCAATGGAGGCCGAAGTCCGCGCGATCCTCGTCGACGCGGTTCGCGAACCGGACGAGGGCCCCAATTTTGCCCAAGCGGTCATGGACCGCTTCGGCGCGCTTGGCGGGGTCGATCTCGACCTGCCACCGCGAGCCGCCGCACCGAGAGCCGTTGAGTTTGCCGATGATAATCCTTGACACCAGCGTGCTGTCCGAGCTGATGCGGCCTGAGCCAGATGTCCGCGTGCGGCAGTGGGTTAGCAAGTGGCGGGCGGACGAGCTGGGCACGACGGCGATCACGGTCGCTGAGATTGGCCATGGCATCGAACGCCTGCCGGACGGGCAGCGCAAAGCTGCCCTACTCTCTGCCGCAACGGACCTTTTCGCCGCTTTCGGCCAGCTCGTCCAGCCATTTGATGTCCGGGCGGCTACGTTGCTCGGTTCGGTGATGGCCCGGCGTGCCAGTCTTGGCCTGCCCATCGAGGGCTTCGACGCACAGATCGCAGCTATCTGCCGGGCACACGATGCTGCCTTGGCAACCCGGAACGTCAAGGATTTCCTGGAGACCGGCGTGGACATTATCGATCCGTGGTCCGCTGCCTGACCTTGTCACGGACCTCCGGCCGGGGGAAGGAGATGGACTTCAAACGGTAACCACGGGGACCAGCCCGGATGGTGGCATTCCGGTCGGCGGCACGTGGGGGTCCGCGCTGACCGCGGATGAGTTCGCCGCGATCCGCGGCGTTGGCTTCGAGCCGGTCGGCCAGGTATTCGGTGCGGCCGTCTTTGGTGTCCCCTACGGGAGCGAGTACCACTGTCCCGGCGTCATGGCATCGTCGACGGAGGCGGAGGCGGAGGCGGAGGCGGCCAGTCCGGCGACGCGGGCGCCGGAGCGCGCCGGCCTGGATGCGCTCAGTCCGCTGGTGCAGGCCATGGATGCGGCCCGCCGCACGGCCATGGACCGGATGTCAGCCGAATGTTCCGCGCTTGGCGCGGACGGAGTGGTGGGCCTCAGGCTGACCAGAGGGCCGTATCCGCTCGGCGGGCACGAGTTCACCGCCATCGGCACCGCGGTGCGGGCGCGAGGCGCCAAGCCGGGCCAGCGGGCGCCCTTCACGTCCGGCTTGTCCGGGCAGGATTTCGCCAAGCTGATCATGAAGGGCTGGGTCCCGGCGGGATTCGTGCTCGGCTGCGCGATGGGCGCGTGCCATGACGACTGGCGGACGTTCCGGCAGACACGCCGCTGGTCAGGCAACACAGAGGTGGCCGGCTGGACTCGGCTCGTCAACGCGGTGCGGCGTGACGCCAGGCGTCAGCTGGAGTCAGACGTTCAGCGGTTCGGTGCCGAGGGGGTGGTGGTCGCAGGCCTTGAGATGCAAGTCCGCCAACGTGACTGCCCGGAGCAGACCGGCGGCCGTGACCACGTTGTGGAGGCAGCCCTCTTCGGCACTGCCGTCGCCAGGTTCTCCCGGGCCGGCCACGGGGCCGCCGGTGCCCCGGTGGCCGTGCTGCGGCTTGGCCTCAGGGCTTGAGCCAGCCCCTGCTTCTGAAGAACAGGTAGAGCAGGACAGCGGCGATGACTTCGCTGCCGATGCCGAAGATCAGAAACGCGGACCAGCTCCCGATGTGGCCGACCAGGGCGCCGAAGTTCTGCCCGAAGAACCCGGTCAGGAACGAGAGCGGCAGGAAGACGGTTGAGATGACCGTGAGCTGCTTCATCACCGCGTTCTGCTGGTTCGACACCACGGACGTGTAAGCGTTGGCGGTACCGGCGATGAGGTCGCGGTAGGAATCGGTCAGGTCGGCGAGTTTGTTCAGGTGGTCGTAGATGTCCCGCAGGTAGGGAAGCCGGTCGTCGCCGGCGCCCGGAACGCGGACCTTGCCCGAGGAAAGGGACGCGAAGATGTCCGTCTGCGGCACCAGGACCTTGTGCAGCGGGGTGAGCATGACCCGGTAGCCGGCTAGCTCGGTCAGCTGACGGCTGCGCGGCGCCCGGATGACCTCGGCCTGCAGGGAGTCGAGACGGTCGTCGAGGTCTTCGAGGATGGGAAAGAAGCTGTCCGTCAGGGCGTCGGCGATCCGGTAGAACACGGCCGCGGGGCCGGCCGACAGTGCCTCCTGGATCGTGTCCCGGCCGGCGGTCGCCTCGATCGCCGGGCAGTCACCGCGGTGCACGGTGACGATGCACCGCTCGGAGACGATGCAGTGCACTTCACCCAGGGCGTCGAGAGAACTCACGTCGACTGGTGCGTCGGCCGGTCCGCCGGGCGGCGCCAGCTGGTCCAGGCTCGCCCCTCGCCCGGGACCGTAGAGCACGACCGCGATGTAATCGTCGAACACCTCGATCTTCGGCAGTTCGCCGAACTGCTGGGCGTCTTCGATGACCAGCGGGTGCACGCCCAGGGCGCGCTCCAGCCAGCTGGCCAGGTCAGGACCAACGACATCGGAGAAATCGAGCCAGAACGGAGGCGGCTGTCTCATCACCGCAGTGAGTGCCGCCACGTCCGGGTCAACCTTGACGGTCCCGTCCGCGCACACGATCCGCACCTTGCCCGCAGGTGCCAGCGGAGGAGCAGCGGAATCAGTCACTGACACGTCGCCAACCCCCTAACTCAAAAGTACGTATCAACCAGGCCAAGCCGGCTGGCCTACGCCACTTACCCGGTGATCGCGAAATGCACCTCCGCGCGGACATGAGATCCGGGGGGTGCACCGGGTCCGGGGCGGCCGGAATCTGCCCGGGCGCGGGGGGAGAATGCCCTCATGGTGGATGACAGCAAGAGGCGCACGGCACCGGCGGACGTTCTCCGGCTATCGCGGTACGCGGCCGTGGCGGTAGCGGCCGGCCGGGTTGGGCTCGGCGTGGCGGCGCTGGTCCGGCCCTCGGTGCCGGGACGGCCCTGGGTGGGTGCATCCGCGGATGAGCTGGGCGCGCAGGTATTCGGGCGCGCGCTCGGCGCGCGCGACCTGGTGCTCGGTCTCGGCGCGCTCGCCGCGCAGGGGAAGGCGTCATCGGATTCCCGGTCGGCTGCCGCCTGGTATGCCGCGGGAGCGCTGTCCGATGCCCTGGACGCGGCCGTGACGGTGGCGGCCTGGCCCCGGCTTCCGAAGGCGACCCGGTGGCTGATCGCCGCGGCGGCAGGCGGCGCGGCGGTGGCGGGTGCCGCCGGGGCAGTGGCCTCCCTTCTGGAATGAGCCGTAGGCCGGCCGGGATGACCCGCATGCCGCATGCCGCATGCGGGTGCACTGCGCTTGACCTTGACCTTGGGACATAGCGCACGCTCATGGGGCCGGGCAGCGGGCCCGGTCCTGGAGGAGACCGATGGACCTGATGACGATCGGCGAGTTCGCCGGCAGGACCCGGCTGTCGCCTAAGGCACTGCGGCTGTATGACCGGCTCGGGCTGCTCACGCCGGCGCTGACCGACCCGGCCACCGGGTACCGGCGCTACCGCGCGGACCAGGTCGGCCACGCGCGGCTGATCGCGCTGCTGCGGCGGATCGACATGCCCCTGCCGGTCATCGCCGGCCTGGTGAGTCGGCCGCCCGACGAGGCGGCCGAGGTCCTGGGCGCGTACTGGGCGCAAGCCGAGTCGGTCACCGCGCAGCGCCGGGCGCTGGTCGGGTACATCCAGGCGACTCTCAGAGGAGAGGCCATGAACAGCTACGACATCAAGACCCGGTCCATCCCTGGTCGCACGCTGGTCTCCGTCACCAGGCACGTGCACCTGGACGAGACCGACGAGTTCTTCGCTGACGCGTTCGCGCGGCTCCGGTCGGCGGGACCTGGAATCGAGGGGATCGCGGGCTGCCCCTTCGTGGTCTACTACGGCGAGGTCAGCGAGGACAGTGACGGCCCGCTTGAGCTCTGCCGCGCGGTCGCCGGCGAGGCGGCAGGCGCCATTCCGGCGGGCCGGGCCGTGCCGGACGGGAGCGCACCGGGCGCGGTGGCGGGCGCGGGCCACCTGGCCTCGCGGACCGAGGCAGCGCACGACGAGGCGTTCATCCGGCTGCCCGCCAGGGACATGACCTGGCCCGGTGTCGCCCCCGCGCTCGACGCGCTCGAGGCGTGGCTGCGGGACAACGGCCGGCAGCCCGCCGCCCCGCCCCGGCAGGTGCTGTTCGCCGACCCGCGCACCGCCGGCCCTGACGCACCTGCGTTCGACCTCTCGGTCCCGCTGCGCTAGCGGCGTGGTCTCCGCACTGGTCGGCGGCCGTGACGCGCCAAGCCGCGGCTGAGTTCGAGGCGACCATGGCGGTGGTCCAGAAGAACCTGGCCGGATCGGGAGCCCCGGCATGAGCGCGGAGATTCGCGCCGGCATGACCGGCATGACCGGCATGACCGGCATGACGACGGCGGGGCGAGGCCGGCGAGACACGAGCGCGGCCGTGGCGGGCCTGATCAGGTGGCTGGAGACCGGGTCTGCCCCGGCCGGCCTGTTTGCGCCCGATGTCTTCTGCGACTTGTCGCTGCCGCAGTGGCGGGTCCAGGCCGCGAGTGCCGAGGAGGTCCTCGCCATCCGGGCCGAGGGCCATCCCTGCCCCGGGAAGGCGCGGGTGGAGCGCGTCGAGCATACCGGCCGCGGGTTCACGATCGAGTTCGAGGAGCGCTGGGACAACGAGGGCCAGCGCTGGTACTGCCGTGAGATGATCCGGGCCGACGTGATGGGGGACAGCATCGTCGAGCGCCGGCGCCCCGCGAAGGCCGCCCAACAGGCGTCCCTCGCGGATTCCTGGATGGTGCTCAAGGCGATGGACGGCTACTCCGCAGCGCAGTGCGGCGATACCGATACCTGCGCTGCCGTGGCGGCCGAGGCTGAGGCGTTCGCATCGGCCGAAGGTGTCACGGTTGTGTGCGCCGAGGCCGCATTCCTGTGGGTCTGCGCCGGGAAGCTGGACCGTGCCCGGGCCCTCGTGCACACTTTCCGGGGACCGGTCCTGGATGAGCTTTCCCGATAACCGCGGGTCTGGGACGCGCCGCTCGATCCCGGAAGGTTGGGAGAAAAGTTAACCACGGTTGATGGCGGGGTAAATGAGCTGCGTGCCTGCCCGCGCGCTATTTCATACCGCGCCGCGCTGTGTGGAGATCAGGGAAGTGCCCACGCCGCGGCCTGCGGCCGGCGAGGTCCTTGTCCGCACCGTGTGCTCCGGTATCAGCAGCGGCACCGAACGGCTGGTGTACCGTGGCGAGGTCCCAGCCGAGCTGGCGCTGGACGACACGATCGACGCGCTTGGCGGTACCTTCTCCTATCCCTTCGCCTACGGGTACGCGTGTGTCGGCGAAGTAGCGGACTCCGGGCAGGCGGTTTTCGCGTTCCATCCGCACCAGGACATATTTGCGGCGCGGGCCAGCGAACTGATTCCGCTCCCTGGAATCGATCCCGCGTCCGCGACCTTGCTGCCGTTGGTCGAGACGGCGCTGCAGGTGACGCTGGACGCGGGGACCGGATATCGCGACCGGGTCGTCGTGCTCGGCGCCGGCGTGCTCGGGCTGCTGACCGGCCTGCTGTTGCAGCGCTCCGGGTGGAGAGCGCTGATTGCCGAGCCGCAGGAGTGGCGGCGCGCCGTCGCCAGCAGCCTCGGCGTCACCACCGCAGCGCCGGCGGAACTGGCGAACGAGAAGGTCCCGCTGGTCATTGACGCGAGCGGTAACCCGGATGCGCCCGCGCTGGCGCTGGACATGCTGGCCCACGAGGGAACCCTGCTGGTCGCGTCGTGGGTCGGTACCAAGCCCGTGGTGCTGCCGCTGGGCGGTGCCTTCCACCGGCGGCGTCTGACGATCCGCAGCACGCAGGTCTCCACAGTGCCGGCCCGGTTGTCCGGGACCTGGAGCCGGTCCCGGCGCCGCCAGGAGACCGTCGAGCTGCTGCCCGAGCTGCCGTTGGCGGAGCTGTGCACGCACGTCTTTGACTTTGGTGACGCCGCTGAGGCGTTCCGAGCCGTGGACCAGGGGAGACCCGGGCTGATGCATGCCGTTCTCAACTACGACAGGAGCGCCGCCGGTGACCTGTGAAGTCGGGCTGAGCCGTAGTGTCCGCGCTTTCCACATCATGCCGGGACTACCCGGGCCTGAGGGGCAACTCCATGATCATGACTACCGGATTGAGGTCGTCGTGGACCGCGAGCAGCTCGATGAGCGGGGCATGGTCTGTGATCTGGATGTTCTTGAAGCGGCGCTCACCGAGCTGACCAGCCGGGTCGATGGCCGCAACCTGGAGGAGATACGCCCGGCTGAGGCCGAGGCGGTCACTGTCGAGGTGTTCGCCCGCTGGGTGCACGACACTCTTTCACCCGCCGTCCTCGCCGCGGGCGGCGAGACCTTGGCGGTACGGGTGTGGGAGACGGCGGTCGCGTTCGGCGGATACCGCGCCCGGCTCGCTGGCTGAATCGCTGAGTCAGGCAAGGTGGCTGGTGTCATTGACACAGTGGACGGCGGCAAATTCGCGGCCGTGCCACTGGATCTCGTTGATGCAGGCGGAGCCGAGATACAGCCGGTAAATGGTGTCGAGCGGGACGCCCAGAGCCCGGCACAGCAAGATCTTGATCGGGCTGATGTGACTCACCACCAGGACGGTCTGACCGCTGTGATCCCGCAGGAGCCGGTCACAGGCCCGGTTTACCCGCTGTGCGACGTCGGCGAAGCTCTCCCCGCCCGGCGGTGACTGTTCGGGGTCGCGCCGCCAGAGTGCCACGGCCGCGGGCCATCGCTGCTGGATTTCGGCCAGGGTGAAGCCGTCCCAGTCACCGAAGTCGGTTTCACTGAGATCATCGTCGATGACTGTCGTCAGGCCAAGCTCGGCGGCCGCGATGGCGGCGGTATCGACAGCACGCCGCAATGGGGAACTGACCACGGCGTCGACCGGGGCACCAGCAGCCAGGCGGCAGGCGGCCGCCTTGGCCTGCCGGGCTCCGCTGGGGCTGAGCGGGAGGTCACACTGTCCGCTGAAGCGGTGTTCTGGTGACAGCCGGGTATCACCGTGCCTTAGCAGAATGGTGGTGGTGGGAGCTGCCGTGGGGTTGTCCCAGCCCAGTGTCATCGCTGTCACCGCCCCGGGGTTCCGCTGACCGCGGCAGTCCTGGTTGCGGCGGAGCGCTGAGCCGGCGCATCCCCGGCCGGGGACTTGCTGCTGAAGGTGTTGAGGAACTGGTCGCGGAAGGCGTCCATGGGCTCGAACGGAGCGCTGGGAGAAGGCAGCAGCCCGTTCTGCCAGTGCCAGGAGGACATCTGCCTGAGAACCGACGGGGCCCTGGTGATGATCGAGATCGGCACCTTGTTGTTGGGCGTGTTGCCGCTGACGGTGCTGTGGGGCTGGTGGTCGCCCAGCAGGATGAGCACCAGGTTCGGGTCGTTCAGCTCGGTGACCCATGACGTAAGAGCGGTCATCGCGTACTGGATCGACTGCCCGTAGAACTGGCGCACCGTGCTGGTATTGCTCCATACCCGGGCCACCTCTTGGGCCGACCCCCGCTGGGCGCGGAATACCGAGCCGTTGCCGACCTGGTTCCAGGGCACCATCGACGGCAGCGGGACCCAGGGGGTGTGCGAGGAGGTCGTGTCGATCTCGGCCATCACGGGCTTGTGGCCGGGAGTGAGCTCAAGCCGCTGGAACTCGCCCAGGGTGTACTGGTCGGGCATGGCCGAGTAGCTGAAGCTCGGGCCGCGGTAGCCGACGTTAAGCCGGTTGTAGGTCTGGGCGTAGTGATAGAAGGTCGTGCCGGGTGTCCAGGTCGTGTTGTCCGACGGGTCGTCAGCGACCGTGTGCCACCCCGCCTTGTCGAAGGCGTCACTGAGAGTGAACCGCTGGCTGGCGAGCAGTTCGTTGTACCGCTGCTGGCTGTTAACCCACAGCCCTGACTGCACGGTGGAGTGGGCGAGCCAGCTGACACCGCCGGAGGTCGGGGAGCCTTCCCAGGCGCTCTGCGTGGACCAGCCGGCGCGGTCCAGCATGCCCTCCTGCCGGCGCAGGACGGCGTCGACCCCCGGTGAGAACGTCGTGCCCCTGACGGCCACCTGCCCGTAGCTTTCGACGAAGACGATGAGGACATCCTTGCCGCGCAGCCCGGTCAGCAGGTCGGAAACGGGGATGGCGGCCTCAGGGTCGCGGCTGTGGATAGCCTGCCCGAAGATACGCGGGTCGGCGAGCGCTGACTGGGTGAGGCGCACCTGCGCGACGGCCAGCCCCGTTTCGCTGGCTGAGGCGACCGGAGACCCCGGGATGAGCTGCAGTGACAGGACCGCGGACAGCCCCCAGGCGGCGCTGAGAGCGGCAAGGCCGCGAACGGTACCCCGGCGGTGGCGGGCGGCAACAGCGGTGATGTGCAGCGCTGCCGCGATGATCGCACCGAGAATCAGGGCGAGGCCGATCACGAGCACAATGGCCGCGACGTTGGTGAGCCTGGCACCGATCGCGTCCTGCAGTACGCCCCTAGCCTGGGCGATCTCGCTCCAGTCGGTCACCGGGTTGAACGCCCGGTCAAGCAAGTCGTAGTACCCCATGTTGAGGAACTTGGCGACGATGAGCAGGCCGAAGAGGATCCCGGCGACAGTGGCGACGATGCGTCGCGGCCAGGTCGGCAGCACCAGCGCCACGGCGACCAAGACGAGCAGTTCTACCGGGACGCGGACAAAAGCATCGAAGGAGAACTGGTAAATCCGGTCAGGCAGCAACAGGGTGAACCAGAGGAGCGCGAGCGCAAGCGCGGCGATGGTGAACCGCACTGCCACGCGGGCGCGCGGGCCGGCGCCGGCGCGGTAAAGCCAGCCTGCGTTGCGGCCGAACGACTCGGCTAGCAGCAGCAATGCGACGGCCACCGCGATCATTCCGGTGACCCGGTCGAGCAGTCCTGATGCGGCGACGGTAAGCACGATGCCCGTGACCGCGGCCACGACCTTGCCCCAGTACCGGGGCGGCAACGGCGCGGCCAGCCACGGGATCAGCCAGCCCGCCAGCAGGAACACGTAGCGGGCAGCGCCGACGGCCAGCACCCAGCCGCCGTAGTCCTGGGACACGGCGACGCTGAGCACCAGGATGAGAAACGCGTCGGCCTCGCCGTCGATGCGGGCGCCAAGCGGGGTGGCGGTGCCGGTCCGCCGCGCCACCGGACCGTCTACCGCGTCGAGCGCGAGCGCGACGGCAGACAGGGTGACCAGCGCCGGGATCGACACCGGCCGGCTGAACGAGTCGGCGACCAGGGCCGTGACCCCGGCGATCAGCAGCATCCTGGTCAGGGTGACCCAGTCGGCCGGGTGTATCGCCGGCTGGTCGCTCCTCCTCCGGGCGGTGACAACCAGCGCGGCCGCCGCCGAACCGGTGACCAGGCCAGTGATCCAGCCGACGGCGCCCAGGCCGGCGGTAGCGGACACGACGCCGAGCAGGGCGGCGGTTGCGAGCGTCCCCAGGAGCGCCGCGAGCCGGATGCTGGGCGGCGGCACTCTGCCCGGGGGTTTGTCCGCGGGCCGAACTTCCGGCGGCTGAATGGTGGGCATCGTACCTCCTTTTCGTGACCATCTGCAGTAATTCTGTCACCCTCAGTGGGCAACGGCCACCCGTGCTCCATGTCCGGGGTCCCGTTTGACTTGCTCCGCGGCCGGACAGACTAGGTGCCAAATCGGCCCGCATACCAGGTGTGACGTCTTTGTACTCACTTCCGGCCCGGATCCGTCCGGCCGTCCGTCGTTTCGGCCCGTCGTTGCTGCGTCTGGCGGCTGGCGTCACCGTGCTGTGGTTTCTCTGGCGGGAGCTGGGCGCGGCGCCGTTCGAGGACGGGGTGCGCGCGGTCACCTGGCAGGGGGTGGCGGCGGCCGCCGCGCTTACCGCCCTGACCACGATGTTTTCGGCCTGGCGATGGCAGGTTGTGGCCCGCGCGCTCGGCGCTGACATCGGCCTGTCCCGCGCGATGGGTGCCTACTACCGTTCCCTGTTCCTCAACTCCGTGCTCCCTGGCGGAGTTCTCGGCGACGTGCACCGGGCGGTGACGCAAGGCCGGCGCGCCGGAGACGTCGCACGGGGGGTGCGCGCGGTGGGGTGGGAACGGCTGTGCGGTCAGGTCGTCCAGGCCGTAGCGACCGCCGTCGTCCTGCTGACCCTGCCCTCGCCGGCCCGGCCCGCGCTGCCCTACGTTCTGGCAGGTATTGCGGGCGTAGTCGGGTGCGCCGTGCTGGTCGTGGGTGTCGCCGCTCGTCTCGGCCGGTCGCGGCCGGCCCGTGCCGCCCGGGCGGTTGCCACTGACCTGCGCCGTGGTCTGCTGGTCGGGGGCGTGTGGCCGCGTCTCACGCTGGCGTCGGTGCTGGTTGTCGCCGGGCACACGGCGGTGTTCGTCATCGCGGCCCGGATGGCTGGCTGCACGGCATCCCTGGGCGAGCTGATCGCGCTGCTGATGGTTATCCAGATTGCCGCGGGAATCCCGTTGAGTATCGGCGGATGGGGGCCGCGGGAGGGTGCTGCCGCCTGGGCCTTCGCCGCAGCCGGGCTCGGCGCGGCCAGCGGGGTCACGGTCTCCACCCTCTACGCGGTGCTCATGCTGGCCGCGGTCACCCCGGGCGCGGGCCTGCTGCTGAAGGACGGCGTTCGCCGCCGTCGCGGCCGGGAATGCCCGGCTGAGCGGAGCGGACCTGATCCGGCGCCGCTGACGAGGCATCCGGCCTGGCGCGAGGCCGGACGGCTCGTCCCGTGACCCGGGCGGTCCAGGCGGCAGCGATACGGCGGCGTGTTCGGGTCCCGCTGCGCTTTGCCGACGGCTACTCAACCACGGCCACGGTCGTCACCTTCACCGACCTGGCGGACGCGCAGCACCACGTGGCACTCGAACTCGGCCGGCCCGCCACGGCCCGCCTGCCGCTGGTGCGCCTGCACAGTGAATGCCTCACCGGTGCTGGCCCGCCTGGGCATCACGATTGCCAGGCAGGTCCCCACCGCACTGCACCTTAACGCGACCAACGCCGCCTACCTGACCGTCAAGGCCCGGCGCGGCGGGCATGATCTGCTGTCGCGGAGTCTCGAGCGCGCCGCCGAACCGGACCGGCCTACGGGTCCGGCGCACCGCGGCACCGCGGACTTACCGAGCGGCACGGTGGGGCTAGCCAGGCGAGCGGCCCGTGAAATCGAGCTGGTGGGCGACGTAGACCAGCTCGCCCGCAGCCAGTTGCTTCCTCCGCACAGCCAGCCAGCCGGCCAGGTCCGCCGGGCCCACCCAGTCCTGGCGGCTCCGCAGCGCGTCCCGGATCGTGCTCAGGATGCTGCGCAGGAAGTGAGCCTCGTCGTCGTGGTAGTTCCCGTCAGGGCCGGCGCTTACGACCCAGTCCGACGAGCCCGCGGCCAGCGCGGGCGCCCCCGCAGCGCGCAGCTGGTGGAACAGCTGGCGGCCTGTTCTGCTTGCGCCGGCAGGCCGGCCGTAGCGTACGCGCTCGTCCATGTCGCGGTGGTAGGCCTGCATGACCAGGTCGTCGTGGGGATGGCCGGGCACGAAGATGCTCTCGCCGTCGTAGTTGATCGTGAACCAGTAGACGCCGCCGGGGACCAGCAACCGCAACAGTCCGGGCAGGATGGCCGGCACGTCCACCAGGTCCAGCACGGCGTTGGCGATCAGCACATCGGCCAGCGCCCCGTGACCGGTCTCCAGGTAGCCGCCAAGCTCGGCGTGCACCAGGCGCACCCGCAGGTCACCGACCTGCAGCCCGTCAGGCAGCAGGTCGCTGGGCAGGCACCGCGCGGCCGCCCAGTCGCGCAGCCACCGGCGAGAATCATCCAGCAGCGACCGATCCGTATCCAGCAGGATGTACTCGCCGGCGCCGACCACGCCCCAGTCCAGCAGACGGGCCACCATCGTCCCCAGTCCGGCGCCGACCTCCAGCACCCGCGGCGCACCCGCGGGCATGAGACGGCGCAACGCGGCCAGCACATGCCGGTTGAGGGCCCGGTCATCCACGGTCGTCTTCGCGGCCAGGTAGCGGGCATAG